>CAYSIR010000107.1:0-13138 GCA_964431105.1 uncultured Leptolyngbya sp. | reverse complement strand
CGCTTATATCCCCCGGTTGAAACGCGGGGGCTTTACGCCTGCTACTCGTAAGGGGACAGTCTCCGCACCCGATGCAACATTCTTTGTCAGTCAATCAGCCCCAACTGGTTTCTGTGATGGATTGACGACCTGCCCTAGCTCGCGGAAAAGACCGCTTTCTCAAATGCATCTTGATTGGGGTACACTTCAAAGACCTGATCCATGCTGGTCAGTTCAAATAAAATACGAACTTGCTCATTAATGGAGCAGACATAGAAACGTCCGCCAGCCGATCGCACGGTCTTAAGACCAATGACCAGAGCGCCTAGACCTGAGCTGTCTACAAAAGTGATGTCTTTGAGGTCAACTAGAATCGTCTTTACGCCTGAATTCACCAAGTCGCTGATTTCAGTACGCAGTTGATTCGTTTTTGTACTGTCTAGGATGCCGGTTGGCTTGATCACATTAAACTCTGAATTCATGATGGTGCTAACTTTACTCAGCGATAGTTGACAAGTAAGACATCCACATCGGCAGGCTTCATAAATAATTGGGACGATTGCCATCGGCAATGACCACTATTCCTGCGCCACTCGGTTTAGATGTGTCCGTCATAACAGTATGTTGCAGATGATGGAATTGAATGATGCTTGGCACTATACAGGTTTAGATTGCGCCACTCATTTAAGTTGCATTACGGCTAGCACTGCGGTTGACTCGCTGTTCGGCATTGCCACGGCAGGGCAAACTTTTATCAAGAGTTTGCAGCGCTGGACGGGGCAAACGGCGATCGCTAGCGATCGACCAGCAGAACAGCGGGCGTTGCCATACGGCTAGTAAACAACCTCAGTGATCCCTCGGTGAATGCTGGATAATCCCTCTACAACTTATTAACAACTATTAAATTGATTGCTGGGGATCAATCCGTTGCAACGTATCCGAGGGGCACTCACGTTTGAGATGGGTCAAATGAGTGCAGCGCAATAGCCACCAACAATGATAGGGTCATCCAATCCCTGTTGTCTGATTGCACCCCTGCCGATCTTAGAAACCAGCCTATCGTTAAGAGATTACACTGAATAGCTCACGCCATCCGAGCCATGCTGCAGTCTCTCTAATGGGTTAGTTCTAGCAAATTTACTGGTTTCCGTCACATGGGTATATCGATCGCATTCAGTGAGCCACGGCATACCAGTGAAGGGCGCACAGCAAACCTATCACGATTTTTAATAGTGATCCTCATGGGCAATTGCTAGATTGAGGGTACTTTAACCATCAGGGCCCAGCCACCCGGCGGTTGACTTTTCCCGCCCATTGCCTGCTGTTCAGATATTGCTCAAACCCTGCCCGATGGTCTGTCATCATCTTCGATGTTCAAGAGGTTAGCTCAATGACAGCAGTTTTAGAGGTTAAATTGGGGTTTGGGGAAATGGGGACGCTGTAACCATCCGGATGACTTGGGCGATCGCACGGGAATTAGAACAAGTAAGCATGACATAAGCCAGACCGATGGCGATCGCAAGCATCTGTGCGCTGTGGATTCCAGCTTGAGCGGTTGAGCCGGTTAAGTTAAAACCATTGCAGTCGGTTTGCCTAGGATAGTCGCCCGTTGCTATTGCGATCGCACCGATGGGTCGTGTCAACTCACCGCTGCTTGAGGGCTGTATTGGGTTTCGGTTTTGTCAAAGCTCGCCTTCACTCATGTTGCGTCCGTCTAAATCACTCATTAATCACTGACCAACCCGCCACTTTCCGACAGGGATGACCGTTCATGACCACTGACCTTAGATTTTCATCTACCACGACCCAAAAGCGTAATCTTCAAAGCTCACTGGTTGCGGGGATCAGTAGCCGGGATACACTGTTGCGGCGATCGCTCATCTTTATGCTGTTTGCTACGACAACGCTAAGCGTTTGTGCCTATCGGCTGGCAGAACTGCAACTGTTGCAAGGCACAGAACATCTGGAACAGGCGGAACAAAACCGAGTGCGGATGGTTCCTATTCGTTCCGATCGCGGCAATGTCACCGATCGCAATGGGCAACTGCTGGCGGCCAATCGGCTGAGCCGGGCGGTGTACTTTTGGCCGCGCCAGCAGTCGCCAGATCAGTGGTTGATAGCGGTTCAACGATTAAACGAGGTGTTGGGCATTCCAGCCGAAGAGATGCTGCTCAAACTAGACGAAGCGGGCTATAACTCTCCGCTGCCCATTCGGATTGCGCAGCAACTCAGCCCAGAAGCGTTTGTGGCGCTGGCAGAGTTTTCGCAGCAGTTTCCCGGCGTTGAAATTCTGGGAGAGTCAAACCGTTACTACCCAGAAGGGGCGATCGCATCCCATATTTTGGGCTACATCGGTGAAGCCACTGAAGCAGATATGACCTTGAATCCGGATTATCCCAGCGGCATGATTGTGGGGCAAATGGGGATCGAGCGATCGATGAATGCCCAACTTCAAGGGGTGTGGGGCAATCGATTGGTCGAAGTTGATGCAAATGGACGGGAGCAACGCATTCTAGGCATTGACCCAGCCGTTTCCGGACAGCCGATCCAACTCACCATTGACCTAGATTTGCAGCGCAAGGCTGAGCAAGCCCTCAATAATCGCCGTGGGGCTGTTGTGGTGTTGGATGTTAATACGGGAGAGGTGCTGGCACTGGCGAGCGGGCCAGCTTTTGATCCCAATATTTTTACGCGGCGCGTCACCAATGCTGAATGGAATGAGTTGCAGAGCGAGAATCAGCCGTTTTTGAATCGAACGGTGCAGGGCTATCCGCCCGGCAGCACATTCAAAATTGTGACCGCTGTGGCGGGGATGCAGTCTGGCAGGTTTAATCCGACCTCTATCGTGGGCACATCGGCGTTTATCACGGTAGGCGGCACGCAGTTTTGGGAACATAGCAATCAGGGGTACGGTGCGATCGGGTTTCGGGAAGCGCTGGCTTACAGCAGCAATACGTTTTTTTATCAGGTTGGGATGGCTGCTGGCCCAGAGGCGATCGCCCATTGGGGCAGTGTGATGGGGATCGGTACAACCCCCACCATGGGGCTAGAAGGGGCCAACCCTGGCATCATTCCAACACCGGATCAGAAAGAAGCCCTATACGGCGAACCGTGGTACACCGGCGATACAGTGAGTATGGCGATCGGGCAAGGAGTGGTGCAGGTAACGCCGCTGGAGCTAGCTGTGGTGGTGGCGACGGTGGTTAATGGGGGCGATCGCGTCATTCCGCATTTGGTGATGAGCCAGACTGGAACACCCGGCACTCAGCCCATTCCGACGGGGATCGATCCGGCTGCACTAGCCGTCATTCGCGAAGGATTGGTGGCTACGGTGCAGCAAGGAACGGCCCAGCGGTTGAATGACGGCAGTATTCCGCTGACGGGTGGCAAAACGGGAACCTCCGAGGTGTTGGGGCAAGAGTCCCATTCGCTGTTCGTCGGCTTTGGCCCGGCTGATGATCCCCAAATTGCGATCGCGGCGATCGTTGAGAACGGCGGGTATGGATCGACCAATGCATTGCCAATCGCCCATGAAATTTACAAGGTGTATTTTGGAGGTTAGGCTATTTCGCGAGCCACCTGAGTCCAGTACCGCAGTACCCCGTTATCGGCTCAACATCAGAGGTAACTGCTGCGGTTTCAATTTTGGAAACCTAGCCATCACCGCAGCGTTTTAGAGGCACGGTAGCAGTAGCGATCGCCCTTGGTGCGATCGCCCGTAAAATTTAAGGGGATTCGGCGATGAACAAAGGGTTACTGTCTATTTTGGCCATTTCTGGGGTTGCTGGCATTGTCGGAGTAGGGGAGGTTCACCATCCAGCGATCGCCCAAACTATGATGCCGTCACTGACACGATCATTGCTGCCCTCACTTATGGCCCAGTCGCAATCATTCAACAATCCTCAACCCAGCGCGGAGGCAGAACCCATGGGCGGTCTATTTGTGACTGATTTAGATAATGAATCCCGCGCTTTTCCCCTGCGGCATACCGACGTGCAGGCCCAGGTGAGCGGCAACGTGGCTCGCGTCGAAGTCACCCAGACCTTTGAAAATCCCTACAATGATCCCCTCGAAGCCATCTATGTATTTCCACTGCCGGATGAGGCAGCCGTGGATGACATGGAAATCACCATTGGCGATCGCACCATTCGCGGCGACATCAAGCGGCGGGAAGAAGCCCAGGCCATCTATGAACAGGCTATCGAAGAAGGGCGCACCGCTGGACTACTTGAGCAAGAACGGGCCAATATTTTTACTCAATCACTCGCGAATATTCGCCCCGGTGAGCAGATTGACGTCACAATTCGCTACACCGAAAGCCTGAGTTTTGAAGGCGGCAACTACGAGTTTGTGTTTCCGATGGTGGTCGGGCCGCGCTACATTCCTGGACAGCCGATGGATCAAGCGGGCAACACCACCCAAGTTCCCGATGCTGACGCCATTACGCCGCCCGTGCTGCGCCCGGAGGAGCGATCGGGGCATGACATTGCGGTAACCGTGGCGATCGATGCGGGCGTTCCCATTCAGAGCGTCACCTCCCCATCTCATGACATTGTGAGATCAACGGTCGGCAACCGAGTCGAGGTTAGTCTAGATCCTCAAGATACGATCCCCAACAAAGATTTGATTCTGCGCTATGAGGTCATGGGCGATCGCCCCCAGTCCACCGTGCTGACCCAGCGCAACGACCAAGGCGGACACTTTGCAGCCTACCTGATCCCCGCCGTAGATTACCACACTGACGAGATCGTACCAAAAGATGTCATTTTTTTAATGGACACCTCCGGTTCCCAGTCCGGCGATCCCCTAATCAAGTCTCAGGAACTCATGCGGCGCATGATTAACGGGCTGAACCCGGACGATACGTTTAACATCATTGATTTTGCCAACTCGACTCGACAACTCTCGCCGACGCCGCTGCCGAACTCCGCTGCCAACCGTCGTCGAGCGATCGCCTATGTTAACCAACTGCAAGCGGATGGCGGTACTGCACTGTTGAACGGCATCCAAACCGTTTTAAACTTTCCACCCGCTCCGGAGGGGCGAGTTCGCAGCATTGTCTTGCTAACCGATGGCTACATTGGCAACGAAGCCGCCGTCATCGCTGAAGTGCAGCAAAACCTAGCCGAAGGAAATCGGCTGTATAGCTTTGGGGTAGGCAGTTCCACCAATCGCTTTTTGCTCGATCGCTTAGCAGAAGTAGGGCGCGGCACATCACAGGTCGTGCGGCAAGATGAACCCACCGAGGAAGTAGCCGAACGCTTCTTCCGCCAAATTAACAATCCCGTGTTGACCAATATCCGCGTCACTTGGGAAGGCGAGGGCGACGCGCCCGATCTCTATCCGCTGGCTCCTCCCGATTTATTTGCAGAGCAACCGCTGGTGCTGTTTGGACGGGTGGCAAACGGACAAAGTGGGCGGCTGCGGATTCGAGGCACGGCGGCCGGTGGCGTTCCCTATGATGAAATGCTGATGGTCAATTTTGACCAAGCGACCGAAAATCCTGCGATCGCCCAGTTATGGGGACGATCTCGCATCAAAGACCTGATGAATCAAATGTATGCGATCGAAACGGTAGATGGCGTTGAAGCCATCACTGAAACTGCACTGAACTATCGATTGCTGTCGCAGTACACTGCATTTGTCGCCGTGAGCGAAGAAGTGCGAGTTGATCCCGACGGAACGCGCCGCACGGTAGACGTACCGCTCGAGCTGCCAGAGGGAACAGAATACGAAGGCTTCTTTGGATCTGAAATGGTAGACCTTCAATTCGGAGCCATGCCGCAAAGTTCAGGATCACGCGGGAGCATGCCGAATAGCGTGATGTCAGCGCCGGCGGGGCTGCAACAGTTTGAGACGAATTATCCCTTAGAAGAAGATATGAGCCCGGTGGATGAGGATGTCTTCGTTGCGCGGGTTGTGGATTGGGAAACCGATGGGATCGCCGCTGACCTTGAAGCCGCACTGCGCGAAGCTCTCACCAATCATATTGAACAGCAGTATGTCTGGTCAGATGCAACGGGGATCATTGCCTTAGAAGTGCGACTGGTCAACGGCGTTGCACAAACCGTATTGTTTGACGACCAAAACTCCACCATTCAAGACATTGAATGGGTGAGATCCGTTCGGGACTGGTTGCAACGTTGGCAGTACACGGAACCCGTCAGCGGAACAGTGCGCCTATCGATTGAATTAACCGCAGCGCAGTAAGCTTAGGCTACAAAATCCTATGTGAACTACCCTGACGGGAGCAAGCGTGATCCCGTCAGCAGGAATGGTTACCGCAGTGGACTCAATTCGGCGATGGCTTCTAAGCCCAACATCCAGAAAACATTAGCACTGGTTGAGCGTATGAGTCCGGCCGTAGGTAGCGATCTGACCTGGGACGTGAGTGTTTTTGAGGGGTGGCAGAACCGCCCTTCAGATTGCTTAAGCTATCTGCTTAGCGCGATGTTCTGAACATTCTCAATATTTTTTGGGCACCTTTTTAAAAAATCGGGTTGGCTTCCATCTCGAAAACCCTGAGAATGGGGGAGCGATCGCCCACTCATAGCGATGGCAGCCGCGCGTGAGCATTGGCTCAATTTTGGTTCTGATTGAGCCATCATTGCAATAGGCGCACCCCATCCAGCGGATTCTATTCATGGCTCAGCCATAGATGTGCCCAACCTTTTGTCCTTCATTCTGCAATTGCAATTCTCATCATGCCTAAGACCTACGACCTGCACGTTGTAGAAACCCGTCCACTCATCAGCCCTGCAATGCTCCACCATGAGCTACCCATCAACGCAGCCGCCGCAGATTTGGTTGCCGACACGCGCGATCGCATCCGAAACATTCTGCGCCACGAAGATCATCGCCTGTTAGTAATTGTCGGGCCCTGCTCGGTGCATGATGTGGATGCAGCCTACGAGTATGGACAAAAGCTGCAAGCCCTGCGCACCGAACTCAGCGATCACCTTGAAATTGTCATGCGGGTATATTTCGAGAAACCGCGTACCACCATCGGCTGGAAAGGCTTGATCAACGATCCCCACTTGAACAATAGCTACGACATTAACACCGGGTTGCGCCTAGCGCGGAAACTGCTGCTGGACTTAGCGCACATGGGTCTGCCGGCAGCCACCGAACTGCTCGACCCTATTATTCCTCAATACATTGCGGACGTAATTTCTTGGACGGCCATTGGCGCTCGCACCACCGAAAGCCAAACCCACCGCGAAATGGCATCGGGGCTGTCTATGCCGATCGGCTATAAAAACGGGACGGACGGCAGCCTGCATATTGCAGCAAATGCCATGTTAGCTGCCAGCCAGCCCCACCATTTCTTAGGAATCAATCATGATGGACTGGCCAGCATTGTCAAGACGACGGGCAACCCCGATGGGCATCTTGTGTTGCGCGGCGGCAGTAGCGGTCCAAACTATGCTCAAGACTGCGTGGAACTGGCGGCTAGCCAGCTTGCGGGGCTAGGGTTGAATCCTCGGATTATGGTGGATTGCAGCCACGGCAATTCTCAAAAGGACTACAATCGCCAGGTGGTTGCGCTCGACAATGTCGCCGAACAAGTTGCCCAGGGTTCACGGCATTTGATGGGTGTGATGATTGAAAGCCATTTGGTTGCTGGTAATCAAAAAATCTGTAGCGATCGCAGCCAGTTGGTCTACGGGCAAAGTATCACCGATGCCTGCGTAAATGTGGAAACTACTGTAACGATGCTGAAAACGCTAGCCAGAGCCGTTGAGTCTCGGCAGTTTGCTCGACGGTAAGTGAATCGACCCAGATTTAAGAGCCATTGCGGCTGAGAGTGTAACAGTTCTGCCCAAAGGCTCTGGCGTTTCATGCCATTCTGGGCAATAATACGGGCGACGAACCCGTTGAATGCCGATGATGCCAAACTCCCCGCCGCCCCCAAACGACGACCGCAACACTTTTGATGAGTGGGTTGCGGCTGTTGTGGCGCTTGTTGCGATCGGCAGCGTTCTTTTTTGGAGCATCGGTCGGCAAAATTGGCGTGCGGCCCTAAATCAACCCATGCTTCCCTCACTGTTTACGGATGAGGTTTCAGAGCCAACAGCAGCTTTACCGCCGACAACCTCCACAGCCGATGAGGTGGAGCGGCGGAGCGATCGCCGTCGAGTGGAACCAGATGCTGCCAGCGTGGAGAGCCGAGGTAGCCGCGTGCCGATGACGCAAATGGCCCCGTCCGTTCTGGCGTTATTGGAGTCGGATGCTTTAGTTTCGGACGATCGCCCTGAGATGCGCCCCGGCGAATCTGCTCCGACTGCGGAGGAACTTTTGCCAGAGAGTTTGACCGCAGTGGATGGAGATCAACCCGAAGAAACCCTGGAAACGGCCGAAAATGCAGCCGATGCGATCGCTGAAGATGCCCAGGAGCCATCCAATGGAGCAGTTGAAGAACCGACTCAGCCCAGGCAGGTGCGTTTTGCCGACGTTCCAGACGGACATTGGGCTAAGCCGTTCATTGACAACATGGGCGAACTGAATGCGCTGCAAGGCGTGGATGGCGAGTTCTTTCAACCCGATGAACCTATCACTCGGGCCCAGTATGCGGCTCTGGTGGCTGAGGTCTTTGCCCGGAGCGATCGCCAGATTTCAGTGTCGTTTGGGGACATAGCGGATGATTATTGGGCCCGCTCAGCCATTGATGCAGCAGTGCGTACCGGATTTTTGAACGGCTATCCTAATCAGGTGTTTCGTCCTGATGAGCCGATTACCCGAATGCAGGTATTACTTTCGCTCAACAGTGGCTTAGAGTTGCCGCCCTCTACCCTCCCCACCGAAGATGTCCTCAATTTATATCGCGATCGCCAGCAAATTCCTGAATGGGCCGTTCCTGCGATCGCGGCTGTTACAGAAGCCAGCTTGGTGGTTAGCCCAGAGAATGAAACGACCCTTTCCCCGGATCGCCCCGCGACACGGGCTGAAGTCGTGAGTATGGTGTATCAAGCCCTTGTTCAACAAGGCGAAGCAGAAGCGCTGGATTCGCCCTATGTCGTAACGCCTTAGCCGTTGGGAGTTTGTTAGGGTTGCACATCCGGCATTATCCTCACTCCCTAGTTCCTTCTCCCGACCATAGGCTACGCACCAGTCCTGGAACCCTCCTTCTGCCAAAATTGGGCAAGGGTTTTAGAAAAAGGGCGTAAAGGTGGCCTGCTCTCCTGTCCGACTGTTGTGCGATCGCTAAACCGGCCCAGAACTTGACCGGCATGGCATTGACTCAGCGATCGCAACTCGATACCACCATTGAAGTTGACAAAGCCTTGCAACCGAACCGTTATCAACCCGTTATCAACATTTGATGATATGAAAACTCGACACTACTTTTCACTAATGGCTGCCTGTCTCATTCTGGCGATCGCGCCTGCCTGCGGCGACGATGACCAAGCCGCCGCGCCTGATAGTGAAACCACTACAGAACAAACTGAAGCGCCCACAGGCACTACTCCTGAAGACAGCGCGACTGAACCGCCTGAGACCCCCGAAACGGCAGAGGCTCCAGCAGAGCCAAACGAGACGGCCGAAGCACCAGCAACTCAGGAAAACGCAACAGCCGAACCCTATCCCCCGGAAGCCGCCGCGGGCTTCATCAATGGATGTGTGAGTGCGGCGGTTAGTGCAGGGGCAACGGAAGAAGAGGCGACCGCTTATTGCAACTGCACTCTAGATGAAATTCAGAAAGAATATTCGTTTGAAGAATTTGCCGAAGTCGATCGCCAGCTTCAAGAGGGTGGGGAGCCACCCGCCGAATTTGAACAGATTGTAAACTTCTGCGTTGATCAAACCATCAACGCTTCTTAATTTACCGACGCTCCTTCTAGGCAGCTTGGATAAGCGGGCGTACTCCCCTCCGTTCAACCTCAGACATTGGGGTTCTGACGGGTCTCTGACGGTTGAGTGAGGGGAGTTCAATCATCCAGCCCTCGCGATCGCCTATTCATCAATTTGCCACGGATCTCTAGAATAGTTTTCATCCAAGATTCGCTTGGGGCGCACCACCAGCACGGCCCGCCCAAACAGCGGCTGACTCGGTTCAGTATCAAACCATTGCAGCGCTAGGCGATCGCCCGCCGCCGTCAGAAAATAATGCTCCGGTTGCCAATCCCGCTCTGAGCGATCGACAATCACCATCACCTCTTCGGGCTTACCAGCCAAAGGCTGGGGCAACTGGTCACTCTGCCAAGCGATCGCCACCGGATCATCCGCATTCAAAATCACCGACCAGCCAGGAATCGCAACCCACGCTCCCGTTCCCGAATGCTGAACCACGCCAAACGCGCCCGTCGGTTCTGGAATCGGCACCGCTTTCCAATCGGCTACGGTGAGAGGCATCTGGCCGGCCACCGGCAGCAGGCGCGGGGCATCATCATCCGACTCTAGGCGATACACCGACAGGGCAGGCGCAACCCGCTGAGGCGTTTGAGTAACGCTTTCAGTCAGCAATACCTCAATCTTTTTGCGGGCACCCTCCGTTTCTACAAAGCGCATTGCTTGGGCAATTAAGCGCGATCGCTCAGACAATTCTCCCTGCTGTTTTGCCAATTTGTAGTAGCTATAGGCAACCGCATCTCCGGCAGCGCTCGAAAATCCTTCCGGGGGTTTAGAAAACCGCGAAAATTCTTTGATTGCTTTTGCTACATCCCGCGCCCCGTCAGAGTTAATGCCGCGCTGCACCGCCAAGGTCGCGGCTGCCGCGCGATCGGCGTGGCTCAGAATCCGCCATTCGTACAGACTATCACTGCCCTGTTGCTCAAAATGGCGCTGCACGTCAGACGACACCCCCACAGCCAACATTGAGGCATAGACCTGAGCCGCCACAATAATTTGATTTTGCTGAATTGGCTCAAACCCGGTTTCCTCAAAAATTTGCTGCGGGGTGTAACCTTCCTTTTGCAACTGTTGACACCATTCTCCCCACTGGCTCCAAGTCGATTCTTTGCGGCGCAGTGATTGTAGAATGCCAGCCAGCCGCTCAGGGTCAGCAGAGGGCGATGGATTCGATGCATCGGGAGCAGGCTGAGCGTCGGAGGAGGAGGTCATAGTAGCAGAGACAAGTCTTGAAACAACGATATACAAGCGATCGCTGCCATCATCACCCCCTAGCATTGCCTGCCATGAAACTGCGACCGGCTTTGGCAGTGCAAACCGCCTGCCTACCGTTCAGAACTTTCTGACAATCTTCTAATGACTTTCTGGCACAGGGGTTCATACCTAGGATGCGAGACAGCAGCATCGCCCATCAAGAACTAGCCTACTCGAAAACCGGCCCGGCATCATCCGCAGAGCATCCCGCCTTCCATAGCAGTTACCGTTTAGGACGGCAGGCGGCATCCTGGCGATTTTTGCGTCATGTATGGGGCCCAACATGGACGAAGGCATTAAACAACTGACTCTGACAGAGGCCCCGATCAGTTCCCGATCAGTTCCCGATCAGTGAAGGAGGCTGGTTGACTGGCAAGACTGCTACTCTAACCACCGAAAAGGTCGAGAGTCCTAATCTCTAGATCAGCTAAAACCCTTTTGGGAAGCCGTTTCCGCGCTCAATGTAGCATCCAACACAGGCTCTTTGTCATCCATCGGGTCGAGGGGGTCATCCGGTTCGAGGGGTAGCCCATCCGATTCTAGATTCAGCGTTTGGGCAATGACTGTGAGCAACCGATGTTCATCGGGAGTCACGATGCCGTCGGCGTTAGCCAATTTTTGACACTGAATAAACAGCGGCACGGCAAACTCTTCGGTAATATGTTCTAGTAATTCGGGCAATCCTGGTGGATCATCGGCACAGGCGGCGATCGCCTCCATCGAAGCCGGACTAAACTTGAACTTTGGCAGATCGGGTAAAAGGTCATGCCACGTTTTATCTGGATGCCCCGCCACAATTACATGCACTAAAATCTGATCCATCACCACTTCCTGGGCGATCGCATCCTTCAGATATTGATCATTCTCAAGTTGAGAGGCTTGCAGTGCTTCCTGAGAATCCAGCGGGTTTACCTGCGCCGCATAAAACTGACAGGCTGCCTGCCCCAAGGTATAGATCAACACCGCATTGCTGCTAGCGCCAATCACCGCCCCAACAGTCGGGATATTCCGTGCAAACCCAAGCCCGGCTTTGAAGGCCGAGTTACCGCCCAGCGTCAACCCAAAAATAGCCAGTACCTCACCCTTACGAGCCGGTTCACGCAAGTCCAACCCATAAGCAGCGGCAATCTGGTAAATCATCTCCGCTTGTAGTGCCAAGGTTGCTGCCAAATCTAGCGCAAACAGCCCAGCCGCCATCCCCGGCAAAAAGCTGCTGGCAAACCCAGTACTGCCGGCATACATCACTTTTTTTACAATGATGCGATGGGCAATTTGATAATTGCTATCGTTGGGATGCTTTTCCTTGAGCCTTTGCACATCGGCTTCGGCTTTGACCACATCTACCTGTTCAATCAATCCGCAGAGCAGGTCTTCAATTTTCAAATGCTTGGTGACAAGCCGAAGCTGAGGATTATCGGACACCATTGTAGCCAGTTGCCCTAGACCGTCGGGTACACGCTTCACGGTGTTGACTGTAACCTGTCCAGCATTGGCGGCCGCAGTGCCGATCGCCCCTCCAACATCTTTGGCTGTGTTCGCGATCGTGCCGCTAGTTTGGCTAGCCGCAGTGCCCAGTTTGCAGGTTGTATCGGTAACGGCACCTGCCATAGCTTGCCCGGCTTGCCCAACGGCACTGCCCATCGAGGTCGTCATCTTGGTGGCTGATCCGATGACTGAGTTCCACAACGATTTTTTAGCCGGTTTGGGCAGGGTTTCTGGTTCTGCTGAAGCCGGGGAAAGGTCGAGGGTTGGGGTAGGTTCAGAGGGTTGGGTGGATAAGGAGTGAGAAGAGGCTTGGTCAGTCATGATTGAAATACAGCGTGCAATCAACGAATCACGTCAGCGAATGGTCAAACTGGGGAAACTAGCCAGTGTAGATAAACCCTACGGTTTTCTACATCATGCCCAGTCATGATTCCGATCGCTCAGTCAAGGGTTTATGAGCCGGGGGATCGCCCATTAGACCATGATTGTCCATTGGAAATCGGCTGATTGCTGAGGCGCGATCGCTCCATTGACGGTGATCATTGCAAATGACCGGCCCGCAATGCACGAG
>CAYSIR010000106.1:11482-13378 GCA_964431105.1 uncultured Leptolyngbya sp. | reverse complement strand
GGGTTTCAGCTAGATTTGCGTAATGGATAGCTTGGGAGAGGGATATGGGGTGAGGGCTGCAAAACGGAGATGCATTCTAGAGCTGTAGCGCTGAGCAGATAGCTTGAGACGTTTTTGGGGGGCGAAACTGCCCCTCGAAACCTGTCCCCAGGTAAAATGGCTACGGCTAGAACGATGGAGCTGGGTGTCCAATCTTCTGAAGGCGATCGCCAGCGTCGCGAACCAGGACAGATTTATAGATTTCTATACGCTGTGCATCAATTGAATGCTGATTGAAGTAATTTACGAGTACCCTTCTGATTGATGCGGCTGCCCCGAACACCCTTGGTTGAGCCGTGCTGCTGAACTGCAATGACTGATGAGGGTTGCCAATCGGTGCATCCGTATTCGCTAACACTGCTCTAAATCGCGATCGCTCCTTGCTACTATGAATACTTCTCCCTCCCAACTGTTAACTTGGCGCGTTCTGGCGGCGAATACCCTCCGCGTCCTAATTCCTCGCATTTCGGGCAATAGTCTGACAGCTATGGATGGATTGGTCGATGACCTGCTGCGATCGCTTGGTGAGCAACCGCCCCGTCCAGTTGGGCGAGAACCCTACGTCGGTTTATTTGGGCAACGGCCCGTCTCTGAGCTGCGGCTCCAGGCCGCAGCCGGTATTAAGGTTTATCTCGAACGACTCCGTAACGCCACTCTGATGCCCATGGATGAGCAGGCCGATGCCCTCATTCGCACCCTGAAAGGCTTCTCAATTCGCCGGCCCGATGGGGTTCATCCCTATGAAGGGCTGTTTGGCTACACCAATGCCACCGTCAGCCAGATGCAGATTATGCTGTGGCGCAAGCAAGCCGGGCAGTATCTCAAAAAGCTAATTGCCGAAATGATGGACGACACTCCTACGGCGGCTGATGAAATGGCTGATGCGCTGCTGCGGGCCCTGGGTCGCCAACCGGGCCGCCCGGCCGATCGCTTGCCTTACGAGGGAGTGATTGTATTGCCAGATGGAATGCCGTTTCAAGAGTTGCGACGGCGGGCGGCGGACTCGCTGCGTATGTTTGTGGAGTATAACAGCGGCGATCGCCTTGGTTCCAAGGATGCCGTAATTGACGATGTGATTCGCAAAGTTACGACCCTGCGCGGTCTGAATCGACTACCTGCGCGCCCTGTCGATCGCCTCCCCTACCAAGGACTGTTCCCAACGGTGCTGGAAGTTAGCGAAAGCCAACTGATTCGCATCGCTCCCACCGCCCAGCGATCGCAAATTCGTAAATTTCTGCCCTACATCAACATCACCCTAGTGGAATTTAATATCAATACGCCATTGCGGAAAGCCCATTTTCTAGCTCAGATTGCCCATGAGTCAGCCAACTTCAACGCCGTCGAAGAATATGCCGATGGCAGCGCCTATGAAGGAGTCGCCGAACTAGGCAATATTTTTTCGGGCGATGGACGACGGTTCAAAGGACGCGGCTTGATTCAGATTACCGGACGATTTAATTATCGCCAGTGTGGAGAGGCATTGGGCGTAGATTTAATTCAACAACCGACCCTTCTGGCCACCGATGCGCTGGCTTGCCGCAGTGCGGGTTGGTATTGGGATTCGCGGCAGCTCAACGTCTGGGCCGATCGCGATAATTTAGAGCAGGTGACGCTGGTGATCAACGGCGGCTACAACGGTTTAGACGATCGCAAAGATAAATTAGTCGCCGCCAAAAGTGCCTTCGGCATCTAGGCCAACCTCATTCATGGCGGATCGTATCGTTGGGCAAAGCCGCACCGTTTGAGTAGACTCCCGTTGAAGCGAGACGCCTCGATCCTTCAGTCCGAGGAGTGTCAGCATACTCAGATGCGCCATGCTGCGCAGGGCTATTCGACTGTCTCAGTTTCAGACGTCTC
>CAYSIR010000106.1:0-11382 GCA_964431105.1 uncultured Leptolyngbya sp. | reverse complement strand
CGGTTTCGGGGGCGACCTCTGGTGCGATCGCATCATCTGGCGAAGTATTCTCCGTCTCACCAGGCGACTCATCGGGCTGCGTCCATTCTGCCAGGGGACGGCTGACTGCATTCTCAAAATCCGGCGTTACCAACAAAACATCGAGCGTTTCTAATCCATCGGGTGCCGTTTCCGGCAGATCCCGCAGGGCATAGATGCTGCTGCCGTTAAAATCATAAGCGCCAAGGGTGAGCGATCGCGTTTCGTTCACTCCATTGTTTTCAACCGTCACCTCAATCACCGCTAGCGGTTCGTCAAACCCGAAATCGCCCCAATCATCTGCGGGAATTTCCAAAATGCGATCGCTCTCCCCTGAGACCAACAAATTCAGCAGGTAGGCCACCGAGGCATCATTGGCTTTGGTATCGTCCGAGGCTTGCTGCCAGCCCGCGTCAGCCCGCACAAAGCTCAAGTCATACTCTGGCGTAGTCAGCGTCATGGCTTGGATCTGATCATCCTCAAATTCAAATATGGGTTCAACACCTTGGGCCTGTTCGGTCATTTGGGGCGATCGCTGAGTTTCCAGCACCACTACCACCACCGCAACAAGGGCGATCGCACTGAGCCAAATAGTTGCCGCTTTTAGTTTCATGGCGAGATTCAGGTTAAAAGGGTAACGCTTCAACAACGCTTCAACATCGTGTCCTATTAAATCACTCAAGACGCGCTCCCTCTGAAAGGGGCCGACATTTCCTGAGTGGCAGTGAGCCGCGATCGCCTTTCAATCACCTTCTCATAAATGCGCAATAGTAGACTTAATGCGCGATCGCCTCAACACAACTCGATTTCTTCGTTACACTTATTTACAGTAAAGAAGCACCTATTAATTTTTGATAAGCAGTCCCATGACCGACACATTAACGAAGCTGGCCTACCAAACCTTTCAGCAAGGGCGAGCCGCCTTTGGCTTGGCTCACAAATCCCTCAGCACTCAGATTTTGAACGTGATTTCGCCTCCAGCAGAGCATCGCCAGCCGGAACCCATTCCTGAGGAAATGTTCAACCTACTCAGCGATCGCCGTGATGAATTACTTGACACTGACTGGCAAGACGCAGAGCGGGGAGTTTATTCAGCCGAGCTTTTGTTTGACAATCCCTGGGATGATTTCTTTCGGTACTACCCGCTCCTGTTTCTCGATATGGCCCAAATTTCAGAGCGGGCGAACGGCAAACGCTACCAAGAGTTTTCTCCAAACATCACCACTGAAGGGTATCCCAGCTACTACATTCAGAATTTTCATCACCAAACGGATGGCTACCTGAGCGATACGTCAGCCAACCTCTACGATACGCAAGTCGAAATTTTGTTTAATGGCACGGCTGACCCGATGCGCCGTCGCGTTTTGGCTCCGCTCAAGGATGGTTTGACTGGCTTTGATGATGTTCCAGCCCATCAAATTCGGGTATTAGATATTGCCTGCGGCACAGGGCGCACGCTGCGATTTGTGCGCGGAACCCTGCCCCACGCGTCCCTCCACGGCACAGACCTATCACCCGCCTATCTGCGCAAAGCGAACCAGAGCCTCTCACAGCGTCCGGGAGAACTGCCCCAACTGGTTCAGGCAAATGCCGAAAATTTGCCCTACCAAGACGACTATTTCCACGGCATCACCAGTGTCTTTTTGTTCCATGAGCTGCCCGCCGATGCGCGACAAGCAGTTATTGACCAAGCTTTCCGGGTGCTGAAGCCGGGCGGTGTGTTCGTCATCTGTGACTCGATTCAGGAAATGGATTCTCCAGAATTTGCGGTTGCGATGCGCAATTTCCCTAAGATTTTCCATGAACCCTATTACCGCCATTACATCACTGATGATTTGGTAGCGCGGCTGGAATCCGCAGGCTTCACGGACGTTAGCACCAGCAAACACTTTATGAGCAAATATTGGGTGGCGCATAAGGCAGCCTAGGCTGATGCAGGGTGGACTTTATGCAGTGCGATCGCTCCTCTGACGCCAGGAACTAAGGGGGCGATCGCATTTTTTTGACTGTGGCAAGATACTGCCCCAAAAAGGGCAACCCGCCGATCGCGGGCAGCAAATAGCGCGACGTACACAGCAACCCTAGGGCCGCCCCCGTGGCGGCATCAAAATAGGGTTGATAGAACAAAATCAGGGCAGCATCTCGCGTTCCCACTCCGGCAAAGGTCAGCGGCAGCAGGCCTGCCAAAATCGCCAACGGCGACAGGGCCAGGTTCGCCAAAAATGGCGTGTCGGCATTCAGCGCTAGGATAAAAAACCAGATTTGCAGCAGATGCAGGAACCAAATTAGGACAGAGGTTAGGCTGATTTTTAATAGCTGATGGCGATCGCTCCAAAAGTAATGGTGCATTTCCGCCCAGGAGTGGCTGAGCGTGACCAGCTTTTGGCGAATGGATTTGGGCGCGATCGCGCCTAGCCGTGCAAACGCCCACTGGGCAATGGCACGGGAACCGAGCAGCAGCAGCCCCGCCACCAAGCCGCCGACCACCGCCAGCGTCATCAGCCAGAATAGCCAGGACTTGTCAGGGTAGACCACTAGCCCAAACACACACCACAGCAGCAGCGACAGCAAATCGCAGGCTTTCTCAAATACAACCAGCGACAGCGCCAGGGAACCGCTGAGGTGACCGCGATCGCGCATAAAGTAGGCTTTGGCAATATCGCCCATTTTGGAGGGCAGCACCATATTGAGGGTGCTAGCGGCCAAAATCAGCCGATTGGATTCTCCAAACCTGAGTTGCGTTTGCGGTGGAGCCAATTGCTGCAAGCGCCAGGCGGTGAGCAGGGTCAGCGGAATCACCATCCCCAAACTCACAGGCATCCACAACCGATTTGAGCGGCGGAATACGTCAATCAGTCCGGCGAAATCAATCCGCCAGTAAATCACCAGCAGAATTGCCAAACTGACCATTATCGAGATCAAACGTTTCATAGCGGCTTGCAGCGGCGGACAAAGGACAGCAGATGGGTATGGAACACAGCAGGCTGGTTCATGTAGCAAGCGTGCCCCGCATCGGTTAGCACCACTTTTTCGGCATTGGGCAGCGCCGCTACCAGTTTATCCGCCTGGGATACGGAGACAATGCGATCGCGTTCTCCCCACAGCGCCAAGGTCGGCAAGCGATTACCCTGGAGTGCTTTTAGGGCCTTGGGAATGCCCACGGGCGCAATGGCTATAAAGCCGCTCAAGCGATCGCCCTGAGTAGACACAAACGGTAGACTATAGCGACCGCTCATCGACGGCGACACCAGTACAGGACGAGCAATCCTCAGTGCATCCAGCACATCCGGCAGCAGCCGCGCCCCATCTCCTGACCAACGCGGCGAGTTGCCATAGCCCGGCAAGTCTAGCGCGATCGCCCGAAACCCTGCCAACGCTAGCCGTTCTAGCGTGCCGAGATCCTGCCACGTCTGCGCCCGAAAACTAGCACCATGCAGCAACAGCACGGCTCCGGTCGGGGCAGCCGGGGTTGCTTCGAGGTAATGCAATCGGCCGCTGGGCAGCGCGATCGCGGCATCCGTTGTAGGAATTGACATGGGCTTGCCGTTCGTTCTAATCCTCGAATCGTACACTGATGGGGATGAACACGGAAACCGTTATGTGGACTGATACACGTTGCACCGCTGTGGGCATTGACTTTGGCACCTCCGGCGCACGGGCGATCGCCCTTCAAAACGATACCGCGATCGCCTCGGTTCAAGTTCCCTTTGACAACAGCGCTGAGGATAGGCCAACCCGCTGGAAAACCGCCCTCTTTGATCTGCTGAGTCAGCTACCCGAATCCGTCCGCCGAACCACAGAGGCGATCGCCCTCAACGGCACATCCAGTACAGTTCTGCTTTGCGATGCTCAGGGCACGCCGATCACGGCTCCGCTGCTCTACAACGATCGCCGCGCTGCCGATGTTTTGGAGCAGGTGACGGCGATCGCCCCAGCCGATCATCCAGTCATCAGCGCGTCGTCGAGTTTGGCAAAGTTATTGTGGTGGCAAAGCCAGGGCATGATCAGCCATCAGCCTTTTTTACTCCATCAAGCCGATTGGCTGGCCTTTTTGCTGCACGGGCAACTGGGCATTAGTGACTATCACAATGCCCTAAAACTGGGCTACGACGTTGTGAACCAACAGTATCCCAATTGGCTCAAACACCACGCGATCGCGCAATCCGTTCAGTTGCCCACCGTGCTGGAACCCGGAACCCCGATCGCTCCCATACAGCCCGCGATCGCGGCTCAGTTTGCTCTACCGCCTACCTGCCGCGTCTGCGCTGGCACTACGGATAGCATTGCCGCCTTTTTGGCCAGTGGTGCGATCGCTCCCGGTGATGCAGTCACCTCTTTGGGGTCAACCCTAGTCATCAAACTGCTCAGCCAAACACGGGTAGACTGTGCCGAAAACGGCATTTATAGCCATCGTTTTGGAGAGTTGTGGCTCGTCGGTGGCGCATCCAATACCGGCGGCGCGGTGCTGCGGCAGTTTTTTGATGATGATGCGATCGCCCAGCTCAGCCAGCAGATCGACCCAAATCAGCCCAATCCCTACAACTACTACCCGCTGACCCAACCCGGCGAGCGGTTTCCCATCAACGATCCCACCTTTCCGCCGTGCCTGGAACCCCGCCCCAACAGTGATGTGAAGTTTCTCTATGGCTTGTTGGACAGCATGGCCCGCATTGAAGCACAAGGCTATGCCCGCTTGATTGACCTAGGCGCAACCGCCCCAACCCGAATTTTTACAGCCGGCGGCGGGGCCCAAAATCCAACCTGGACCATTCTGCGCGATCGCCGCTTACCCGCTGCCGTGCATCCAGCCCAATCCACCGATGCCGCCTATGGGACGGCGCGATTGGCGCAACGGCAGCGATTGCAGTTAATGAGTGATTAGACATGAGTGATTAGACATGAATGATTAGCGCTCCCCCATGACTTAATCACCATCAGTCAACCCAGTCTAGGTCTCTTTCGTTTCTGCCTGACCTGCGATCGCGCGTTGACTCTGAGGACTGGCTTGCTCTGAGTTGAAGTGCGCCAGCATATACCAACCCACTGCGATCGCCACACCCAACGCTAACAAAGCCAGCGCCATCGAAACCAAGTCTGGAAGCCAGCCCGGAGTAGACGGCGTATGTACAAAATAAGCGTTAGACGATCGCCGCTTCACCTCAGAATTGGACTGAATCCGAGTTGGTGTTTGAATCAAGGTTGGCGATGCGGCCGCACTTGCCTGGGCTGCCGCTATTCGCCCCCGCGTTCCAGACGAAACGCGCATCTCCTGAATTTTCTGAATAACGGGAATCGGGCGCTGCCCCGTCTGGCTCCACTGCAACAGCATGGCGCTATTGATGGCACATAGATTGGGCACTTTCATGCTGTAAATCCGTTGCAGCATCACGCGATCGCTCACCACTAGCACCACCAAATGAGTAGAATTGTCCTCTGAAATTCCATACGCGCAGCGGGCTGCTGCTAGCCGAATGCGATTGCGCTTCGTCATCGCCTCGCCCGTTGACGATCGCAGCGCCGAATGATGCGCCAACGCATCACTAATCGTCCATTTACTATCACGATAAAAGCGGTTAAACTCGCGAGCCACCCGCTCAATATCGGGGTCGGGGGCCCGTTCGTGCAAAAACCGCATCTCTTCATGGATGATTTTTGGCACATGGCAATTGCCGACCCGCGCAAACCCCATCCAATCTCGCGTACTGGTCGCCGAGAGAGTACTGAGATCCAAAACAATATCAACAGGTGGAATTGCCGTCGCCATGTTATCCTCCTATACCCAGCCGTCCGGCCAGCGCCGGTGTCACTGGAAGTAACGTCGCTGCCATCAAAAACAAAGCCAATAGCCCCAGTGCCGCTCTCGCGTCATCCGGTTCTATCACTTCTTGCAAACATGGACGTTCTAGCCCGCGCTGCAAAAACAAAATTACGATCGCCCAATACAGCGCCAGCGGATTGGCTAGAGTAGCAATTGCCAGTACGATCAACGTCACAATAGTGGCGCGGCGGGCGACTTTTCGCCCATACACCGCCTGCATAATGCGACCGCCATCCAGTTGCCCGGCTGGCATCAAATTCAGGGCCGTAACCACCAGCCCCAGCCAACCCACGATCGCCATAGGATTAATTGCCACAATGTCTTGCTGCAATTCTGAACCCAATACAATTCGAGCCAGCATTCCCACCAAAATTGAGCCTTGGAAGAACTCAGTCGGCACTTGAAACAAGCTGCTTGGCGTAGACAGCACCAGCCCCAGCACAACCAAAATTAACGACAAGACACCGCCAACAGCAGGGCCCGCCAGGGAAATATCAAACAGCACCGAGCGATCGCCCAGTAAAGACTCAAACCGAGTCAGCGCCCCAAACGAGCCAATCTGCCACGTCGGAATAAAAAACGGAGGACTCAACCGCACGTTGTGTCGCTCAGCCATCCACCAATGGCCGAACTCATGCCCTACCAAAACCAGCACGATGCCAATCCCAATTGGAAAGGCTTCAGAATAGCGACTGGCATCGCTAAACAAATCAAATCCAAGAAACAATCCAGCAGTTTCCATGCAGGTTGCAAAAGTAACCAGCGCCAATATCAACGCAATCACTTGCTGCCCGGTAGTCGCTGGCCGTGGATCATTTTCGCTGGGCAGCACAACCACTGTTGGCCGATCATCGGGCGCAGGAACTAGAAAAAGACGATAGCGATCGCCCAGTCGTTCCCTCAGCAATTGGGAGAGCCGCTGATGGGCTTCTGCGGGTTCTCCGCGCAAATTCCCTTTGAAAATGGCCCCATTTTGGTAGGGCAGAGTTTCCGTTGCAAAAAAGGTATCGATGCCGAAAATGCCCTGAACGATCTTCAAATCCTCCGCTGGCATGGGGGGTAGCTCAAACTCCGCATCCCGCGATCGCTCCGACGAGTCTGCCCCCTCTGCCACCCGTTTGGGTTCTGCCGAAGCCGCATCAGTTGGCGATGCAGGCGATTGCGATGCACTATCATCCACTGCATCGACGGCGGCTGATTCCTGCGTTGATTCCGTTGTTGAAGAACGAGTGATCGATGACTTAGACATAGCTTTTTCAGCAAAACGCGGGTCTTGGCTCATCCATCGCAACCGTCGCCCCAGCAAGACATATCCCACAATAGACAGCAGCAATAAAAACAGCACCGTTGCAAGGTTGAGATAGATTCCGAAGGCAAACAATGTAAAAAACAGAAGCCACGGAGCCATAAGCGACACCGATTGCAACCATGCCAGGATGCCGAATTGCCCCATCGGGAGCGATCGATACAACCCCCAACCCAATACACCCAGCGCAACCAAGAGGATCAATAAAGTAACCATGTTTGATTCATTTCTCTGTCGTTTGACAGAACCGATTGAATATCACTACATCCTCTATGGTTACGCGGAGAGGGGCGGAATTTGAAGCCTCTTTTCAAGCTCTACCCAAAAATTGAGCCGGATCTGCCATGACCCAACCCTTGTTCAACACAGATTTTTGCCGAAACCCTCGCACGCGATCGCCTGACCAGGCTCAGTATGGTTCAGGGGGCGTAACGCCGCTATCCCGAAACGAGTCGGACGAAAACTTGCCTGTTGTTTGCGACCGCGATCGCCACTGCACCCTTCAAGGCACCGAAGGGGCCGTTAAGAAAACAAGTAGCTTTATGCAGAGGAGGCTGAACGTGTGCGTGAATCCTCTTGAGCCATCCTGTAACCCATATCAGCGCAGCCGCCATTGCATTTATGAATCAATCAATAGTTCGATAGATTTAGAAACGATCGCCGATGCTCTTGTGCAGTTCATCCAGCTTGCAAGGCAGCAGCCAATTCTGAACTTCGTTCATTACGATTTCAGTCATGGATGCAAGCCGTGCCTCTAATCCTGCACACAGATGATGGGTAGCGATCGCACTACAGCCGATGAACACCAGCATTCTGTCAGCACGCTGAAGGAGAACTGGGATCGACTAACGTGATGGATAGATGTTAATTTTGCTCAAATATATCAAATCACTTTGGGGATGAGGGTGATTTGCGTCAGGCTTGACCGTGGCAACCGCATATCTCACGAAAAACTTAGCAAAAACAGCAACGCTCCGAGACAAGCGAACGGATTATTGATAAAGCCCTGCGCTTGAATCGGAGAGCGCTACTTCAAACCCGGAAGCAATGGATGACCATCGCTTGGTTAGATGCAGCCATGTAGATGAAAATGACCCGTATGGCAGGGAAGAGCGTCGGCGATCCTAGCTAGTCCACGCATAGCCGTGGTTCGCTCAATCAACCGAACGTAACATTGGCGGAAGCACCCTTGCTGAACACCTCTGATAGCAGGGCTAAACGGTAACGTTTCCGTTTATTCATCTCTTTCGCTTATCGGTTCAAACAAATCCGTACAAACCCGGAAGAACCGGAAAGCATCTTTTCACATTTAGTTGCAAATACGGATGCAACTTTCGCAACCCTTATATGAACCATAGCAGAAGTTAGTAAATTTGCGTAGCCATTTTTGCACACTGCGTGTATTCACTTACTCCAGTTTATTTGCTGAATCAATTCATGCAGGTCTGCCCTAGTATCGAGGTCAGTCTGATTTTGAATGTTCCAGACATTTTGAGGCGCTCTCATGGTCAGGATGACGGCTTTGAGTTTCGGAACGCTGAATTGAATGGCATAATTCGCTACAATGCTGTCTTGTTGATTGGCGATGTCAGGGCTGAAACGTTCTTAACAGCGATCGCACTTGATCAGAGACCGCCCCTTTCAGAAGCGTTGCTATCGCTTAGCGCCTTCCCATACATCACCCGATCAGCCACTATGGGAACGCGGATCAGTGTCTTTGGGAAAGTCATTGACAAATGCTGATTTAATCGGCACAATTAAGATCGCTTTGCAGCTACAGGGGACTGTAGTTCAATTGGTTAGAGCACCGCCCTGTCACGGCGGAAGTTGCGGGTTCGAGCCCCGTCAGTCCCGTTTATGATTTCTGTTTATCAGACACGGCAGGTTCGCTGCCTTCTCTAAGGTCTAGGGTTATTCATTGTCATAGGGCAGTTGATGCAGCGTTGGCGATCGCACCTTTTGATCAACGGTTCAGCCCAATGCTGCATCCATGACCGAGCCGCCGTATGATGAAGCATGGTGGCCTGTCTGGGTTGCACTTTCATGTTGCGTTCACACACATTGGTCTATGACAGTTCGCGTTCGCATTGCTCCTAGTCCCACTGGCAATCTTCACATCGGTACGGCCCGTACAGCCGTCTTTAATTGGCTGTATGCCCGGAACCACGGCGGTCAATTTATTTTGCGGATTGAGGATACGGATCTGGAGCGATCGCGCCCAGAATTTACCCAAAACATTGTAGATGGATTAACCTGGCTGGGATTGACCTGGGATGAAGGGCCCCTATTCCAGTCCCAGCGCATGGAACTCTACAACCGTGCCATCCGGGACTTGCTCGATCGCGGCTTGGCCTATCGCTGCTACTGCACGCCCGATGAACTCGACGAAATGCGAACGGCCCAAAAAGCTAAGGGGGAAGCGCCCCGCTACGACAATCGCCACCGCGACCTCACACCCGAACAGGAGGAGGCGTTTTTGGCAGAGGGTCGGCAGCCCGTCATTCGCTTCAAAATTGACGGCGATCGCAAAATTGCCTGGAATGACCTAGTGCGCGGCCCCGTAACTTGGTATGGGCGGGACTTGGGCGGCGATATGGTGATTGCGCGGGCCGCCTCCAAAGACAGCATTGGTCAACCGCTCTACAACCTAGTGGTGGTGGTTGATGACATTGACATGGCCATTTCCCAAGTCATTCGGGGCGAAGATCATATTGGCAACACGCCGAAACAAATTTTGCTGTATGAAGCGCTGGGGGCAACGGTTCCCGAATTTGGGCATACACCGCTGATTTTGAACACATCCGGCGCAAAGCTTTCAAAGCGGGATGGCGTGACATCTATTTCAGATTTCCGAGACATGGGCTATCTGGCTGATGCCTTGGTGAACTACATGACTCTGCTCGGCTGGTCGCCGCCAGATGCGACCCAAGAGAAATTTCGATTGCCCGACGCGGCGGAACAGTTCAGCTTTGCACGAGTCAACAAGGCAGGAGCTAAGTTCGACTGGGATAAGCTGAATTGGCTGAACAGTCAGTATATTCACGAAATGCCCACACCGGACTTGTGCGATCGCCTCCAACCTTACTGGCAAGCGGCGGGCTATCCGCTGGAGCAGGGTGAGGCTTGGCTACGGCAGGTAACAGAATTGGTTGGGCAAAGTTTGACCCGGCTCAGCGATGCTACGGAGATGACCCGCTATTTGTTTGAGGCGGAAATGCCCCACGATGAGGAAGCGATCGCCCAATTGCAACAAGACGGGGTGGCCGACATCATTTCAGCGGTGCAGGCGGCCCTAGCCGAACAGGAGGGAGACTTTACTCCGGATGTGGCCAAAGCGGTTGTGAAACAAGCCACCAAAGCTACAGGTTTAAAGAAAGGAATGATTATGCGATCGCTGCGGGCGGCGCTCACCTGCGCCATGCACGGCCCAGATTTAATTCAGTCGTGGCTACTGCTGCATCAAGCGGGCATTGCCAACCCACGGCTGGATACGGCCCTCGCGATCGCCCAAGCTCACTAGGTCGATACGAGGCATTCTATGAAGCAATTCTTTTCCGTCAGGCGCTTGCCGAAGCTGACTCCCGGAGTGGCGATCGCCCTACCATTTTTGATTGGAACTCCAGGCGCGATCGCTCAAGCTTCAAACGCCGCGCCCAATCCTGTCATTTACAGCTCCGGCGTTACCATTTTTGAGAATGTCACACTAACGCCTAATTTTGCGCCAGACCCGGCAGAAGTGCGAGGACTCAGCGGCGGCCGAGTGCCAGCCAGCGATATTGCAGGGATAACACAAAGCAGCACAGGGCTTTGCAATGGTTTTGTGGACAGAGAACCGGATCACATCATGGTTCTGAATCAGCCATTTGCCCACCTTAGTTTACAGGTGCAAAGCTTGGAGGATACCACTCTGGTAGTGCGGGATGAATTGGGCAATCGCTGGTGTAATGACAATTACCTAACCCACGAACCTGCCATCATTGGCGCATGGGCCGCAGGAACGTATCAGATTTGGGTGGGAGGGATTGCCCCCCGGCAGTATGCCCCTTATGTCCTCAATATCAGCGAAACGCAGGCCGAGGCGATCGCCGTTCCGTCTGCCGTTCCACCAGAGGATTCACCCTAGCTGCATCCAATAGAGCGCTAGGCAAACATCCCATATCCTAAGCAAAATGGCTATTGTCATATCAAGTTAATTGTTGACCAGGCTGATGTGATCAGGCTGTTTTTTTAGCAATGTAAC
>CAYSIR010000105.1:0-13427 GCA_964431105.1 uncultured Leptolyngbya sp. | reverse complement strand
AGCACTCAAGGCGACAGCTCCGCCATTCAGCAACTTATTCAGTCAATCCTGCAATGGGTCGCAGACTTGGGCGCGATCGGGCCCATTGCTCTGATTGTTATTTATGTGTTCGCCACCGTTGCCTTTATCTCCGGCGGATTGCTCACCCTAGGGGCAGGGGCCTTATTTGGGTTAGGGGCCGGTGCGCTCTATGCCTTCATCGGAGCCAGCCTCGGCGCTACAGCCGCATTCCTAATTGGGCGTTATCTAGCGCGCGGATGGGTTACGAAAAAGCTAACTGCTTATCCCCGTTTTCAGTCCGTTGACCAAGCCGTAGGGCGAGAAGGTCTGAAGATTGTATTTCTAACGCGCCTGTCGCCAGTTTTTCCATTCGTCCTGCTGAACTATGCCTTTGGCGTCACTAGCGTCTCTTTACGAGATTACGTCCTCGGATTTGTGGGTATGATTCCCGGAACACTGCTCTATACCTATCTTGGGTCAGCTATCGGTAGCCTCGCGGCTCTCTTTGCCCAGAGCGATCGCAGCCAAACCCCGGCTGAGTACGCCTTTTTTATTGTGGGATTGGTTGCCACCTTTGCCGTTACCTGGTTTATTACCCGCATTGCCACTCGTGCCTTCAACCATGAAATTAGGAGTCCAGCCCCCGATCAATCCCCCCAGTCCGCCGATTTTGCCTCAACGGATGAACGGTTATCGCGATAAGCAGATGAAGACGTTTTTGGGCAACGGCGGCTGCCCCTCAAAACGCGCATAGCCTCCATAGAATGGCTACGGCCCAATTCAAGATCCCATGTCCCTGCTCCTTGCCACGGTTGGAAGCCTGACCAATGTCTAGCCGCCCTGCAACCCGTTCCGCCGTCTGTGCGCCAGAATAAACCAGCCATTTTTTGTATTACTATGACTTACTCTGCCTTTGATGCCGCTCCCGTCTTGCCCATGGATGATGCCAACCAACGGTTGATTGACCATGTCCATCCACCCAACTGGAGTAACCCCGCTCCTAGCGATCGCTACGATTTGGTTGTGATCGGAGCTGGAACGGCGGGATTGGTCGTAGCGGCAGGGGCAGCGGGGATGCAACTCGGACTCAAAATTGCCTTGGTTGAGCGGCATTTAATGGGCGGTGATTGCCTAAATGTGGGATGTGTTCCTTCTAAATGTGTGATTCGATCGTCGCGAGCGATCGCCGATTTCCGTCAGTCCTCCGAACTCGGTATTCATGTCCCCGATCGCATTGATGTGAATTTTGCAGCCGTCATGGCCCGGATGCGAACCGTGCGGGCAGGCATCAGCCATCATGATTCTGTCGATCGCTTTCAATCGATCGGCGTCGATGTTTTTCTGGGCGATGGCAGATTTGTGAACGACCGTGCGATCGAAGTGGATGGACAACGCTTATCCTTCAAGAAAGCAGTGATTGCCACTGGAGCGCGGGCGGTGCGGCCGACGATTGACGGCTTAGCCGAAGCTGGATTTTTAACAAACGAAACCGTATTTAATTTAACTGAATGTCCGCGTCGTTTGGCTGTGATTGGGGGCGGCCCAATCGGCTGCGAGCTAGCACAAGCCTTTCAACGTCTTGGCTCCCAAGTGGTGTTATTTCATCGCGGCACGCATTTGTTAAATAAGGAAGATCCAGATGCCGCAGACATTGTACAGCAGGCTTTTATTCGTGAAGGTATTCAACTGGTACTAAATGCCGACCTACAGCGGGTAGAGATGAGCGATCGCGGTAAGATAATTCATTACACCAGCCACGGCAAAACCGATACATTAGTTGTCGATGAGATTTTGACCGGCGCTGGGCGCGCGCCCAATGTTGAAACTCTTAATCTAGAAGCCGTTGGCGTAGAATATGACCTACGGCGTGGCGTTAAGGTTAATGATTATCTACAAACGACCAATCCTAGAATCTACGCGGCGGGCGATATTTGCATGAACTGGAAATTTACCCATGCCGCAGATGCCGCCGCGCGAATCGTGTTAAAAAATACCTTATTTTCTCCATTCGGGCTTGGGCGCTATCGGCTCAGTAACTTGGTGATGCCGTGGGCCACCTACACTGATCCGGAGATTGCCCATGTCGGACTCTATGACCATGAGGCACAGGCAAAAGGATTGGATGTCAACAGCATTAAGATTCCCATGAGTGCCGTAGACCGGGCGATCGCAGATGGGGAAACCGAAGGCTTTGTCAAAATTTTGCACGCCAAGGGCAGCGATACAATTTTAGGTGCAACCATCGTAGCTCGCCACGCCGGAGATATGATCAGCGAAATCACAACCGCTATGGTTGGTGGACTAGGGCTAAACTCCCTATCAAGTACAATCCATCCTTATCCAACCCAAGCTGAAGGCATCAAGAAAGCCGCCGATGCCTACCGTCGCACCCTTCTCACGCCTACGTCTCAAACATTCTTAAAGTGGCTGACTAAGCTATCTTAGTTACTTGACTGACAACAGATTCTGCACTGGGTACGAAAACCGCACCAGATTTTAGACGCGGTAGGGATTAGGTTGCTCGACCCGTGCAGCGGTTAGGGTTTAGCAAGTTTTGATAGTCAACTAAGCTATCCTAGATAGGGCTGGGCGCTTGGACGGATGCGTCACTGCCTCAGCTCATGTCTCGTTTCGTGTCTCATTCTGCGTCTCGTTATGGATGACAGTCGTTCGCGATCCTCCTGCGATCGCTTAATCGTAGTCCTATGACCGAATCCCTACTCAAAATTGGCGAAATCCACAGCCACAGCCAGATTCCGATTAAAACCATCCGCTACTACGAGGATATTGGCCTCATTCGATCTGAAAAGCGATCGCCCGGCGGCTTTCGGCTCTTTTCGCCTGCGGTGTTAGTCCGGTTGGGATTCATTAAGCGATCGCAGGCATTGGGGTTCAGTCTTCAGGAAATTCGATACATCCTCGATATTCATGATCAAGGAGAGCTGCCCTGCACTGAAGTACGGCACAACATTGAGCGCAAAATTCAAGACATCGACGATCGCATCCAACAATTGCAGCAGCTTAAACAAGAGCTATCTAATCTCATGACCCGCCCCAGCGGTGATCCATCTCAGCGCGGCAGACCTGATGTAATTTGCCCCATTCTGCAATCGCCCGACCACCCCGCCCCCGAACGGCACCATCAGTTGACCCATCTGCCCGACTAAAGACCGAGTCTGCACAATTCTCGTTTTGGATGTCGGCAAGCTACCTGAAGCGTTCAGCCCTTGCAGCGAAGCCGCTCTCAAGCAACCAATTGACCGTTAACATGGTTTGAGCAGTGAGAATTCCTGCATCGAGAACCCTGTAGTCATGGATGGGTCAAGATTTTAGGTGGTGTAGATGTCGCCTACACCACCTAAAATCCTGACATGAATACCAATACCGAGAACCCCATGCCGAGTTTTTTGGATCACTCTGTCAATAGCTGCCAAAAGCGTACCGAAGTCTGCTAGGATAGTTGTCCTGTGGCCGTGATACATCAGCGCAACGCGCCAGTGATGCGATCGCGCTCCCCAATACGGAATACACTGCCGAAAAAGAACCCTGGAGAGATGGCCGAGTGGTCGAAGGCGCAGCACTGGAAATGCTGTATAGGGGTGACTCTATCGAGGGTTCGAATCCCTCTCTCTCCGTTGATTAGTAATGACCCACAAGGGTGAATGATTCACCGCCTCGCCATAGTGTGATTTGCGGCAATGAGTTGGCAGCGATCGCCCATCTCCCCCACCCACTTCTCAAACGAGCGACCCGCAGCACTTCTAGATCGGGTCATGCAAAAATTCTGATTTGAGCCTATCGAAACGTCCATTCTGATGCCGCGAAACTCGGCTGAAAACTCCCATTCCTCAATCCAGAAGGGCTAGAATGTTAAAGCTAGTTTGGGTTCACCGTTAAAGATAGAGTGATTCAGGGAAGGCGATTGCTGGCTCAGTCCACCGACTAAGCCATGGTCATGCGGCGGCTGGAGGGCATCAGTAGCCTTGCTCCAAGGCGTGAAATAGCACATTGTCTTCTGTCAATTATCTGTCAATTAACGGTCATGCGGCATCATCCGGCTAGCAGTTCTGGCTATTGCTGACGGCTCAGCAGTGAGGAATCAGCGTAGTATCATGCTTTGGTGACACGTAACGATAACCATGAAACAGTTTTTGCGATTTCGTTCAATCCGTCCATCTCGCTATCCAGCCAAGAAGGCGATCGCCATTGGTTTGGTTGCCGCGAGTTGGATGATGCTTCAGAGCGTCCTGACACTTCCTGCGACGGCCCAAGAACAACAAGAGGAGGACGAACTCACCTACAGCGGACTGATTGAACGCATCCGAACTGGGCAGGTCGAACGCCTCGTCATCGACACTAACCGTAACGTTGCCCGCGTGGAGCTAGAAAACCAGAGCGACGATGCTCCCCCTCAAGAGGTGCAGCTATTTGCGGGCGATCGCAATGCTGAGCTAGTGCAGCTTGCCCGCGAGAACAATATAGAAATCGAATCAGCACCCTCCACCGATAGCGATGTGGCAGCTTCCCTGTTTACCTATTTGCTGCTAGCGTTCCTCGTCGTTGTCTTTATGGTAATGATCCTGCGGCGTTCTGCTAATACATCAGGGCAAGCCATGAATTTTGGTAAGTCTCGCGCTCGGTTCCAGATGGAAGCCAAGACCGACGTCCTGTTTGATGATGTGGCAGGCATTGAAGAAGCCAAGGAAGAGCTGCAAGAGGTTGTCTCGTTCTTAAAAAATCCTGAAAAGTTTACAGCGGTCGGCGCTCGGATTCCTAAAGGGGTGCTGCTAATTGGGCCGCCTGGAACTGGAAAAACCCTTTTGGCAAAAGCGATCGCCGGAGAGGCAGGTGTTCCCTTCTTCAGCATTTCTGGCTCAGAATTTGTGGAAATGTTTGTGGGAGTGGGAGCATCGCGGGTACGAGATTTGTTCAAAAAAGCAAAAGAAAATGCGCCCTGCATCATTTTTATTGATGAGATTGATGCGGTTGGACGACAGCGCGGTACAGGGATCGGCGGCGGCAATGACGAACGAGAACAAACCCTCAACCAGCTTTTAACTGAGATGGACGGCTTTGAGGGCAATAGCGGCATCATTATTATTGCAGCCACTAACCGCCCCGATGTGCTAGATACGGCACTGCTGCGGCCGGGGCGCTTCGATCGCCAGGTTATGGTAGATTTACCAACCTACAGCGGTCGTCTTGGCATTTTAGAAGTCCATGCTCGCAACAAAAAGCTGGCCTCCGATATTTCACTAGAAGCGATCGCCCGCCGTACTCCAGGATTTTCTGGGGCAGAACTGGCCAATATGCTGAATGAAGCAGCAATTCTGACTGCCCGCCGCCGCAAAGATGCGGTGACGATGCTAGAAATCGATGATGCGATTGACCGGGTGACGACAGGCATGACCCTGACCCCGCTGCTTGATGGCAAGAAAAAGCGCCTGATTGCTTACCATGAAACTGGCCATGCCCTACTGATGACGCTGCTAAAACATTCCGATCCCCTCAACAAAGTCACCATTATTCCGCGATCGGGCGGGATTGGTGGATTTGCTCAGCAAAGCTTTGATGAAGACATGATCGATAGTGGACTGTACACCCGTGGGTGGCTGCTCGATCGCATTACCATCGCGCTGGGGGGTCGGGCGGCTGAGGAAGTTGTCTTTGGTGATGCAGAAATTACAGTAGGTGCAGGGAATGATATTCGTGTGGTGGCAAACTTAGCTCGCGAAATGGTGACTCGCTACGGAATGTCGGATTTGGGTACGTTTGCGCTGGAGAGCGGCGGCAGTGAGGTCTTCCTTGGACGAGATCTGATGCATCGCAATGAATATTCTGAAGAAGTTGCGACTCAGATCGATCAGCAGGTACGGGCGATCGCCCTGAAATGCTACCAGGAAGCTGTGGGGATCATCCGCCAACATCGAGCCTTGTTGGATGAGTTGGTTGATCTATTGCTAGAGCGGGAAACCATTGACGGTGAAGAATTTCGCGCAATTGTGAGTACCCGTATCGAGCTGCCTGAACGCCAGTTAGCCAGTAGTTCCGTGTGATGCACTGAGGACGCGATCGCTCATTCATTGTGTCTGCTTTAGAATGACGCCGTGCTTATCTTTCTATTTCCCAAGAATGCTGCGAACTATGTCGCCCAAAGTCGTTGAAATTCTGTCCTCTGATGAAATCCGGCGCACGCTTACCCGTTTGGCCTCCCAGGTCATTGAGCGAATTGGAGATGTTTCCAAATTGGCACTCCTTGGCATCCATACACGCGGCGTTCCTTTAGCTAAAACCCTAGGGCAACAGATTGAGCAGCTAGAAGGGCAATCCATCCCTGCGGGTGCGATCGACATTACCTTTTACCGCGATGACCTCGACAAAATCAAAACCCGCACTCCCGCCAAAACCAAAATTCCGTTTGAGCTAACCGGAAAAACGGTCGTGTTAGTGGATGATGTCATTTATAGCGGTCGCACTATTCGGGCGGCGCTCAATGCCGTTAGTGATTATGGCCGACCAGAAGCCGTTTGGCTGGTGACGTTGGTGGATCGGGGGCATCGAGAACTCCCCATTCATCCTGATTTCACCGGAAAGATGCTGCCCACCGCCCGCAATGAAAGCGTTAAGGTTTATGTCCAAGAGATTGATGGACGAGACGCTGTAGAACTGATTGGGCGAGACGTGTAAACAGATCACCTGCGGAACTGGCTAGCGAGGCAATGGCTGCTGGCGCTGCTGGTTCGTTGAATATCCGGCGGTTCTTCACCGATGGGGCTGTGGTGATTGCTATAATGCAACATCATGTAACGGATCACAACATTTGAATCCCACTCCGGTAGGATTCAGTTGGATCATCCAGTTGATAGGGTTAATCTATAAATAGTTATTAGTGCTCCAACGAGCCATTGTGTTGAATTCAGAGAGGATAGAGCTATCGCTAATAAGCAACTAATCAACCGTCAAATTCGGGTGCCAAAGGTCTTGCTGATTGACCATGAGAACACAAACCGTGGTCAAACTGACACTCGTGAAGCTCTCAAGTTAGCCGAAAGTGTCGGGTTGGATCTTGTTCTAGTTTCCGATTCTAAAGATGTCCCCGTTGCCAAAATTTTGGACTATGGTAAACATCAGTATCAACAGCGAAAACGTCAACGTCAAAATACCAGTAAGCCGACCGTCAAAGAGGTGAAGCTTCGTCCGAATGTTGGCGAGTCAGATTATAGCCTTCGCATCAAACGTGCTGTGGAATGGCTGGACAAAGGCGATTCGGTCAAATTCCAAGTGCGCCTGCGTGGGCGAGAACACCAACACCGCGATCGCGCTACTGAACTGTTGGAACGGGTTGTGAGCGACTTGGGTGAATCCGCTAAAGTGCAATCGTTTGATCGACGAGCGCTGATTGTACAAGTCACCCCTGCGTAATGTCCGAGCCTTACTCATTCTTTATTCTTTTTTAATTGTTTGCTTTTGTGACGGGAAGTCAACGATGCTGGCTTCCCGCTTGCTTTGTGGATAACCGATGCCCCAGCCAATCGAGTGCTGGTTCATCGGCAACCGACATTCATGAATGACCTTCTCGACGTATGATGACAGGGTCAATGGTGTGATTGATCGTCAGCGGCGACTGAGTGCGATCGCTCGCAGGGCGTTTATGGTGAAGCGTTCCCAACTGTGGCCGATCACTTTCTGATGTGTCTTGAAGCATGATTTAGGCGGAGTGAATGAGCAAAATCCAGGTTGTGTTAATCGAAGACCATGATTTGACCCGTATTGGTTTGCGAACGGCCCTAGGACAGTACGAGTCAATTGAAGTTATTGGGGAAGCAGCAGACGGGCAGAGTGGCCTGCAATTGCTGCGAGGGCAATCGCCAGATGTGGCGATCGTAGATATTGGCTTACCTGATATGGATGGCATTGAGCTAACGCGACAGTTTCGGGAACAGCAGGTGGCTCAGCCAGATCAAACTAAAATCTTGATTCTGAGTATGCATGACAGCGAGGATTCTGTTTTAGCCGCATTTGCCGCTGGAGCTGACTCTTACAGCGTGAAAGATATAAAGCTAGAAGCGTTAGTGGAAGCGATCGAATCAACACACAAGGGCAATGCCTGGATTGACCCAACGATCGCCAGCATTGTCCTGCGCGAGGTTCGCAAGCCAATGACGGAGATGGACGGAGCGCCGGATCGCCAAATGACGATTAACTCCGTCAGCCCGCAGTATGAGCAGATTATCGAAGCCGATCCGCTAACAAGCCGCGAACTTGAAGTATTGGAGCTAATTGTAGCTGGGCGCAATAATGCTGATATTGCAGCGGCACTGTACATCTCTGTTGGTACAGTCAAAACCCACGTTCGTAATATTTTGAATAAGCTATGTGTGAGCGATCGCACTCAGGCGGCTGTCCGTGCCTTGCGATCGGGGTTGGTGAACTAGCTCACTGGATGGTCTACGCAAAGTTAGCCGATATGAAGCGGTCAGTCCATCCCGAATTGAGACAGTTGTGCGAATTTATCTTATTCGCCGTCTCAATTTCAATGGTGCCAAGATTACCAAGCCTTTAATCCTTAGTGCGATCGCAGGATAGTTTCTCGAACCTATTTATCAATCTCAGGAACAACGTCAGGGCGCTCCTTATCTTTCCAGCCTGTCGGACGTTTTGAGTTGTACCACGCCAATGAACCGAAGACTGTGGCCGCTACAAACCCAGCCAGCCCTAGCCAAAGCACTAAACTAGGAGACTCAGCAGTTTCACTTGCGATCGCTGTTAATACAGACATAAATGACCTCCAAACGTGTGGGCAACGGCTTTACAGTTTGCGCAGCCGTTGCACTTACCGTACGTGAGTTCATGGATTCTCACATCTACCGTGATACATAGGTCGATGTTCGTAGGTCAATGTAGGTAGAACTTAGCCGCTAATCGACTGCCAGATGCCCTGCCAAAGTTGTTGGATACGCAGTAGCAAATCGCCAGGGCCGATGCCAAAGACAAGTTGCAGAATCAAAACAACAATAGCAATGGTAAACGCTGTTTGGACTGTAGCTTTGACAACCTGCACTAACCAAGTAAAGATGGCGATCGCAACCAGTACCGCAACAATCAGAATGAGAAAATCCATAATGGTCTGAGTAGAAAATCAGCAACAGAAAACGGGGAGAACGTTAATGATGGCTGTTGCCTCATCTTACCGTTCAACCCCGCCTAGGTTTTCCAGTTTCCAATCTACAGATACAGCCTTAAATGATGAATTTCGGATAAAGGCGACTGTTTCTGAAAAGGCTTGAATTTCTGGTTTAGTCTACTCCTTCAATCGGCGCAAAGCCTTGCCGCTGCACATTTTCGGTAATGACACGCGGCTCCAGAAATTGCAGCAGATAATCCGGACCGCCGGCCTTCGAGCCAACTCCAGATAGCTTGAAGCCGCCGAAGGGCTGCCGCGAGACGATCGCCCCTGTAATACTACGGTTGACATAGAGATTGCCAACCTCAAATTCGGCTTCGGCTTGGGCAATATGAGACGACGTTCGGGAATAGACCCCACCTGTTAGGGCGTAGTGGGTTCCGTTGGCAACGGCGATCGCCTCATCAAAATGATTCACCTTCATCACCGCTAGCACCGGCCCAAAGATTTCCTCTTGGGCGATCGTGTGGGTTGCCTCCACATCGGTAAAGATGGTCGGCCCTACGAAATAGCCGTTCTCTGGAGCCGCCATTTCTAGCGCCAGGGTCGATTCGGTTTTTGCGTTGGCAATGTACTCTTTGATGCGCGACTGGGCTGCTGCGTCGATCACTGGGCCCACCTGAGTGCTGGGTGCTTCCGCCGGGCCAACGTTGAGCGATCGCGTTGCATCCACCAGCCGCTTCACAAAGATGTCATAAATAGACGACATGACAATGACGCGAGAACAGGCCGAACATTTCTGACCGCTGTAGCCAAATGCCGAGTAGACTACGCCCTGCACTGCTTGGTCGAGATCGGCGCTTTCATCCACAATAATGGCGTTTTTGCCGCCCATTTCAGCCACAACCCGCTTTAGGTGCTTTTGCCCCGGACGCAGCACAGCCGCCTCCGCATAAATTTGGCAGCCGACGTCCTGCGACCCGGTGAATGTAATCATATGAACATCGGGATGCTGCACCAAATGGGATCCCACCGTTGAACCGCGCCCCGGCAAAAATTGGAACACGCCTTTGGGAATGCCAGCGTCCACTAAAATTTCAGTAATTTTAGCCGCGATCGCACCGGTCGAGTTGGCTGGCTTCAGCAGCGTACAGTTGCCCGCCACCAACGAGGCTACAGTCATGCCTGTGGGAATGGCGATCGGGAAATTCCACGGCGAAATGATCACCGAAATGCCGCGCGGCTGGTAGTGATAGCGATTGGTTTCACCCGGTAAGTTGTAGTGATAGCCCAGATCCAAGCGCTCCATTTCATCGGCATAGTACCGGCAGAAGTCGATCGCCTCCGAAACCTCTGGATCAGCTTGGTGCAAAGGTTTGCCGCCTTCTAACACCATCAGCGCCGCCAGTTCCGCCCGGCGATCCTCCATCAAATCAGCCGCCCGACGCAAAATAGCGGCCCGTGCCGATGCTGGAGTTTTCTGCCAGGCGGGGAATGCCGCTTTTGCCGCTTGAATGGCCTGCTCCGCTTGCTCTATGCTAACCAGACCAATCGTGCCAATACTCTCACTGGGGTTAGATGGATTCACCGAGTCAATCGTTTCAGCCGTATTGCAGTATTCGCCATTAATCAGAGGTAAGTAAGATTTGCCGAGTTCGCGACGGACAGTAGTGAGGGCCGCCTGGGCGCGATCGCGTTTTTCAGCTTCAGCATAGTCGGTGTCAGCCGCATTCGGGAAGGGCGCTTTCAGCGTAGCTGGCAGATGCGATGCCGTCTCCATCTGCGGCGGGGCCAGCAGTTCTTCAATGGGTCGGTCTTCCAGATTTTGTCGCAGAAATGAACTATTGGCTGTATTTTCCAGCAGCCGCCGAATTAGATAAGACATCCCCGGAATCAAGTCGCCATAGGGACAGTAAACCCGGACGCGATGCCCCTGAGCCACCAGCGCATCGGCTAACTTATCTGCCATGCCATACAGCACTTGCAGCTCAAACTGACGGCGAGGAATATTCAGTTCATTCGCAATGGCGATCGCATGGGCTTGGGAACGCACGTTGTGGCTACCGATCGCGGCATACAGATACTCATGATGTTCCAGCAACAGCCGGGTCAGGTCTTCAAAGTTGGCATCGGTGGACGACTTCAAGCTAAAGACCGGCTGTTGCCAATCGTGCTGTACCGCTTTGATGGTTTCCTGATCCCAGTACGCTCCTTTTACCAAACGCACTGTCACCGGATTGCCCCGCCGTTTAGCCCAGTCGATCAATCCTTCTAAATCCTGCCTCGTGTCGCGCAAATAGGCTTGTAAGGTGATGCCGATGTCGGTGCGATCGCGAAATTCATCTTCCAGCAAAATATCTTTCAAAATAGCTAGCGTCAGGTCTTTGTAGGCATACTGCTCCATATCAAAATGAACCGCTGCCCCCAAGTCCTTAGCCTGGCGCAGCAGCGTCCGAATGCGATCGCTCACCCGTGCCTGACTGCCCGCTGCATCCAACGGATCAAACTGCGAATAAAACGCCGTCAGCTTCACCGAAACCTGCACCTTGGGCAACGGCTGACCATCTACCTCATCAATTTGCGACACCGTAGACCATTTTTGCGACGCAGCCGTTAGCGCCTGCATCAGTTCCAGGTAGCGATCGAGGTATTGCTGCGCTTCCAATTCTGTAATCACCGCCTCACCCAGCAAATCCACCGTGAAGGCCATCTTTCGCTTTCGGAGTTGCTCAATGGATTTCAGCGCTTGTTTGATGGTTTCCCCTGCGATGTACTTACGCGCTAAGGTTTCGACCGCTGTCTTCACCGTTGTAGCCGCCGCCTGCCCAGGCAGCGAATCCGCATCCGCAAAGTTCATCAAACCTTTGAGGGCAGTGGGCAGTTCCACCGACTGATGCCCCAAATACTCTTGCAAATGTCGCGCAATTTCAGCATTACTGCGCAGCGATGGCAAACAGTCGATAAACCGAAACAACTGCACCCGCAGGCCCGGATTGCCCATAGCCCAAGCCAGCAATTTATCATCCCAGCGCATTTGGTCACGCATTTGGGCAAAAAACGATCGCTTCTCGCGGGTTGCCGAGAGGAGGTCGCGGGCGATCGCGAGGGTTTGTTGCTCGTAGGGGGAATGTCCACCCTGTTGTGAGGTCGGGTTAGACGCTTGTAGAACCACAGAAGCCACTCCTTAGTCAGCGCAAAATTATCGTTCAGTCTTTCACCATTGTCCAGTGTTTTGACCCAGATGAACGGGAAACCCAGGGTTCTGACACAAATTCCCTACCCAGTAAACGGCGGTAGCCCTCTAGCAATAATTTTTTGGTATTTTTGGCAGTCTGGGCGATGCACACCTGGCCAAAAATTATTACATGAATGCCACGACCCAAACGGCAATTATTACGGACATCATTTCGCGATCGCTACGCTAGGATGGTGTCTACCTGGTGCTTGTCTGTTGCAAACCTCACCTAGAATTTCTTGAATTTGCCATGAAATTTTTTACCACATTATTCATGTCCGCTGCACTCTCGGTTGGTGTATGGGGATTGGCAAGCCTGACCCCACAATCCGCCGCGATCGCCCAACTCCCCGAAGGCGTTTCCTTAGATGACACCTCTGCGGCCCAGCAGCAAGCGATCGAAATGTTGCGATCGAATCCTCAGATGGTGCTGCAACTCGTCGAAACAACGCTTCAGCAGAATCCGCAGCTTTTGCAATACCTTCAGCAAAACCCCCAATTGGTTGAACGGGTCGCTGCCCAAAATGGTCAACTGATGCAAGAACTTCAGCAAAATCCTGAATTGCTGGAACAACTGGAGCAACTGCTGCGGTAGCGGGTTCGCTGCTGTTACGGATCGGCCTGTTACTGATGCTCAATGGGATGGCGATCGGTCAGTTAGCGATCGCCATCCAGTGATTCAGCCTTCTGTAATCATGCAGCAATACGGGTGCATCCCAGTTTCGTGAAAGGTATGTGACGCGATCGCCCTCACCCTAAATCCCTCTCCCAAGCTTGGGAGAGGGATTTAGGGTGAGGGCGATTTGCAACAGTGGGATGCTCCCAGCAATACCACAGCAGAAATCAGCTATGGCGCTAAGCAGAAAGCTTAGGGATTTTGATGCAGATTGTCCAGCCCTTCCGCCGGTCGTCATCGATTCACACTGAGCGTTCCATGCTCACTCGTTGTCTAATTCAGCCAGTAGACGTGCGATCGCATTTTGCTCGTTATTTGCTCTCCGCTGAGCTGTAATTTAGGGGAGTAGTTGCTCTCTTATTTTGTAGCGTGAACTAGAGGGCGATCGCGCT
>CAYSIR010000104.1:0-13513 GCA_964431105.1 uncultured Leptolyngbya sp. | reverse complement strand
CACAGGTTGGCGCTTTCGCGCTGCTGTAGTGTTGTGGTCATATTTATTAGTGCTTGAATGTATTAACTAATGTGTGTCACATCGGACACTTCACTCAGAATAGAACACCTGTTGCGATTTGTAAAGACATTCACTCATATAACGCTAGCTAAACCTCTATGCCCTAATTCAGATGATTACAGCCGCTTTGGATGCCTTGTTTTTTTGAGCGGTGTAGTCTTTGCTGAGAGAAAGTAGAAGCCATACAAAAGCGATCGCCCCAGAGGAGCGATCGCTCATGAATTCGGCAGCGCGGTCGGTGTCTGTGCCCTAGAGGTAGGGTCCACACCCGATCGGCCTGTAGATTTAGCCCGGTGGCCATTCCATCTGTCGGCCACCGAGAATATGTAGATGGATGTGATTCACGGTCTGTCCGCCATCGCTGCCGGTGTTGATGACCGTGCGATAGCCATTGGTCAACCCAACTTGGTCAGCTACTCGTTTAACCGTGAGCAATAAGTGCCCCATGAGGGCGTGGTCGGCAGGTTCCGCATCCGATAACTTGGGGATCGGCTTTTTGGGGATCACCAAAATATGAACGGGCGCTTGGGGAGCAATATCCTTAAAGGCTAGGCACAAGTCGTCTTCGTAGACAATATCTGCCGGGATATCCCGATTGATAATCTTGGTGAAAATAGTTTCTGAAGAAGCACTCATATCAATTTGACTTAAGCCGCGATGTTGAGAATGTTCATGCCTGAAATTATTGAACTCTGAGGGCCAGAATGCTGCTCCTGACTCTAACATCTTTAACATTGCTTTACAAATGAGCGGTTTCCCTGCGTCGATTTGTCCCAATCATGGGGTGGTAGAGCTGCCTGAGATTAGCGGTTTGGGGCTTCAGCCGCCATTCTAATGTCGGTTACGTGTGTTCTAAGAAATCTAGGGTTTGAACTGTGAGGGCAACCGCGCTGGGAATCGCTCAATCTGCCGGAAAAATATCGCCGTTACGGCAATCGTTGAGCCATTGGCGGGTGGCTTCTGCGATCGCACCAAAGCTAGTGTCGCGGGGAGGGGTGATGGGTTCGCCTTGGGGATAGTCTGCCAACCGCGAAAACATCATAACGAACCGCCAGCCGCTCTCGGTTTGGGTGAGAAACATCCAGTGATACTGCTCGAAAAGACGCACGTCTGTGCTGGTATATTGCCGTTCGAGGGTCGTAAAAAAGACCTGGGGCGGCTCCAGGTTGGGATTGGTCGGGGTATATTGACCGGGGCCCAACGATAGGGCACCAAAGTCAGGAATTTCGGCAAGAAGCAAGTAGGGGAGGGTGCGCTCGCCCCCGACTGGAGCCGTACCCAACAGGCTGGCAGCCCGCTGGCTGACCCGGTTGGTATAGGCTGGCAAGTCCCGCAGCAGCAGTTCAACTAGCGGCTCTAACTCTTGCGGACAGGTGGTTTCAGGGCGAATGAAGGTAGCACCCTCAGCGGATGGAGAAGGATGATTAGACTCGCTTGCTGTCGCTGGATTGGCGATCGCCAGCAGCCCTGCCAGCCCCAAGCCCGTCAGGGGTCGTTGGATTGGTTGCGTCATTAAAACCCATTTCATGATGAGCCTGCCAGCAATTCGGCACAGATGCGATCGAATGCATCCACCGGATCAGCAGCCTCCGTAATCGGACGACCGATGACCAAATAATCTGCACCGGCGGTAAGCGCCTGCGGCGGCGTAAATACTCGGCGCTGATCTCGGCTGGCGGCCCACTGCGGACGCACCCCCGGACAGACGAGCAAGACCCCTTGACCAAGCGATCGCCGCAAGGGTTCCACTTCTTGGGGCGAGCAGACCAAACCGGGTAACCCGGCTTCCTGGGCTAACCGAGCCATTTGCAGCACATAGTCTGGCAACGTCAGCGGAATGTTTAAATCAAGGGCTAACATTCGCGAGTCGATGCTAGTTAACAGCGTTATGGCTAATAGTTGTGGGACGGGCTGATGGGCGGCTGTGGCGGATTCGACGGCAGCCTGTTGAGCTTGGATGAGCGCTTCTTTTCCAGCCGTTGCATGAACGGTCATCAGGTCTACGCCATAGCCAGCAGCAGCACGACAGGCACCCACCATGGTGTTGGGAATGTCATGGAATTTAAGGTCTAGGAAAATACGCTTTTGGCGGGTTTTGATGGCCGTCAAAATGCTAGGGCCGCAACTAACGAATAGTTCTAAACCCACTTTCCAAAACTGCACCTGGGGCAGGCGATCGAGCCAGGCGATCGCCGCTGCTTCGGTGGATACATCCAGCGCGACAATAATTCGGTCTTGGGGGGCGAGCGGCGCGGCAGAGGGGAGCATCGATCTACTCCACCAAACGAATAAATCGCTTTTTCCCGACCTGTAGCACTTTGCCGCAGAGGTCGCTGGCGGCAGCAAACTCAAGGTTGGCATCAGCAATGCGATCGCCATCCAACCGCACTGCCCCGCCTTGAATCTGCCGCCGCCCTTCGCCGCCACTTTTACAAAGCCCCGTTGCCCCCAAAATGTAAAACAGCTTTGCCGGAAACGCGATCGCCGCCAAGGAAAATTCAGGAACCGCCTCAGCTTGGGCCGCATTGCCCTGAACCAACGTTAGGGCCGCTGTTTGAGCATCGAGCGCAGCCGCTTCACCGTGATATTGGGTCGTGACATCCAGCGCCAAGTATTTCTGGCGATCGCGCGGGTTTTCAGGCAAACCCTCCAGCGGCAAATTAGTCAATAGCTCAAAATATTGACCAATCAACGCATCCGGCGTTTTCTCCAGCTTGGAGTACATCGACAGCGCATCGTCCCGTAGCCCGACATAATTATTGAGCGACTTGGACATTTTTTGAACCCCATCCGTCCCCAGCAAAATTGGCAGCAGCAGCCCAAACTGCGGGCGTAAGCCAAACCGGCGCTGAAGGTCTCGCCCGACGGCGATATTAAACTTCTGATCAGTGCCACCGAGTTCCACATCGGCTGCAACTGCAACTGAATCATACCCCTGCATCAGCGGATATAGAAATTCATGCAGAAAGATAGGCGTTTCTTTTTTGTATCGTTCGGCAAACCCTTCCTTGGCTAACATTTGTCCCACGGTCATGGTAGTCAAAAGTTCCAAAATCTTTGACAAATCCATAGAAGACAGCCACTCTGAGTTGTAGCGGATTTCTAAGCGATCGGGAGTATCAAAATCAAGGATGGGGCGCACTTGCTCTAGGTAAGTTTCAGCATTATGGGCGACCTCCGCTTTGGTAAGCTGGCGACGCACGTCTGATTTTCCGGATGGATCGCCAATGCGGGCCGTAAAGTCACCAATGATCAGCACAGCCGTATGTCCAGCATCCTGGAAGGCTCGCAGCTTACGCACGGGGATGCTGTGTCCTAAATGAATATCGGCTCCGGTGGGGTCGATGCCCAATTTTACTCGCAGGGGGCGATCGCTAGTTTGAATCCGTCGCACCAGCAAGTCATCCGGGTCATCAGAGTCCGGTTGATTCGGAAAAATCTCACTGGTTCCTCGATATAGCCAATCGAAGTGGGTCGATGAAGAAAGATCAGTAGCCATACAGGTTATTGACGGATTGATAAAACGATGATCGGCGATGCGCAGGAGCCACTCAGAACGTGCGACGCTGGAGACGAACCAGGATCAGAGATTGCTTAATTTTCTGGCAGTTCTTGATGGGTAAAGATTTTGGGTGGTGTGGGCATCGCACACCACCCAAAATCCCGACATGAATACCACTACCCATTTTCCAACTGGATTGAATCTGTCGAACACTGGCTAAACGCTGCCTAGGTGGCGCGTTTAGCGTACTGCACCCGTCGCGCCGCTGAGGTTCTAGATGACACAGTCGATTTTAAGACATCGCCCTATTCGTCTCCAAACCCATTGCCAAGTTACTATAATTGCAAAACTCGGTCACAAAGGGAAACCAGCTAATACAAAATAAGATTGCCTCCATGCGATCGCCCCGTTCATGGCTGACCGATAGCTGACCGCATAGCACCCGTCCATAGTCGTTACGGATGAATTCCTGTGGCTTCAAACACCGCTCGCACCGCCACCCGACGTAAGCGCTCTCGTTCTCGCCAAGCCCTCCTCGCGACGGCTGACTTTATTGGCTCTGTCCTCAAAGTGTCCACAGGTACATTGCTGAGTATCACCATGCTGACCAGTTCCGTCATGGCGGGTGGTTTGGTTGGTCTGGCCATCAGCTTTCGTAATTTGCCAGATGTGCGAATTTTACGAAACTACATTCCAGCAGAAACCACTTACATTTACGACGTAGACGGCACGCTAATTCACAGCATCCATGATGAGGCAAACCGGGAAATTGTGACGCTAGCTGAAATTTCCCCTGACCTGAAGCGGGCCGTCTTGGCGATCGAAGATAGTCACTTCTTCACCCACCACGGCATCAACCCCACCAGCGTCGGGCGAGCATTTCTGAGCAACCTCGAAGAAGGGCGCACTGTGGAAGGGGCATCCACGCTAACCATGCAGTTAGTGAAAAATTTATTTCTAACGCCCGATCGCACCATTAGCCGAAAACTGGCGGAGGCGGTGCTAGCCCTGCGCCTCGAACAAATTTTTAACAAAGACCAGATTCTGGAAATGTATTTGAATCAGGTCTATTGGGGGCACAATGCCTACGGCGTGGAAACCGCTGCTCGTAGCTATTTCAATAAACCCGCTAGTGAACTGAACTTGGCAGAAGCCGCTATGATGGCAGGGCTAATCCAGGCTCCAGAGGACTTTAGCCCGTTTGTCAACTACGAGCTAGCCAAAGAACGGCAAGCAGTGGTGCTGTCGCAAATGCTGAAATGGGGGTGGATTACAAATGCCGAGTATGAAACCGCCCGCCGTACTGAAATTACGCTAGGGCAGATTACCTCTTTCCAGACCAGCCGATCGCCCTATGTCACTGAAGCCGTTGTACAAGAACTCAACGATCGCTTTGGGCAAGATGAAGTGCTGCGGGGCGGAATGCGGATACAGACGACGATTGACCTCGAATTTCAGGCGATGGCCGAACAAGTCGTGCGTGACAACCATCGACGGATGCTTAACCAAGGGCTGCCGGTGGATCAGATGGCGCTAGCAGCGGTAGACCCTCGTACCCACTATGTGAAAGCGATCGTGGGAGGCGTAAGCTATGACGAAAGCCAGTATAATCGAGCAATTCAAGCCATTCGGCAACCCGGCTCTGCCTTCAAACCCTTTGTTTATTATGCGGCGCTTGCCTCTGGGCGATACACGCCTGAGTCAGCCATTGAAGATAGTCCGGTTAGCTATCCCGACGGCAATGAAATGTATAGCCCGCGCAACTACGACGGCTCATTTAGCGGGTCGATGTCGCTGCGGCAAGCTTTAGCGTCATCGCGTAATGTACCGGCGGTGAAGTTGGGGCAAGAGGTAGGCATCAATCGCGTGATTGAAATTTGTCGCATTTTAGGCATTACTAGCCCGATTGAACCGGTGATTTCGCTGCCGTTGGGAGCTGTTGATCTAACGCCGCTAGAAATGGCCGCCGCCTATGCCACCTTTGCCAGTGGAGGGTGGCAGTCAGACACCACGCTGATTGTGCAGGCGACGGACAGCAATGGTAATGTGCTGCTGGACAATACGCCCCGCCCGCAGCTAGTGCTTGACCCTTGGGCGACTGCGTCGCTAAACAGTATATTGCAGGATGTGATCAACAGCGGTACAGGCACAAGGGCGCGTTTAAATCGTCCGGCGGCTGGAAAAACTGGAACGACGTCTTCAGAGCGCGACATTTGGTTTGTCGGCTATGTGCCGCAGCTTTCGGTTGCAGTATGGGTGGGCAATGATGACTATACGCCGCTGTGGTCTGGCGCAACGGGCGGTAGCTTTGTGGCTCCGATCTGGCAGGACTTTATGCAAAAGGCGCTTGAGGGTGAGCCGGTCGAGAATTTCCGTCCTGCGTCGGATTTCGTTCGTCCGTAATTCAATTATGATTTGCCTGGTTTGTTGCAGTGGTCAACTTAGATAGTTAATGGTGAGGTGCGATCGCGGCTTCTCCATTCTGGCGCGGGCGATCGCACCGGATCGCTTAGGGCGACGGGTTCTGCTGCCCTACCAAAGCGCGCCTGTCCTGGGTCGGCTGTGACTAGAGCTGCCATTTTGTGAATTACCGTTGATCGGAGTCGTCATGCAAGAGGTTTTGAATAGTGAACTACTGGGCAATAGCGTTTTAGATTATCTGCTAGCCCTGGGTACGATTGTGGTAGGGGCGATCGCCATAAAGCTAGTCGATACTATCGTTGTCAATCGAGTTAAACGCTGGGCCAGACGCACCAGTACTACCCTGGATGATGATTTAATTCGCCTAATTGAGCGATTTGTGGTTCCAGCGCTTCTGCTAGGAGTGGTTTACATTGGCCTCAACGGTTTGACGCTACATCCAATTTTGGATCAAGCCGTTGATATTGTGTTTGTCATTTTGATCACAGTTGCAGTGGTACGGCTATTGGGAACGTTGGTCGAATACAGCATTCAGGTCTATGCGGCGGCCCGTCGTCCGGGTGATCAAAGTTTTCAATACAGCCTGAATGCTCTCACCCCTGCCATTAAGATTATTATCTGGGCGATTGGGCTTGTCTTCCTGTTGGAGAATTTTGGCTTAGATATTTCCGCTATTGTGGCTGGGCTAGGGATTGGGGGTGTGGCGATCGCCCTTGCGTCTCAGGGTGTGCTGCAAGACTTATTCAGCTACTTTTCGATTTTGTTCGATCGCCCCTTCGAGATTGGCGACTTCATTGTTGTTGGCGACTGCGTGGGTACGGTGGAATATATCGGCATTAAAACAACCCGAATGCGCAGCATCGACGGAGAGCAGTTGGTCGTTGCCAACACTGACCTAACCGCATCCCGCATTCGTAACTATAAGCGGATGTTGACTCGACGGATTGTCTTTCAAATTGGTGTTACCTATGAAACCGGGCTGGAGCAACTAAAAGCAATTCCAACTCTGATCAAAGACGTGATTGATCAAACGGAGACTGTCACGTTCGATCGCGCTCATTTTTTATCCTATGGCGACTTCAGCCTTAACTTTGAAGTTGTGTATATCGTTAACACGGGCGACTATGCTGTGTATATGGATGCTCAGCAGGCGATTAATCTGGGCTTGAAACAGGTCTTTGATGAACGCGGGATTGAATTTGCCTATCCGACACAAGTCACCTATCTCAGCGGTGCAACTGACAGCGATGGGTTCACTTCGTCATCGGATAGACTATCGGTGTCCGCCTCGGATGGTGAGTCGTGAGCAGGCTTTTTAGTTGCAGAAACATAGCCATAATGAGTGACGGGTAGTGGTATTCATGTAATTTTGGGTGGTGTGAGCAACGCTCACACCACCCAAAATCCTTGTCGTAGAAAACTACCAAATTGTGAATGAGAATGGGCATTGTGAGAGAGACCTGCGTACTCCTCTCACGATCCAAATAGAATGGCTATATGGGGCGATCGCATTCAGCATTCTATCTATGGATTTTTCGTAACTGAGTAAACTGAGTACCGTGATGAACCAGCTTTGGCGATTTGGGGTCGGCACTGGCGTAGGATTGGTCAGCATGATGGTGGCATCGGTTGCCCATGCCCAAATGCCTCTATCTGTGGTTTATCCCTCTAATGAACATGAGACCAGCGCCGATCGCATCTTTCTGATTGGAACCGCTCCGCCTGATGGCGATGTAACGGTGAACGGCGACGTGATTGAACGAAGTCCTGCTGGGCATTTTGCGCCCAGTATTCCCCTCGCCCTCGGCCGCAACACCGTCACTTTGCGCCACGGCGAAGATACCCTCACCCTCACCATCAACCGAGTTTCCGCTGTTCCAACCGTGGATGGGGTTGGGTTTGCTGAAGGGTCTCTAACGCCCGCAGCGGATTGGGTGCGGCAACCGGGAGAGCATCTGTGTTTAGAGGCGATCGCCCCCGAAAATAGTACTGTATCCGTCACGTTAGGAAACCAAACCTTGCCGCTCCAGCCCATGCCCCAGCTTGTGGCCCTGCCCTCCAACTTGGCGGTGTTGACGGCTGATAATGACCCTATTCCCTACATTGCCATTCCTTACCAAGCCTGTGCGATCGCGCCGGATGCTGGCAACCTGGGATCACCGCAATACACCCTCAGCCTCAACGGTGAAACCCTGACCCAATCCGCTCCGGGGCAGATTATTATTCAAAACGCGGCAGCGTTTCAAGTTGCCGAAGTGACCGCCGCCGCTGGCACCGCCCGCACTGGCCCCAGCACGACCTACTCTCGCCTCACGCCCCTGCCGACAGGAACCCAGGCAACCGTTACCGGACGGGATGGCGACTGGCTACGGTTGGACTATGGGGCCTGGATTCGGGCATCGGAGGTGACGGTGCGACCCAGTGCCGTGCCCGTACGATCGCACATTCGCAGCCTGCAAGCCCAGGCTAGGGGCGATCGCACTGAAGTTTTGTTTCCGTTAGAAATGCCCGTTCCCATCAGCGTGCAGCAAACCGCAAACACGCTGACTCTATCGCTGCACAATGCCACCGCCCAAACCGATACGATTTGGCTAGATGATGATCCGGTCATTGAACGCTTGGATTGGTCGCAGCCCCAACCCGGCCGCATTGACTATCGGTTTACGCTAAAAACCAATCAGCCGTGGGGGTATACCCTAAGCTATCGCGGTACGACTCTGGTTCTGTCGTTGCGTCATCCCCCAGTACGAACAGGCGATCGCCCCCTAGACGGCATTGCAATCTTACTCGACCCTGGCCACGGCAGCGATGCAGACCTAGGAGCGCGGGGGCCCACCGGCCATCCAGAAAAAGACGTCGTGCTGCGGGTATCTCAGCTTGTGCGAGATGAGCTAGAGGCGCGAGGCGCAACGGTGATTATGACCCGTGAAGGGGACGAAGATTTATGGCCCCACGAGCGCGTCGAGGTGATTGACGCAACCGAACCTGCGATCGCCCTCAGCATCCACTACAACGCCCTGCCGGATAACGGCGATGCCATGAACACAGCCGGTATTGGCACCTTTTGGTATCATGCTCAAGCCCACGACCTCTCAGTGTTTTTGCATAATTATTTAGTAGAAACCCTCGATCGCCCCTCCTACGGCGTATTTTGGAATAACCTTGCCCTCACCCGACCCTCCATTGCGCCCTCCGTCCTGCTAGAACTGGGATTTATGATCAATCCCTATGAGTTTGAATGGATTATTGATGCCAATGAACAACAGCGCCTAGCCGCAGCCCTAGCAGACGGCATCACCCGCTGGTTTCAACAACACAGTCCCTAACTTGCCCTTCTAACCGGCTCTGACCTGCCATGCTAGACAATACCCCACCCGCACCCCGCTCCGAGCAAGTGTATAACGGTGTTTTCATCCTGCTGGGCATTAACCTAGCGCTGTACGTGCTGATTAACCTGCTAGGGTTGCCCCTGCGGGTTCTCTACCTCAACCACAACAGCCCCGCTTGGTTCCAGTTCATCACCTCCATGTTTTGCCATGCCAACTGGGCCCACCTATCGGGCAATATGTTCCTGCTTTATGTCTTCGGCAAAATTGTCGAGGAAGAAGAAGGCGTGCTGGGAGTGGTTGCGAGCTACCTGATCACTGGGCTGGGCGCTAACCTGCTGAGTTGGTTATTGCTGCCGCCTAATACAGTGTCGCTGGGCGCATCGGGGGCAGTGTTTGGGCTATTTGCCGTTAGCGTATTGATTAAGCTGAGCTGGGGCTGGCGTCGAATTATTGAGGTCATCATTCTTGGTCAGTTCGTCATTAGCCAAGTGGTGAGCCAGGTACAGAATTTAGATGCCCAGGATGGCGTGAATCGGATTGCTCACCTGGGCGGGGCAATTTTTGGCGTGTTACTCATTACTGGACTGCACCAACTCACGAAGCGATCGCCCAAAACGTAGCTCATCGCCACGATTAATGGTTGGGTTGTGGCACTGATGCAAGACCAGCCGATGATTGAATCGTTAAAATTGCTACAGCCCGAACACTGATCCATCAGCGACGGTGTAATAATTGAAGTGGATGTCTGACGACAGAGCCAGTTATAAAAGAAACGTTAAGGAAATGTGCCGCTGTCACATTTGTGATATTTTTAATGGAGTTAAGATCGGTCAGCGGGTTGATCCTAGTCTGGACTTTCTGGATCTTTGTTGCTGGGTTCGCACTGCTGGCTTTTCGCGGCTGCACTGCGGCGATGCTGCTGTGGCAACGTCCAAAGCGATCGCGTTAATGGCACAGATGTGTCAAAAGTAAGAATATTAATTGAGAGTATCCTAGTTTTGCAGCCCTCTTGCTAAAATCCTCTCCCAAGGTTGCTTTTTCCGCAGAAATGGCTGAATCTCTGACGCCTCCATTTCAGAACCAGGTATTTCAAGAATGGCGGAAACTATCATAGGGAGAGAAGTCTAGCGTTTACGCAATGAATGGTTCCCAAGCCGGAGGCAGACCTTTAGATCTGGCTTTTTCCCAAGGCGAATATGGGGCAGAAGGGTCAATTGGCAACGTCAACGATCGCTCTATTCATGACATACTAAACGGTGCGATCGTCCGACGAATTCTGGCTCATCATGGCCTAAGTTTCCTGACTTGTCGTTGGTTGCCCACTGTCATTGATGCAGCAAAATGGATGGCTCTATCTTTATCGTTGGTGAATCGCCGTTCTTAGAGCAGCTCTCCAGCTTAATTGCAGATTATGGATGGGCTAAGCCCAATGCTGCTTCAGATGTAACGGCGGCGCTGACTGCTGTGCAAACCCATCTACCCGATGTTGTACTGATTCAGGCAGAATCAGCCAATAATCTTGAACTGTGTCGTCTCCTCAAAGCACAAAACCATCTTGCCTGGATTTATCTAATTGCAGTGATGCCCGCATGTAAGGTACACGAGCAAGGTGCGCTTCTCGCTCAGCTAGAGCAGGAGGCGTGGGCTTTAGAGGCTGGTGCAGATGCAGCCGTGTGGTGGCTAGAACCAGATGTTGATGCAGCAACGTCGCCGTGGCTGCGATCGCCAACGCCTATTCCACTTGCTCCCGTAGTACCCTATGGCGGGCATGAAGCATCCCCTCCGGCCCAGTCGGCTGCTGCCTGTGCCGCAACGCGGCTCTCGCGAGCCGATGTAGAAAGACTCCAGCAGGTATTTGCGGCGCGGCTGAAGACACAGCTTCAGGTCGGGATTCGCCGCGTTCAGCAAGACCGGGAGTTGATGCAACAAAATAATTTATTATCTGCGATCGCCTTATCTGACCCATTGACTGAATTAAGTAACCGTCGCGCGTTTGAATGGGAGCTACCTCGAAAAATACAGAATGCCCGTCATCACGAAGCACCGCTGAGTTTGCTGGTCTTAGATGTCGATTATTTCAAATCAATTAATGATAACTATGGGCATCTAGCGGGCGATCGCGCCTTGCAGCTTCTATCGGCTCGACTGCGGCATCACCTGCGCCTGTGTGACACAATTTTTCGTTACGGCGGCGAAGAGTTTGTGGTAATTCTTAGCGATACCGGGGCTGATAAGGCGGTTCAGGTGGGTCAGCGCCTGCGCCACCGAATGGCAGAAAAGCCTTTCGTCCTCAGCGATACCCTAGATGTGCAGATTACGATTAGCGTTGGCAGTGCGTCATTGCTGCCCAGCGATGATGCGCAAGGCACTCGCTTACTCAACCGAGCCGATCGCTGTCTGCTCCTGGCAAAATCGCGGGGGCGAAACCAAGTGATTTCGAGTGAGGAGCTATCTGGGCTATGAGTCCGTTGCTGTGGAAGAGTCTAGGACAGCGTCGGGTTCCCAAACCCACAGTGCATAGCCGCGAACCATGCGGGTAATTACAACTTTATAGCCGCGATCGCCCAACTTATCACAAATTTGGGTAGCTTGCGGAAGCCGAGTCACAATGCGAAAAAGGCTGTAATAGGTATTGCCGATGCAGATAGCCGGTAGGCGATCGCTTTGCTGCGGAACGCGCACATGACAGGGCACATAGCTGTCTTTCAAACTAGAAACTGCCGAGGGGGTCGTTCGGGGGGGAGCCATGGCCGGCGCGACCGCAGAGAATGAGGACAATCCGGGCGATCGCCGGTGGGCATCAGGTTCAAGCACCCACACGGCATACCCGGTTGGTAACTTTGTAATGGCAATCTGTTCATTTTGGTTACGGAGCCGGTCTGCAAGGGCCTGTGCCTCTTGAGCAGATTGCCCAGCTTTGAACAGACTGTAGTAACGGTTTTCATAGGCGATCGCAGCTACTGGGCGAGGATGATCGAGCAGTTCAATATGACACATTTGATACGCCCGGCGGGGAATAACAGCCGGTTGCGATCGCTCGTTGTTGGTCTGAGACCGCCCGTGTCCGGACAGGGTTGGAAATTCTTGATGCATTAGCGATGCCATAACAAACCTCAGCAATATCCGACCTAGGAATGAATCTTGGGCGCTCTGGACATGCCGGAGTTCAGCCAAAATTGGCGATCGCTCCAGCCGTATAGAGCGAGCAGTTGATTGACTGACAAAAGAGTCTACATCAAGCACCGAAACCGCTCCCCTACGAGATGTTGGGCAGAGTCATCCTCACCCGCTCGTTAGGGTTTAGCCAGTTTTGTCAGTCAACGAGGGGCCGTGAGCGCCAGCCATGATTCCGTCTAGTTCACCTATCCAGTCACTCGATTAAAATCCGGTATTGGCATCCCGCTCTTACAAAAAACTTTGCGATCGCCCTCATCGATATAAATTTTCGTACCATTACCCCATGCTCAACCCGTAGGTTTACGGAGAATTGCTCACCTAGGGCAGGCGATCGCCCCGTCGGCTAGACGGAGAATCAGGAGGCAGTACAAACGCCGCAATCAAAATACAGATGATGCCAATATTGATACAGACATCAGCCATATTGAAAACCGGAAAACGGATCAACCGAAAATCCAGAAAATCAATCACCTCACCAGCCGCAAAGCGATCAATACCGTTACCGATCGCTCCCCCCAGGATAAACCCATACCCAGCCTGCTCCCAGCGAATTAGCCTTGGGCCGACGATCGCAAACAGCATCAGCCCGACGCTAACCCCAAGGGATAACCAACGCAGCCATCCACCATTCTCGCTAAATAAACTAAACGCCGCTCCCGTATTCGTCACGAATGTAAAATGAAAAACCCCTTCCCAAATTGGAATCGATTGCCCTAACTCCAGTGCTTGAACAGTCCAATATTTCGTAATCTGGTCAATGATGACGCTAATCACTGCCATCACCCAAAACAGAGCATTCTTAAAGGTCATGAATTTTCTGCACCATATCGTATTAGAAAGGGAACGCCATTCTCACAAATTGCCTTTCTCATTGTCCCAGACCGTTGAGCCAGCCGACTGAACAACCCGCCGTCAGGATTCTAAAATGGTTCTCATACTAAGTAGTTGGGAACGCCAAAACCAAATGAGCGGTAATTCACAGGCAGAGATATAGCAATCCTATTTGGATTGTGAGAAGGATTCC
>CAYSIR010000103.1:0-13526 GCA_964431105.1 uncultured Leptolyngbya sp. | reverse complement strand
GAGAAGGGGAGAAAAACCGCTCAAAGTCCCTCTCCCAAGATTGGGAGAGGGATTTGGGGTGAGGGCGTAAAGGTGACATGCACCCACGAGTGCTTACTTCATTGCTTCCTGTAGTACTGGATGCTTTAATGTCGTGTTTTTGTCATTTTTCATCCATTGGTAGTCCTCTATTGGTCAGGATTTTGGGTGGTGTGACGCTGCCACACCACCCAAAATCCTGACATGAATACCACTGCCCATCATTTTTTGGATGATCTGAACGGCTATAGGCGATCGCACTCGCCACAAAATGGCAGAACCATCAGAAAATCAATGCTTTCACAAATCCCGACAAAAAAAGTCGGGTATGTTTGACCGGAATTTTTCACCGTGTTACTATCGGACACAATTCAGTGAGCGTGATGCGTTCAATTCATTACGTTACGCAGCATTCCAGCGATCGCACCCCCTGTTCAAATGCGTCAGGCTCCCCCAAAAGGCGACCGCAGCAGGCATCCAGCTTTGACCGATCCCCCTGCAAACGACGACAAGCAACCTTAAAGCGACCTTAATTAAGAGACCTAAATCCATGACCCAGGCACTGACTCGTTCCACCCCCAAATCCGCCATTAAATCCTTACGCTGTCGCGAGTGCGGTGAAGAGTACGACCTCAAAGCCATGCACGTCTGTGAGGATGTGTGTTTTGGTCCCCTGGAGGTAGCCTATGACTACGAGGTGCTGCGGCAGACGGTGACTCGTGAAAGCATTCAGGCGGGGCCCAATTCCATCTGGCGCTATCGGGACTTTCTCCCCGTTGTCACGGATGACTATATCGACGTTGGTACGGGCATGACGCCGCTCCTGCAAGCCAACCGTCTGGCCCGCCGTTTGGGTCTAAAGCGTCTTTATATTAAAAATGATGCGGTCAATATGCCGACCCTGAGTTTCAAGGATCGGGTGGTTTCAGTGGCGTTGTCACGGGCGCGGGAATTAGGATTCTCAACGGTTTCCTGTGCTAGCACCGGGAATTTGGCAAACTCGACCGCTGCGATCGCGGCTCACGCTGGGTTAGACTGCTGCGTTTTCATTCCATCTGACCTCGAAGCGGGGAAGGTGATGGGAACGCTCATCTATAGCCCCACATTGATGGCCGTGAAAGGCAACTACGACCAAGTGAACCGCCTTTGCTCTGAAGTTGCTAACACGCACGGTTGGGGCTTTGTCAATATCAACTTGCGTCCCTACTACTCGGAAGGCTCGAAGACCTTGGGGTATGAAGTTGCGGAGCAACTAGGTTGGGAACTGCCCGATCACATCGTTGCGCCGTTGGCGTCGGGTTCTCTCTATACCAAGATTTACAAAGGCTTTCAAGAATTTATTAAGGTCGGCTTAGTGGAAGAAAAAGCTGTTCGGTTCAGCGGCGCTCAGGCTGAGGGCTGTTCTCCGATCGCGAAGGCATTTCACGAAGGGCGTGATTTTATCGACCCAGTGAAACCCAGCACGATCGCAAAGTCGATTGCGATTGGCAACCCGGCGGACGGTATCTATGCGCTGGATGTGGCTCGAAAAACCAATGGCAACATCGAAGCCGTCACCGATGATGAAATCATTGCGGGCATTAAGCTCTTAGCGGAAACCGAAGGGATCTTCACCGAAACCGCAGGCGGCACGACGATCGCCGTCCTAGAGAAATTGGTCAAAGCTGGCAAGATTGACCCTGATGAAACGACAGTGGTTTACATCACCGGCAATGGTCTGAAAACTCAGGAAGCAGTGCAGGGCTATGTCGGTGAACCGTTTACCATCGAACCGAAGCTAGAAAGCTTTGAGCGGGCGCTAGAGCGATCGCTCACTCTCGAACGATTGGAATGGCAACCGGTGATTGTCTAGTCGTTGTTCCAGCGAGTGATGCTCTGGGTAAGGGTTGCACCGGCATCCCACCACAAAAAAGCCATCACAGGTTATGCGCTAACGCCAATTGTTCGGTATGCCTTTCCCTCAATTTTCCCGTTTTTCAGATTCCAACTAGAACGATTGAACATTGAACTATGGCAGTTAAGGTACTGATTCCGACTCCTTTGCAAAAATTTACGAATGAGCAGGCCGCCCTCGAATGTAGTGGTGGCACGATTAGCGAACTCATTAACTCCCTCGACCAAAGCTGCCCAGGCATCAAGGCGCGGCTGTGTGACGATGACGGCAAGCTGCGCCGGTTTATTAACTTTTACGTGAACAGCGAAGACATCCGGTTCCTGGATGGGGCCAATACGGCTCTCAAAGATGGCGATGAAGTCAGCATTGTCCCGGCTGTAGCGGGCGGTTAACTGGCAGTCAACACTGGTCTCTTAAACAATGCTTGGTAGCTTTAAAGCGCTACTGCGATCGCAGTAGCGCTTTTTGTCGTCGATATTTTAATCTAGTGTTCCAATCTGGGCCGTTCGTCCGAGCGCCGCCCGTTGCGACTGTGGATAGTCTTCTATTGGTAATGATTTTTGGTGGTGTGGGCGTCGCCCATACCACCAAAAATCATTACATGAATACCACTACCCGACTGTGAACATCAGACCCAAGGTACAATTATGTCTCGATTTCTTTTCATCACTGACCTAGATGGCACGCTAGTGGGCGATCGCGCTGCCCTCGCCGACCTAAACCGCCGATTGGAAAACCACCGCACCCAATACGGAACCTTGATTACTTACTCCACGGGGCGATCGCCCACGCTTTATCAACAACTCACCACTGAAGAAGACTTGCTAGAGCCAGATTTTCTAGTGCTGTCGGTCGGCACCATGATTTATCCTCGCGGCAGCCAGACCCCGCTGTCTGAATGGAGCGATCGCCTAGACCAAAACTGGAGCCGCCAGCAGGTAGAAGACATTGCCGCCCGCTACGATTCCCTAGCACTGCAACCCGAATCTGAGCAAACACCCCACAAAGTCAGCTACTACGTTGAGCCGGATGCCGCCGATGCTGTCATTACACACCTCATGGACGATTTCAAGTTAGCTGGGCTAGAAGCCCAAATTATCTACAGCAGTGGCGTTGACCTGGATGTATTGCCCAAAGCTGGCAACAAAGGTGCTGCCGTCCGGTTTCTGCGCGATCGCACGGGCATCGCCCCCGATCGCACAGTCGTCTGCGGCGATTCTGGCAACGACATCGCCATGTATGAGAACACCAACACCAAAGGCATCATTGTGGGCAATGCTAAGCCAGAACTGCGCCAGTGGCACGCGAACCATCCATCTCGCGATCGCTTTTTAGCCGAACGACCCTGCGCGGGTGGTATCCTGCAAGGACTTCAGCATTTTGGATTGATTGAGTAACGCCTTCGCCCTCTGCGGCTGATGCTGAAGTCACCCAACTGTCCGATTTGCTGTCGCTATGATTAGCTATCTCAAAGGAACCGTCGCCGCGCTACAGCCCCTCAGCAATAACCGCTGGAGCGTGATTTTAGAGGTTAACGATATTGGCTATGAAATGCAGGTGCTGCCCCGTAGCCTCAATACGCTGACCATTGGCAAATCAGCTCAGTTGTTCACCCATCTGCAACTGCGGGATGATCACGGGCAACTGTATGGCTTTTTATCGATGGCAGAGCGAGATTTATTTCGCCAACTGATTGCCGTTAGCGGCATTGGTCCACAGCTTGCGATCGCCCTGCTCGAAACCCTAGGCATCCAGGATTTGGTGCAGGCAATTGTGTCGAGCAATACCCGGCTGCTGTCTCGCACGCCCGGCGTGGGCAGCAAAACGGCTGAACGCATCGCTCTCGAACTTCGCAGCAAACTATCTGAGTGGCGCGATCAGTCTGGGCTATCCACCGTGCCAGATGCAGCTCCAAACCAGTCGGTGCAGGAAGATGTGGAGATGACCTTACTGGCGCTCGGCTACACTACTAGCGAAATTATGCAGGCCCTGCGAACTGTGGGGCAGCAAACCGCCCTCTCAAAAAGCGATGATGTCGAACTCTGGATTCGAGAAGCGATCGCATGGCTCAGTCGTGGGTAGCGCGGCGTTGCTGGTTCCGGGGATGAATTTTAGAGTGAGACAAACTGAATCTTCAGTTCCATTCATCGGGCTATTCAACAACACCGACAGCACAACACCAAACCGCCGCCTCGTGGAATTGGTCTGTAAATAATTGGTACTGCCAGCACCATCCCCGTGTTATCACTGAGATAATTAAGATACTCCTTCAAGAACAGTCAATCTTTACAATGATTTAATCAACAGCAGTCTTCCATTGGTGAGGATTTGTGATGCGTCGATGCCCGAACCACCCGAAATCCTTACATGAATCCCCCACCCATTGAAGGATCAAAATTGAGAGGGATCAAAATTGAGAGGGATCAAAATTGAGGGGTAGGGAACGACGGGCAGACTAGCCCCCGTGAAATGCTGCCCAATTTTTTTAAGAAACGTCCGGATGTCTCAGTAAAAATTCGTATAATACCCTACAGATTCATCAAAAATTTATGGAGTGATCTCAGTATTTTGGCTAGGTTGTTGGTATGAGAGCAGGTAAACCTTAACCTCTCCTTATTTCTTCAACGCTGATGCCATTGCTGACTCAGTAGTTTTACGGATTTACCAGCTTTAATTTTTTGTTCCTTTAGAATCGCCATGTCATATTCCACCATTGATATTGAACAAGTCATTCAGAGCGTGCTGTCTACCGGGCGCATTACCCGTCAAGACAAGCAGCGCTTCTTTACAATTCTGGCTTCAGACTGCACGCTGACAGATCGCCAACTGGCTCAAGTTCGCACCATTAGCGATCGCCTCCAAATGGGGTTGCTAAAAGTTGTCGATTAGCCGCTGGTCAACCGTTTGGGCACATCTCATTTGTCGTCTGATGGGGTCATATTGGGATGGCATCGCTACCGCTCACCCAAGCAAACCCGATCAGGATTAGAAAAATTGGATTAACAAACCCGTGGGATCAAGGATTCATTGGTAGTATCTCAGCGTGAGGAACAGAGTCAGCACTTCAGCAGTTGATGCTGCGACTGCAGACCTCGGTCTAAATGCTACTGGTTAGATGAGACTCCGAGAGTGCTGTACTCTATCTGTTTTAATAGGGGCGCGGTGATGAAGGGTTAGGGGCATTCACATTGATGCGATCGCCCTAGATTCGATAACCGAAACAATCCGCGTTTAAGTACAGAAACGCCAGACAATGGGAGTGATGCGACGAAATCGCAGATGCTCAACAGGGCTTCAAGGTCATTGAGTGAATCATTCAGTGACCGCAGTGAACCGTCAAGCCAACCGTCAGGCGATCGCTTAACCGATTCAGAACCAGTCACCCGCTGACCGTTTGTGAACATCGCTGCTCTTAAAATAGCCGTTCCTCCCACCGCGCAGCAGCTCGCAGATCATCGACAAGGAGTTTTGATTTATGGCTGCCATTAAAGTTGGAATCAACGGATTTGGTCGGATTGGCCGCTTAGTCTTTCGTGCAGGAATTGATAACCCCAACATTGAATTTGTCGGCATCAATGACCTCGTTCCCCCCAAGAATTTGGCTTATTTACTGAAGTATGATTCCACCCACGGCACCTTTAAGGGAACCGTCGAATCGGATGATGGTGGCATTACAGTGAACGGAAAATATATTCCCTGTACTGCCATGCGTGACCCGTCGGAACTGCCTTGGGGTGATGTCAGTGTAGACTACGTGGTTGAGTCAACAGGATTGTTCACCACCCATGACGGTGCCTCGAAGCACTTAGCCGCTGGAGCGAAGCGTGTGGTTATTTCAGCGCCCACCAAAGACCCGGAGAAGGTGCGGACTCTCTTGGTCGGCGTGAATCATGAAACCTTCAATGCGGAAACGGATGCGATCGTATCCAATGCAAGCTGTACGACTAATTGCCTCGCGCCCGTTGCCAAAGTCATCAATGACAACTTTGGCCTAGTTGAAGGGCTGATGACGACTGTTCACGCGATGACGGCGACCCAACCGACCGTAGACGGGCCTAGCAAAAAGGATTTGCGGGGTGGTCGTAGTGCGGCTCAAAATATCATTCCTGCCTCGACGGGTGCGGCTAAAGCGGTCATTTTAGTGCTGCCAGAACTGAAAGACAAACTAACGGGGATGGCGTTCCGAGTGCCGACTCCAGACGTGTCAGTTGTGGATCTCACGTTTAGAACGGAGAAAGCTACAAGCTATCAGGAGATCTGCGCTGCCATGAAAGCGGCTTCAGAAGGGCCCTTGGCAGGCGTGTTGGGCTACACCGAAGACCCGGTTGTATCTACGGATTTTCAGGGAGATGCCCGCTCTAGCATTTTTGATGCTACGGCTGGGATTGAGCTGAACTCGAATTTCTTTAAGATTGTGGCTTGGTACGACAATGAATGGGGCTACTCGATGCGGGTGATTGATCTGATGCTGACGATGGCTGAAAAGGATGGCATTCTGTAGCGATCGCTAGCAAGGCTTTATGACTGCATTTCACTGCATTTCATCTGAATTGACTGACAACGCTAGCTACTCCCCTCGAATAGTTTGTATCCTCCATCCCTGGAGGATTTTTTTATGCACCTGCGCCCACCGTCCTAGGGTTCGTCATGGCTACCGGGAGGAGCGAGCCTTGGGAAAGAGACTAAGCATCTACATCAGATTTAAGATACATGGCGCGACGATGTTCGGGGATGGGCCAATCTTCATTTTCGCCACCGATCCGCAATCGCTCAATTTCCACATAGTCTTTGCTGAACTGCGCAAGGGCATTGATCAGCATATCAAGGGCGATCGCATCTGCCGTTCCTAGGTCAAACCAGCAGCGGGCCCAGGTTCCCTGAAATTCCAGGTCTGCCATGTTGTGCATCACTGCCATTAGGCAATCATCGGCTTGGTCTTGTCCGTAGTCCATGTAGCTGATGTCGAGACCAACATCCTGCACCTGTAAGTTTTCAGCATTGAATGCGCCTAACTTGCCCAGAAAAAACCAGGAATTGAGCAATTCCTCGATATACTGCTGCTCTAGATAGGACGGAACGGTGCTGAATTCTAGCCAAATCCAAACATTAAAAAAATCACACTCGCGGAATTCAACCTGCATGGTCATCCATTGCCTCAATCAATCAGGGCTGTGAATTATCTCTCGATGCTAGAACACTAGAAAAAACGACACGAATCTAACATCGAGTCTAGGCGGTACTAAAATGCTTGGGATTGGAGTCTAACGTTAGCGGTAATAATGGGTTAAGAAACCCGATCGCACTACCCCATCATTATTGGTCAAAATTGGTCAACCCATCATTGGTCAACCAATTATTGGTCAACCCGTCTGACTTTTCACCCTTGGGTTGCAGCCCTTGTCAATATTGTGAATCAGAACTCTGAGCTTAGAACATATTGGTAGGATTAGCATCAAAAGTTAGCGCGGAACCGGTTAGCACAGAACAATTAGGGCAGCGCGATCGCACGGCATTGGAGCAAAACCCATGATTACGGTTACGGCAGTGGATATTTTGGAATATCGAGCAGAATTAGCCAGCGATGCAGGAGCCACCAAAGCCCTGGATATGCTCGATGATTGTGAAGGAAATCTCGAAGATGCGGCGATCGCGCTGGCCATTCAGGCCGGGCATGAACCGGATGCATCGGATCGATGGCTGAATGGATTTGTAAAGCGATGGCGGGCCAAAATTTGCGAACCGTCCTTGCGCGATAGCCTCTCTAAAGCTGAGACGTTAGCCGAGTGGGTGCGATCGCTCGCTGAAGTGACTGGGCTACCCAGTCCGCTAGTTACGATTGTGGCGATCTACGTTTCCAAAATTGGGCTGGAGCCATTCTGTCAGCCCATGGATGAAAAGCTGTAGACCCACAGCATTTCTACACCAAGGATTCTTCAGACTATGCTGAAACCCAAACACGGCGTCTGGATGGCGGCTCTTGGGGCATTGTTGGTTGCGAACCCAGCGATCGCTCAGGTTTGCCCGGTTCAGGTGAATGACCAACTTCGCCGCATTACCCAGCGATCGGGCGGCTCGCAGTGGGGCGTATTAGTGGAAACGCTAGCGCCAGAATCAACCCTGTTTTTGCACTCCGGTCGGCCGGTGCAAACGCTGTACAACGATGATGGCGATCGCCGATTCGTACCCGCGTCTAATGCCAAGGTACTGGTGACAGCGGCCGCCCTCCAGCGCTTTGGCCCCGACCATCGCATCCGCACTTCGGTTTACCAAATGGGCGCGACCGATCCCAATAGTCCCGTAATTTTGCGGGTAGTGGGGCGCGGCGACCCTAGCCTCACCGATACCCAACTGCTGAACCTAGCGCAGCAGATCCGCCAACAGGGGGTGACGAACATTGACTGGTTAATTGGCGATGATTCCTATTTTCAGGGCGAACAGGTCAGCCCAAGCTGGGACGTGAATGATTTGCAGGCAGGATATGGCGCGCCAACCAATAGCCTTATCCTCAACCAAAATGCGATCGGCGTGAATCTGTACCCGCAAGCCGTTGGGCAACCGCTGCGGATGGAATGGGAGAACCCCATCGATGCGGCCGGCTGGCAAGTGGAGAACTATACCCGCACGGTGCCGCGCACTGAGTCGGAATATATTTGGGTGGGGCGGGACATGAACCAACCGCGAATGTTCATTGAGGGTCAGCTTTGGGCGGGGGCTGCGCCGGATTTATCGGCGGTGGCGGTGACGAATCCGGGCGATCGCTTTTTGCAGCGATTCCAGCAAATTTTGATTGGGCAGGGCATTCGGGTCGGGCAAACTGAGGTAGTGCAGTCTTCTGCGCCGGATTTATCTCTCGAAATTGCAGCCGTTGAATCGGCTCCGATGCAAACCCTGATTACCGAAGCCAACCGCAACAGTACCAATCTTTATGCCGAAGCCATCCTACGACAGATAGCCGTTGTCGAAAATGGCGATCGCGCTCGATTGTCTGCGCTGCAAGCCGGTTCCGATGCGATCGCGGCCGTCTTAGCCGTGATGGGGGTTTCATCCAGTAGTTTTCGGCTGGCGGATGGGTCGGGCTTATCTCGGCAAAATTTTGTTAGCCCAGCCGCCATTGTGGATACCCTGCAAGGCATGGCGCGATCGCCCCACGCTCAAGTGTATCGAGACAGTTTAGCGATCGCCGGACAGAACGGCACCCTGCAAAGTCGCTTCCAAAACACCGCTGTGGCGGGTCGTATGTGGGGAAAAACCGGAACCCTGCGGGATGCAGTATCGCTATCGGGGTATCTCGATCCACCCAACTATGACCCGATTGTGTTTAGCATCTTGGTTAACGATCCAAATTTGTCTATCGGGGCGGTTAGGCAGGCGATCGATGAAATGGTTATCCTCCTCAGTCAACTCCAGCCTTGCTAAATTCACATCTCTGATCCAGCTAGTGCTACTCAGCGCTACTAAGTACACGCATCTCCAGTGCTTCCTACAAACTGCTGCACTGCCCCCCTTAGTCCCCCCAATTTTTGGGGAAAACTAGAGTTGAAGTCCCCCAGAATTGGGGGATTTAGGGGGCGAACAGCGCTGAAAAACATCATAGGCGTGTGTACTTAGTAGCCCAGCTAGTGGGAGGGAGATCCTGGTTTCGCCGCCTTCACTCAGCCTTCACTAACAATCTGGCATGATGTTGATAAGCCATCTGCTTAGCACCTAATCGTAGACCCCTCCATCCGGTTTCAACCTGCTCTAGCGATCGGAATCATGTCTTCAATGCAACAGCCACTTCGCAAAATTCCACTCCGCTGGGTGTTGGTTCTGCCATTTGTCATCCAGATTTCGCTAGCAGTTGGCATCACGGGTTGGCTATCATTTCGCAATGGTCGCCACGCTGTTCATGATCTCGCGAATCAAATTCTGTCAGACGTTTCTGCTCGGATTCAGCAGCACTTGGCCAGTGAGCTATCGACCTCACATCTCGTCAACCGCATCAACCTTGACCTGATGGGGAGCGATCGCATTTCTGATGATGATTTAGCTCAACTTCACCAGCACTTTTGGCAACAGCTTCAGCAATTTGACACCCTCAGCGTTATTTACTACGGCAGCAGCCAAGGGCGATTTATCGCGGCCCAACGGCTAGCGGACGGTTCGTTCATCACCGTTCAACGAGAACGCCCCCCGGCCCCTGCGAATGTTTTTACCGTCGATGAATCGGGACAAATTGGCGAAAAACGTTTCAATATTGACGGCTTTATCGATATTCGCCAACGACCGTGGTATGTCGCTGCCCGTGAGGCTGATACCTTCACCTGGGGTGAGATTTTTGCTCTGCAAGTGACTCCCAGTATCGACATTCCTGCCAGTGTTCCAGTACATCGCGAAGATGGCGAACTGAAGGGGGTATTGGGCAATAATTTGTCGCTGAATGCGCTCAGTGACTTCTTAGGCGGTCTTGAAATTGGCGATCGCGGTCAGACTTTTATCATCGAGCGATCGGGGGCATTGGTGGCTAGCTCAGAACTGCCAGCCTTCATCATCAGCGGCACGGGCGAAACCCAGCGGATTCAGGTTGATGATAGTGACGATCCGCATCTTTCCGCAACCACACAGGCCATCTCAGAAGAACTTGGCGGACTGAGTCAGGTTACAACGGCGCAGCAAATCGATATCATGCTCCACAGCGAGCGTCACTTTGTCGAAGTTGCTCCATACACCGATGAATACGGGCTAGACTGGCTGACCATCGTGGTAGTGCCAGAGCGTGATTTTTTATCTGCAATTTACGCTAATACCCGAACGACTCTGCTGTTGTGTGCGATGGCACTGGTGTTAGCCATTTACTCTAGTGTGCTAACGGCGCGCTGGCTAAGTCGGCCGCTGCGGCAACTCAATCAGGCGGCCAAAAAAGTGGCAGATGGGCATTTTGAACACCCGCTCCACACCAGCCGCATTCAGGAGGTGGCTGAATTAGCCGATTCGTTTACGGCGATGACGGCTCAGCTTAACGGGTCGTTTAATCGGCTGCAAGCCCTGAATCAAGCGCTGAAAGATAGTGAATCCCGGCTGTCTAGATTTTTGGAGGCGCTGCCGATCGCCGTTGTGGTCTATGAACCGAATGGTCAAGCGGTGTACATTAACTCAGCCGGGCGATCGCTCCTGCGTCCAGCCAACCATACGATTCAGACAACTTCGTCAGGTTTATCGATCAGCCTTCGTTCCGCTGCTGAATCGCAAGCAACCGCTCAGAATGCGTCTCAAGCCGCTGCTGCTGCGATCGCTGATCTGGCCTGGACGGTTGACTGTGAACTGCACCACAGCGTAACTCACGATACCTATTCCCTGCGGGACAGTATTGTTCTTCGCAGTTTGCGTGGCGAAAATTGGCAATCTGAACTGTTTGAACTGCGTGGCGACAACCGTTCGATTCCGCTCTCGATCGCGGCGGTTCCCATTCGAGACGCCATGGGTAATATTGGCTACGCGATCGCCACCATTCAAGATATTAGCGATCGCAAACAGGCCCAAGAAAATTTAGAAAACCTGGCTGAAAATATGCCCGGCGTTTTGTTCCGCTACATTTTGCATCCCGATGGGCGCTATTCCATGCCCTACGTTAGTGCAGGCTGTCACGATGTCTGGGAAATAGAGGCAGCCCAGCCCCAACTCCTATGGGAAGCGGTGCATCCTGACGACCGCGAAGCCCTACAAGCCTCGCTCCTCGCATCGGCGGAAACCCTGTCGCCTTGGTCTTATGAATGGCGCATTATCGTTCCATCTGGGCAAGAAAAGTGGCTGAAATCGGCCGCCCGCACTCGTCGCCTCTCGAATCATAGTATTTTGTGGGATGGGCTGGTGCTGGACATTAGCGATCGCAAACGCACCGAAGCAGCCCTGCAACAGAGCGAAACCCGTTTCCGAAACCTGGCGGCCAACCTGCCGGGAGCCGTTCTGCAATACGTGCTGTGCGCCGATGGTACAGATAGGATTACTTACATGAGTCCCGGTTGCTCACACATTTGGGAACTTACCAGCGATGACATTCAACACAGTCCCGATTGCCTTTGGCAGATGATCCACCCTGATGATGTGGCGCTGGTGCAGCAGTCGATCGCAGAATCGGCTCGATTGCTCCAACCGTGGCAGTGTGAATGGCGAATCACCACGCCTTCTGGACAGCTCAAGTGGCTGCAAGCCATGGGGCAACCCGCCCGTCGCGCCTCGAACGAGATTGTATGGGACACCCTGATACTAGACGTGAGCGATCGCAAGCGGGCCGAAGAACGCCTGATTTACAATGCCCTGCACGACTCTCTCACCGATTTGCCCAACCGTCAGCTTTTGATGGAGCAACTGGCGCAAATTCTGCACCACGCTCAGCGCACCCGGCAATATGACTTCGCCGTTTTGTTTCTTGACCTCGATCGCTTCAAAGTCGTTAACGACAGCCTGGGGCATTTGGCAGGCGATCAATTGCTAATTACGGTTGCCCAAACCCTCAGCGCCGCCATTGATCCAACCCATCTGATTGCCCGACTGGGGGGCGATGAATTTGTGGTGGTGGTTCCCCAAGCCGATCATTCAGTAGCGATTCGGGTGGCTAATCAAATTCTGGAGATGTTTCGATCGCCCCTCTTCCTAGATGAACGCGACATTAACCTCAGCACCAGTATTGGCATTGTCATGGGTGATGTTCAATACACGGAAGCATCGGATTTACTGCGAGATGCCGACATTGCCCTCTACCAAGCCAAAGCCAAAGGGCGATCGCGGTACGAAATTTTTGATGGCGAGATGCACCTGCAAATCATCAAACGACTGCATCTGGAAAATGACCTGCGCCGTGCGATCGCCCATCAAGAATTGGCCGTCTACTATCAGCCCATCGTTGACCTCAATACGCTCACCCTCAACGGCTTCGAGGCATTGGTTCGCTGGAACCATCCCACCCGCGGCCGCATTTATCCTGATGACTTCATTCCCATCGCTGAGGAAACTGGCCTAATTTGTGCCCTCGATCGCTGGGTGCTAGAAACCAGTTGTTGGCAGCTTGCCACCTGGAATCGACAATTTCCCAATCGTTCATTAAAAATTAGCGTGAACCTATCCGTCGTGGATTTGCGCGATCCCAACTTACTGCCAGATGTGCAGCGGATTCTGAACGATACTGGCATCGACAGCCGCCGTCTAACGTTTGAAATTACCGAAAGTATGCTGATGGATAACATCAGCGATAGTTTGACCCTTCTGTATCAACTCAAAGACCACGGCATCAACATTAGCATTGACGATTTCGGCACCGGGCATTCATCCCTCAGCTATCTGCACCAACTCCCCGTCGATATTCTCAAGGTCGATCGCTCCTTTGTACACAAGATGCAGCATAGCGGACGGAATCATCGCATTGTGCAAACCATTCTCTCCTTGAGTCATCAACTTGGCATCCAAGCGGTTGCTGAAGGCATCGACAACCTCGAACACGTCCATCTGCTGCGGGAACTGCGCTGCGAATTTGGTCAAGGCTACTTCTTTGCGCGACCTGTGACGGTGCCGGAAGCCGACGCATTGATTAGTATCGGCACATTTGTCACAGAATAGGCGGCATGGCTGTACCAAAACACAC
>CAYSIR010000102.1:0-13635 GCA_964431105.1 uncultured Leptolyngbya sp. | reverse complement strand
TCCTTCTCACAACAACCATTCTCACTTCACAACTCATTTAGGATTGCTATAGTTAGGGCTTGCTGAAAAAATTAGATCGATTGCTATGAGGGGCTTTCAGGCATTTTTATCCAAATTTTGTGCGAGGTGTTTTGAGCATATTGAACGAAAAATCAATGCTTTTAGCGATTTTAGCTTTGTACCATTTTTTTTGGAAAATCGCCTGTAACCCTTGATATAGCTATGTTTTTAACTTTTCAGCAGCCCCGATTTAGATATAGCCGCAGTACCAAATGATCTCATGACCCTAACGCGATCGCTCAAATAGGTGAATTGGAAGCGATCGCTTCCAATTCACCTATCACCTTTTCAGTAGACGGAACAGGTGATACACTCACTGCGCAGGCTTTTAGTTCTGGTTCTAGGGACACTGGACAGGCCGCATCATGGGTTAAGGCATTCACTTCTGTTTGCTTACCCCACAATTCGCCCCAGTGCATCGGCATAAAGACAGTACCAGGAGCGATCGCTTTAGTGATCTTAGCTGGCAGTCGTACCTGGCCTCGCCGCGATTGCACTACCAACCATGCCCCATCATCAATATTCAGCTTACCGGCATCCCTAGGATGAATTTCTAAAAACGGATTAGGATGCATATTGCGAATTTTCTCAATGCGACCAGTACGGGTTTGGGTGTGCCAATGTCCGTACAGGCGGCCGTTGGTCAGCACCAGCGGATAGTTAGGGTCAGTCGGTTCCGCAAGGCCGTTGGCATGAAATGCGGCAAACTGGGCCCGACCGTCTGAGGTTGGAAATCGCAAATCAGTGTAAAGGCGTTTTCCAGATGGCTGCGATCGCCCCATGTCATCAATTTCGGCATGATCCGGTAACGGCCATTGCAGCGGCCCATCCTGTTGCAGACGCCTGTAGCTAATACCCGTCATATCACAAACGCGATCGCGAGTAAATTCCACAAATTCGGCATGAACTGCCGCCGAGGATTGAAACGAAAACGCGGCTTCAAAACCCAGCCGACATCCTATCTCTGCAAAAATTTCCCAGTCAGGGCGAGCCTGCCCAATCGGTTCACGAAACGCCGAACAAAGCGTCACCCGACGTTCGGAGTTGGTCATGGTTCCTGTTTTCTCGCCCCACTGGGCAGCAGGCAGCAGCAGGTGGGCATAGTTAGCGGTTTCAGTAGGATAGTAGGCATCCTGGTAAATGGTAAAGGGCGATCGCCGCAGAGCCGCCTTAGTGCGCTCAAGGTCAGGCATACTGACGGCTGGGTTGGTTGCTGCAATCCACAGTAGCTTTACTTCTCCCATTTCTAAGCCCCGAATTATCTCCCAAGCCGATCGCCCCACCTTGGGTGAAATCTGCCCCGCAGGTAAGTTCCATAACTGCTCAACCTGCTGTCGATGCTCTGGATTTTTTACCAAGCGGTATCCTGGCAAAATATGAGATAAACCGCCAGCCTCTCGTCCACCCATAGCGTTGGGTTGGCCAGTCAGGGAGAACGGCCCAGCTCCTGGTTTACCTACATTTCCCGTCATGAGATGTAAATTGATCAGCGTACGAACCTTTGCTGTTCCTTCAGCATATTGGTTTAACCCCATTGACCAAAGAGATAAAACTCGCTTCGACTGTGCCCAATATCGCGCTGCCTGCTCCAATTCATCCAGCCGAATGCCGCAGGTGCGAACCACTAAACCAGGCGGATAATGCCGCACAACTTCAGCATATTCCGTAAAACCTCGTGTACATTCATCAATAAATACAGATTCGATCGCTCCCCACTGCAATAAAAGGTGGGCAATGCCATTCATCAAATCAATATCAGTTCCAGGGCGAATCGCCAGATGTAGATCGGCGACTTCTGCCGTTTGGGTTCGGCGCGGATCAACCACAATCATTTTTACCTTGCGGTTGCGCTTGTGGTATTTTCGTAACCGATTGAATACAATAGGATGACATTCAGCCGTATTCGTTCCAATTAAAAAGGCACAATCTGTTTTTTCTAGATCATCATAGCAGCAGGGCGGCCCATCTGAACCAAAGCTTTGGATATAACCAGCCACGGCCGATGACATACACAACCGGGAATTTGCATCAAAGTTATTGGTTCCCAGATAGCCTTTCATTAGCTTTTGGGCAACATAGTAATCTTCGGTCTGAAACTGACCCGAACCATACATACAGATAGCATCGGCTCCGTCGGTAGCGCGAATCTGCTGAATTTCCTGAACGATGCGATCGCACGCCTCATCCCAGCTAACTCGCTGAAATGCCTGATCCAAGGACTCGCGCATCATCGGATACTTTAATCGACTCTTATCTAGAGCTTCGCTTACCGTCGCCCCTTTCACGCAAACCTGCCCTAAGCTAGACGGATGAGAGCGATCGCCCATAACTTTCCAGATAGGATTTCCTTGACTATCTCGATGAGTTGCTTTGCCGGGCCGAGCCGGAGGTGTTACTTCAAGCCCGCAACCAACGCCACAGTATGGACAAAGAGTTTTCGTTATGTCTGTCATCGGTAGACCACCTAGCCAACTAATCAAATGTGTTTAATCTCTGAATTGCAGTCTTATAGTTGCAATTTTTATCTGGAATTTATGAGTGATAGAGAAGAGTTGTGAATCATAATACCTGTCTAAAATCACAGGTCATTCAAAATCGCGAAAAATTGCTATCATTTCACATTGCGTATCTCTCACATCAAGAATACGATAGTTTTCAAATCAGGTAGTGGTATTCATGTAAGGATGTTGGCAGATGTGGACAACGCCCACATCTGCCAACATCCTTACCAACAGAGGACTACGCAAATCATAGGAGTTTTGCACAAGTCGCGTTTACAGAGCTTACTGAAGCCGATCAGTGACTTAAAGAATCGTTGCCGATCATGAAACAATCTGGAAACATCACCTTACACTTGAGCCTAGGATGGAGTAGGAGAAAGTCTGTACAATCCCGCCACTCCATCAATGGACATCGTAACTCGCGATTATGGATAAGCCATACGAAAAGAGGGATTACAAAACCCGTTCACAATTCATATAGCAATGGACGGGTAAGTTAGAAAAACTTCAGTCGTCATTCTCATGCAGGCTGGAATCCATCCCCTCATAGCGTCCTAATCAACCCTCTTACTGCCATAGAATTGCTATCTTCAACGAGCCTAGATGGTTGGGGCCGATCGCTCCTCTGTTGCAGAAGGATAAACATGACCTTCTTCACCCTCATGAAATTCTGCAAAAGATCCTTGGGGTTCCTCCAAGAAAAATATACAGAGAAACGCCACAATCAGCCCTGCGATTCCCAGAACTTGGAAAAATTGCGCATTAACCATCGCCATATTGGCTGCCCCATCAGCGCTAGCCGCTGTCGAAGCATCAACAAACAGTAGACGAGTTGTAAGATAAGCAACGGCACCAACGTTTCCGTATGCGCCAACATTGCCAGCAATCTGCCCGGTAATACGACGTTTCACAAGCGGCACGATAGCAAAGGTTGCACCCTCAGAAGACTGGACAAAGAAAGAACACAGCATCGTCAGGATAACAGCCGCAGGTAACCACCAACTCCCATTAACCTGGCTCATCATCAGATAGCCAATACCCATACCTGCGGTCAAAATAACCATCGTCCACTTACGGCTGCCGAGATGGTCAGAAATCAGCCCTCCACCAGGACGAGACATCAGATTCATGAAAGCATAGCTTGCTGCAATCGTTCCGGCTGTTGCTTTATCTAGTCCAAACGTACCTTCAAAAAAGGCAGGTAGCATAGTGACAACCGCTAGCTCTGAACCAAAGTTAACGATGTAGGTCAGCTCGAGGATGGCGACTTGCTTAAATTTATAGCGATCCTCGGGTAAATAACGCTTGTGACCTGCTAACAAATCTTTATTGACTGCCCAGCAGTTGTAAGCTTGAAACAGATACAGCCCGAATAAGAGAGCAATGGCTAACCCCATGCCTCCAGCAGTGAGGAATCCAACCCGATGCAAGCGCCAGGCTAACACCATCAAGATCGCAGTCAGGGGCACATTCATAACCATTAGGAACCAAAAGTCACGAATGCTAGTAACTTCAATGCCGCGAGCGCTGGGAGGACGCTGATAGGTGCGGCCAGGCGGCGTATCGGAAACATTAAAGTAGTAGAAACAGCCGTACAGTGCTGCAATAATACCAGAACTTGCGATCGCCGCTCTCCAGTTTAAAATATCTGTCTGAAAGGCAGGAAATAAGAGAATGCGAAATGCTTCGTTTTCTGGAAACTGGAATGCTCCAGGTAGGAACGCTAGACCCAAGCCAAAGATAACCATCGTAAATGCTGAGAAAGCGGAGCCAAAATTACCCCAACCGCCGTAAATCCCTTCTGCGGTTCCGACTTCTTTGGGAGGGAACCATTCGGCCGTCATGCGGATACCAATTACAAATCCTGCACCCACAATTCCCATCAGCAGACGACCGATCACAAGCTGATTAAAATCTTGGGCTGTTGCAAAGATCAGACAGGGAATAACAGCATAGATCAGCAGCAGCGAATAGGTCAGCCTAGGGCCATACTTGTCCAGCAGCATTCCGATGATGATACGGGCTGGAACTGTCAGCGCAACGTTACATAGACCAATCGTGCCAAGCTGAGCAGCAGACAATTCAAAGTCTTGCCCGATGGTAGTTGCAAAAGGAGGAAAGTTAAACCAAACAACAAAAGATAGAAAAAAAGCAAACCAAGTCAAGTGAAGAATTTTGTATCTCCCTTGTGTTGCTTTAGTCACCAATTCTACTAGGAACATTATTGTTCTCTACTCATTAACTAAAGTTCAACTGTCAGCCATTAAGCGAATTTGCGATCGCATCGACAAACTGTAACGACGGCTTCAGGCATCGTCATCACAAGATTCAGAACTGATACTTATCCGAAACTAAGCAGAAGCGCGAGGAACGGCACCAAACTGCTGAATCAGTAAATTGGCCAGTACGGCTTTGAGGTCATCACAGGGAATTCCTTTCATCACGCATTGCCCCAGTTGGGCATCCTTACCTACTTTGCCGCCCATATAAATATCAACCCCTTCAACGGGTTTTCCATCTTTCCGAGCCTTGGTTCCCAGTAAACCAATTTCGGCAACTTGGGGTTGCCCACAGGAATTAGGACAGCCAGTCCAATGAATCCTGACCGATCGCGGCATATCTAATTCGGTCTCCAGTTCTTTCACCAGCGCCATCGCTCGACTTTTGGTTTCAATTAAGGCAAAGCTACAAAACTGTGCGCCGGTGCAAGAGACGAGCGAGCGAGATAAAACACCGGGCTGTACTGAAAACCGAGACTGAATCAACGGTTCCTGCAACAGCGACGATAATCGAGCGTTGGATACGTTCGGGATAATGATATTTTGTTCAACCGTCAATCGCAGTTCATTGCTGCCATAGACTTCTGCGATGCGAGCAAGTTCGAGCATATCATTGGCATAGAGCCGCCCAACGGGCACATGCAGACCAACATAGTGAAATCCGGCCTGTTTTTGTGGATGAACACCGATGTGATCCCGCTTATCCCAGTTAATCTCATCCTCCGGGGCCGCACTCAAGAGCGATCGCCCTAACTGTTGCTCGACTGCCAGGCGAAACGGCGGCAATCCCATTTCATCAATCAGCCACATTAACCGTGACTTCTGACGATTGGCACGGGAACCGCGATCGCGAAACACCTCTAAAATGGCTCGACAAACGGCAACAACATCCGATGGCGGCACCCAGGCCTCTAGCGGGATAGCTGGCTCACAGCGCTTAGCCGAGAAAAAACCACCGACTAGCACGTTAAAACCAAATTCGCCATCGCGGAACGCTGGCACAAAGGCAATATCATTAATTTCGGCATGGACAGAATTATCTTGCCCTCCCTCGATCGCGATATTAAACTTACGGGGAAGATTTGTGAACTCAGGATTTCCTTTACCATGGTTCGTGATCATATCTTGAACAGCTTGCACCAGTTCACGAGTATCGATCAGTTCACCTGCATCAATACCTGCTACGGGCGATCCCGTAATATTGCGGACATTGTCCATTCCCGACTGAATCGAGGTCAGCCCAACGGATTCAAGCTGATTGAAGATCGTAGGAATATCCTCTAGCCGAATACCGCGAAGCTGAAGATTTTGGCGGGTTGTAATATCTGCACTGCCATCTTCTCCATACCGTTGGATAATTCTGCCAAGTAAGGATAATTGGCTACCGGTGATCAGTCCATGGGGGAGCCGCATCCTTAGCATAAACTTTCCCGGAGTAACGGGGCGAAAAAAGACTCCTAGCCACTTAAGACGATGGTCACGGTCGGTTTTATCCATCGCCTCCCAGCCAATCTGAGCAAACTGTTCTAGCTCACTTTGAACCGCTAGTCCATCTTTTTCGGCTTTAAATCGCTCAAACTTATTCAGCTTAGCAGTTGATGTACTAACTGCGTCCATACTTGCCTCATGAGTAACGTCATGTCAGGTTCGATAACGTTTTGTTGCTGAAGGACAACCTGGGGAACCACCGTGATTTACTCTAGGGAATAGGTTTCAAGGCCAAATGTAAACCTAAAATCTAGAGGGTTAGGGGATTCCCTAGCCTTCTACAACTCAGCTATAGAATACAACTTGCGCGATCGCTACCTTTGGATAACACCTACACGATACTATCCATTGCTTAGCGATGATGCTGATTGCAGATTAAGGGCGATCGAAATAAAATTTAGTAGCCTCAATTACATTTTTTCTTTCGTCATGTTTATTGTGCATCAGCTCGATGCGGGATTTGCATAGACCGGGGTTGACCCTGTTTAATGGTGGAGGCGGTTGGCTGAGGGCGATCGCCCTCTAAGTGTCTAGTGCAGCCGCAGTCGGATTAGCCATCAGGTAATATCATGTCCGATTAAACCCACAATTGATTATGGGAAATGGAACCCAAGAGTTGATAGCCCCCTTACCAAACCAAGGGAGCGGCGCAGCGGGGGATTCAATGCAGGATTTCCCAACACTGGCCATTCAGCAGGACTTGATATAATCTGTATAAGTTCAGGACAATCTGCTGCGTCTTGTTCTACAAAACTCCAAACTGGTTTAATGCATTTGCTGCTGATTGGTGAAAAAACGGGTCTGGATGGGTTTGTGCTTCACGCAAGACTGGGATTGCGGCACTGCTTTTCTGTTGCGCTAAAGCCATCGCTGCATATCGATGGACAAGGAATTCGCGGTTGGATAAGATAGCTAGGAATATTGATGTTAAAGGTTGGCGGTCATAGTAGACGTTCCGGTGCCGCCACGGTATGAGTGAATGGAAATAACTTTAGGCATAGAACGTCAGGGCTTAATCCTCCCAAATCCGGACAAGGATACCCCAAAAGCATAATCAGCAACCCTATCTCTGCCTGTGAATTATCGCCAAAAACTTCTTAGATTATCTGAGTACAGACCTATGCACCTAGCAATCTGACTTGGATTGTGAGCAGGATTTTAGCTAATCCTTTTCTAGACAATCTGACTGTATCTGCGGCTGTAAAGCTATAAAATAGTGAGTGGATCGACATCAATGGTCAGGCTAACGGATGGGGGACAGTACGATCGCACCTGTTGCAAGTCAGGAATGGGTAAGTTTATCGCACCCTTCAATAGGATTTGCCAACGATAGCGACGAGCGACACGGGCGATCGCGGCAGGGGCTGGGCCTAGCAATTCCCAGTTATCCAATTTATCTTGAATTAAGTCAGCAAACTGTTCTGCTGTTTGTTTAACTGCGGCTGCGTCGGGACTGCTAAATCGCAGTAGCACTAGCCGTCCGTAAGGTGGATATGTTAAGCCTAAACGCTGCTGTAGTTCGGCTTCGATAAATGCTGAAAAGTTATGTTGCTCTACGGCTTCAACCACTGAATGCTGAGGCGTGTAGGTTTGCAAAATAACGCGCCCCGGCTGGTCGCCCCGTCCGGCTCGCCCTGCCACCTGGGTTAAGGTTTGAAATGCCCGCTCACTGGCGCGATAGTCTGCCAAGTTCAGCACACCATCCGCCGCTACGATGCCCACTAGCGTCACTTGAGGTAAATCAATTCCCTTGGTTAACATCTGTGTGCCGACCAATACATCTGCCTCACCCTTGGCAAACTGGGTCAGGATGGTGCGATGGGCCCCTTTGGTGCGGGTGGTGTCGCTATCAAACCGTAGAAACCGCAGTTCTGGTAAGTGGCGCTGTAGTTCTTGCATAACTCGCTGCGTACCGCTGCCAAAATTTTTGAAGTAAGTAGAGCCACAGGCTGGACAGCGATCGGGCTGCGATCGCCCATAGCCACAGTAATGACAGCGCAGGGTAGCATCAGCATTGGCATGGGGTTGATGGTACGCTAGCGATACATCACAATGAGGGCATTCCATAACATAACCGCAACTGCGGCAGGAGACAAAGGTGCTGTGTCCGCGACGATGGATAAACAAGAGTGCCTGCTGATCAGTATCAATGAGTTCCTCTAGGGCAATTTGTAGCGGGCGGCTGAAGATAGATCGGTTGCCATTGCGAAACTCTTGACGCATATCGACAACTTGCACCGTTGGCATCGGTCGGGACTGCACGCGCTCCGGCATGGATAAGTAGTGCGATCGCCCCGGCAAAGAATCAGATAAATTTACTTCGGGTTGATGCACCGCTACCCAGCTATCTAGGGAGGGAGTTGCAGATCCCAAAATCAGCGGACAGTGGGCCAACTGCGATCGCCACTGTGCCACCGTGCGCGCATGGTAACAGGGGGCGGGCTGATCTTGCTTAAAGCTGCCGTCATGTTCTTCATCCAGTACAATCAGTCCAATATTTACCAGTGGTGCAAACACTGCCGATCGCGTACCGATGATAACCTGAGATTCGCCGCTGAGCATTTGCCGCCAGGTATCATAGCGTTCACCATCAGATAAGGCGCTGTGATAAACTCGTACCCGTTCGCCAAATCGAGACTGAAACCGATCGGTAAGCTGCGGAGTTAGACCAATTTCGGGAACCAACACGAGCGCCGACTGCCCCCGTTCTAAGACTGGCGCGATCGCTTGCAGATAAACTTCTGTCTTACCTGATCCTGTGACCCCGTGCAGTAAAATGCGATCGCCGCCCCTGCTGTTGAGAATGACCTCTAACGCCGCTGCTTGATCCGCCGTGAGTGGAAGGGGGCGATCGGGAGTCGGCCGTCCCGAAACTGTTCGCAGCACCTCCCGCGATTGCAGCACTACCACACCCTTCCGTTCGAGTGTCTTTACCGTAGATGAACTGGTATTACAGATTTGCAATAGCTCCTGTAACCATAGATCGCCGCCTCGCCGCTTCAGAACGTCCAGAATCTCGCGCTGGCGATCGCTAAGCGAATCTGCCCCCATCTCATTTACCAGCGTGACCGCCTGCCGTCGTTTGGGACGCACCGGCGTAGGATGCTCTAGATAACTTTCTACCCAACCGCGTCTGAGTAAATCTTTCAGTCCGCGATGAGCGCCTCGCACTTGCCGCTGAAGGTACACCCAAGTATAGTCACCTGTTTTACGCAGAACCTCTAGCACCTGCCGGGCCATAGGCGATAAAAATTCCTCGCCACCGGGAGGAATGGCCGCTGGCTTCAGTCGAATGCGTCGCTGCGATCGCCCTAGCAGCCCCGGCGGCAGCGCCACCCGAATGGCCTGCATCAGCGGTGTTTGGTAGTAGTCTGCTACCTGTTGTAACAACTGCCAGTAGCCATCGGGAAAGAACTCGGCGCTGATAATATCCTCCACCGCCCGCACCGCGGCACGGTCTAGCTCTGGCGGCAACTGCTCCACCCACCGCAGCGCGATCGCCCCTACCTGCTGCGCCCCAAACGGCACGCTGAGAATGTCGCCTGGCTTCACCTGCATATCGCTCGGTACGCTATAGGTATAAAGCCCTTGCGCCCAGGCGCAGTCCACCAGCACCTCAATCCAGCGCGAAGGTGCCCCATACTGAGCAATGGGTTCTGCCATTACCATTGCAGGGGCGATTGTAGAGGTTAGGGAAGACACATGAATCATAGCTGCGCCTATTGTCACTTCTATGCATCATAATCGAATCCATTGGGCAGCTTCTTGGGCAATATTCATCCGGCAAAATTTGTAACAGGCGATCGCAGATTGACCAACGTTTGATACCATTAAAAGGCTACAGGCGGATGTGGCGGAATTGGTAGACGCGCTAGATTTAGGTTCTAGTGTCCTCGTGACGTGAAGGTTCAAGTCCTTTCATCCGCATACGGCTAGTCTTGTTGGTCATTGTCCATTGGTTAGGGCTTTGGGTCGTGTAGACAACGCCTGCAATACCCAAAATTCCGACATACCACCGCATTATTTTAGTCAGCGACTGTTTTTAAGACCGGTCGCCGTAAATTTTCGGTTTGCCCGTGGCTTCTCGTTTTTGCCCGCCATACAGCGTTTACTTAAATTATTTAGTGGTATTTATGTAAGGATTTTGGGTAGGCGTCGCCTACCCAAAATCCTTACCCATTGAAAACTACCAACTATCTAAATGCAGAGGAAAACGGTTCATTGACCCTCTGTATTCCCGTCTGCACAGGAGCGACGAATGAAGCTGTAACTCGCTCAACCCTCCTGACCGCTGCCAGCTTTGAGGACGGCTCAGCTATTTGGATGGTAATGATTCTCAGTATCATAGAGACATCGTTAAGCTTACAGAATGTCATGACTGAGCCACAGCCCGCCTTTGATTCTGCCATCGCTACCCCAGACGTGACAACGGTTGCCGCACCGAGTTGCGATCGCTCAATGGTGCATCTAGACCGAGTGCGGCAGGTACAGCAGGGATTGCTGACCACTGACCGAGCGCAGCGCATGGCGGAGCTGTTTGGCGTGTTGTCCGATCCCCATCGACTGAAATTGCTGTCCGCTCTGGCCCAGCAAGAACTATGTGTGTGCGACCTAGCTGCCATTGTCAAAATGGGTGAATCAGCCGTATCCCACCAACTCCGAGTCTTGCGATCGCAGCGGCTCGTTTGCTATCGACGGCAGGGTCGCAACGTTTACTATTCCCTCGCCGATGAGCAGATTGTCACCCTTTACCAAACTGTCGCCAATCATCTCCACCCACCCATGAGCTGACCCTTAGAGCTGATTGACAAAGTAAATCTTAAATCGCCTGTATTCTTGGCATGTCAAGGGTTCTAGCTCATAGAGACAGCGTTAGGCAGTTTTTTTGAAAGCCTTGCTCCATGCAAGTTTCATCGGCTTAATACATCAGCACTTAGCGTCATCTATTGGCAATCGCATTGAAAAAGATGGTGCGCACGTTGGATCAGCGCTATAATCAACGGCAATTCTAAATATCTGAACAGTTATTCAGGTATTCAGCGATCGCCCCAGGTAGCACCATGTCCCATCCTCATTCGGCATCCAGCGAATTTCAGCATCCCAGTCGCCAGTCTGCCCACGACACCCACGCCCCATCGAGCTGTTCTACCTCCGGTGGTGGAGCGCACGCGGATTCCCCTCCCCCTACAGATTCTTGTTGTAGCGCTGACCAGCCCACTCCCAAGCCCTCCTCCTGCTGTGATGCCGCCCCCCAGCCCCGACGCGCAGATGCAGAGGGGGACTGTGGCTGCACCTCCAGCACTCCCCAGGGATTGCGTCCGCTCATTTCCGCTGGGTTGCTAGCGATCGGCATTCTATTTCACGATGCCCTGAGCCAAACACCTGGCGGAATAGCTGAGTATCTGGTGTTGCTGCCTGCTTACTTTATCTGCGGCTGGGGCGTGCTGACGACCGCTGGGCGCAATATTCTGCGGGGGCGCGTGTTTGATGAAAACTTCCTGATGACCGTCGCCACACTGGGAGCGATCGCCATTCGCGAACTGCCGGAAGCGGTCGGGGTCATGCTATTCTACCAAATTGGCGAATTGGCTCAGGGGGCAGCCGTTGGGCGATCGCGACGTTCCATCCAGTCCCTTCTCGAAGTGCGCCCCGACACTGCTAACCGAATCCGTGATGGCATCATCACCACCGTTGCACCAAACACCGTCAACGTGGGCGAGCAGATTGTGGTGCGTCCTGGCGAAAAAGTGCCGCTGGACGGAGAAGTGCTAGAGGGTTCCTCCTTCGTGGATACAGCCGCCCTCACTGGCGAATCAGTGCCGCGTCGGGTCGAGGCGGGCGATCGCCTATTAGCCGGTTCAGTGAATCAATCCGGCTCGCTGACCGTGCAGGTCACTCAACGATTCGAGCAGTCATCCGTTGCCCGCATCCTAGACTTGGTGGAAAATGCTCGCCATAAAAAAGCCGAAACCGAAAAGTTTATGACCCGTTTCGCCCGATACTACACTCCGGTAGTGGTGGCGCTGTCCTTGGCGATCGCCCTGTTGCCGCCGCTGCTGTGGTCGGGGTCGGCTGCTGTTTGGACCTATCGGGCACTGGTCATTCTAGTTATTTCCTGTCCCTGTGGATTGGTCATCAGCATTCCACTTGGCTACTTTGGCGGCATTGGTGCCGCTGCAAAGCAGGGCATCCTAGTCAAAGGTTCCACCTTTTTGGACACACTCACCCAGGTTAAGACCGTGGTGTTTGATAAAACAGGCACGCTGACTCAGGGAACCTTTCGCGTGACCGACATTGTGCCCTATAACGGACAGTCCCAGGCGCAACTGCTAGAGCTAGCAGCTCATGCGGAATCGCAGTCAAACCATCCAGTTGCCCAGTCTATTTGCCAAGCCTACGGTCATCAGGTCGATTCATCCATCATTCAGAATTATGAAGAAATTGCAGGCCATGGCATTCGCGCCACCATCAAGGGGCGCAGAGTATTGGCAGGCAGCGATCGCCTTCTCCACCAAGAACGTATTCCCCATGATGGTGGCGTGGTGGATGGCACAGTAGTCCATCTAGCCGTTGACGGACAGTACAGCGGTCGTATTCTTATTGCAGATGAGCTTAGAAAAGATGCCGCTGTTGCCATTCAAGCATTACATCAGCAACAGATTCAAACCGTTATGCTCACTGGCGATAATCAACAGGCTGCCGCTGCGATCGCCCATCAGTTAAATATCGATCGCTACGAAGCCGAACTCCTCCCCGAAGATAAAGTCAGCGCTCTAGAGCATATCTTATCCGCAGCCCGTCACCCCGTCGCCTTCGTCGGAGATGGCATCAACGATGCCCCCGTCATTGCCCGTGCAGATGTCGGCATTGCCATGGGGGGGCTAGGGTCTGATGCGGCCATCGAAACAGCCGATGTCGTCATGATGACCGATGCACCGTCCAAGGTTGCTCAGTCCATCGCGATCGCCCATCAGACCCGTCGAATTGTCTGGCAGAACATCATCCTAGCCCTCAGCATTAAACTACTATTTATTGCATTGGGAGCGATCGGGCTAGCAAATCTATGGGAAGCGGTATTTGCAGATGTAGGAGTTGCGCTGTTGGCTGTACTCAATGCCAGTCGGATATTGAGAGCCGAGTAAAAGTTACCTGCAAAGATAGAAATCAAGTATTAGAACGTAGTAAGAGCTAAATGTTGTACTCATCACCATCCAAACTCCATCATAATCCAAACTCTATCATATCCTTCAAAATATATAGCAATCCTAAATGAGTTGTGAAGTGAGAATGGTTGTTGTGAGAAGGAT
>CAYSIR010000101.1:0-14242 GCA_964431105.1 uncultured Leptolyngbya sp. | reverse complement strand
CCCCCTTAATCCCCCCAATTCTGGGGGGAAACTAGAGTTGAAGTCCCCCAGAATTGGGGGATTTAGGGGGCGAACAGCGCTGAAAGACATCATAGGCAACTGGTGTGTACTTAGTAGCCCGAAATTGGGAGAGAGGTTTAGAGAGAGGGCAAAAAGGTGACATGCACCCATGCAGAATTGGCAAACACACGGAGCAACCGCCACCACATTAGAGGCTTTCTTGTTCAAGCATTTGGATGATTTTTAGTAAGCTAACTTTGGTTTCTGCGGTCGTTTCCCCAAGCAATCCGGCAATTTCTTGCACGACTTTCATTTGATTATCAACCACTTCGTTCACTTTTCGGACTGTTTCACGTTTCACCTTTTGGAGTTCTCGCTGTTGTTCCAATTCATGGCTAAAATCTACCATGGTGCAGGCAATCATCCCCTCATCTTCGATGGGAAAGGTGACTTGCTTGACAAAGAGATTTTGCTGGGAATATTCGCGAGCGCGGCGAATGACAATCTCTTTTTCCCAAGATACTCTAAAGTCTTCAATGTCTTCAAGAATGACACTGACAGGCTGCCCGATCGCATCGGTTTCATCCACTTTAAACATCCGGCAGAATGCAGGATTAACCAACCGAATATAGAGGTTAGCATCTACTACAATCAAACCATTGGGATCATGATCCCACAGCAGTTTCCACAGATGATTGTGTTGCGAGTCGGCCATTGCTGCCCCCTAGTGCGATCGCGTCAATGAATTCTGAATTTCAGGTAAGATGTCGTTCACAAAAATCGTCTCGATGTTGGCTGGGCTGATGTCAATGAACGCGCGATCGCCAAATTTCATAACGATACCGTGGCTACAGGCTTCAAGACAAAAAGAGCCTTTCAGTTCTACCGTTGACTCGAGATCATAATCGTGAATAAGCGATTGAAGTTTGGGCAGTACCTCGTAGACACCCAGTTGGTGGCAGGCTGACCCCATGCAGAGAAAGAGATTTGCTTTAGACATAATTTTACCTCTCGCATGGATAATAATATTGAAGAGCTAACAGGAACAATGGAAAGACCGGGGATTGAGTGAGATTGAACGATGCTCCCTTGCAGATATTGCGCCACATAAAAGCAGACTACTAGCGATAGACTTCGTTGAGCATCTCACCCTTGGAAGACATTAGTTGGATGTGTAATGGCATTTGCCCAGCGGCGTGAGTGGAGCAGGAAAGGCAGGGGTCAAAGCAGCGAATACCCGCTTCTACACGGTTTAGGAATCCTTCAGGAATATCATTACTGTGGATATAGTGTTTGGCAATTTGGGTAACGGTTTTATTCATGGCTAGGTTATTTTGTCCAGTGGCAATAATTAAGTTTACTTTTTGGATCAGTCCATTTTCATCTACTTTGTAATGATGGAACAGCGTGCCGCGCGGCGCTTCGCTGACTCCGATCGCCTCTAGTTCATTCACGCCACCTTCAGCTCGCACCCGACTTGATCGGACATCAGGATCATCCACCAAACGCTGAATCTGTTCCAAGCAGGCCAGAATTTCGATGAGTCGGGCATAGTGGTAGATAAAGGACGAGGTGGGCACACCACCGGCGCGATCGCGGAATTCTTTCAATTCCTGATCGGCTTTGGGCGTACCGATGTAGCGACAGATATTCAGCCGCGCCAAGGGCCCTACCCGATAGATACCATCAGGGTAGCCCATTGGTTTGTAGTACGGGAATTTCAGATACGACCATTTTTCTACCGCCTCGCCCAGGAAGGTAGCGTAGTCGTCTTCGCTGAGTCCGTCGGCGATAGTGTTGCCGCTGCTGTCGGTGAAGCGCAGGCGACCGCCATAATGCTCCCATTGACCATCGTCGCCGACTAATCCCATAAATAAGGAAGGAAATTCACCGAAGATATCAAGTTCGGCTTTAAGCTGATCGTCGAGTAAGGATTTGAAGAGGCTGAGGGCGGTGCTAATCGTATCAAATGATTCGGGTAAGCGATCGCGAATCCATTGGCAGCTTTCTTCAGACAAGGGCGATCGCACCCCACCTGGAACGGCCCATGCGGCGTGGATTTTGCGCGCGCCCAACCGTTCGATAATAGTTTGCCCAAACTGCCGCAGTCGAATGCCAGCCCGGGCCAAATCTGGATGTTCAGCAATCAAGCCAAAGACATTGCGTTTGGCCGGGTCACTGTCCCAGCCGAGTAAGAAATCAGGACTGCTGAGATGGAAGAATGACAGCGAGTGAGACTGGGTAATCTGAGCCAAGTTCATCATGCGGCGCAGTTTTTCGGCCGCTTTAGGAATTTTGACCGCCAGGATTTTATCTCCGGTCTTGGCAGCGGCGAGTAGATGGCTCACGGGGCAAATGCCGCAGATGCGGGCAGTAATCCCTGCCATTTCGGTGAAGGGTCGTCCCTCACAGAATTTCTCAAAGCCACGATATTCCACTACATGGAAGCGAGCATCGTCTACTTCGCCAGCATCGTTGAGATAGATAGAAATTTTAGCGTGTCCCTCGATACGAGTAACGGGATCGATAATAACGGTTTTTGACATAGTGCCTCTCAATGCAGTTTCGGCTGATCCGAACTTATCCGAATTTAATCATGTCGCGGCCTTCCATTTTGGGTGTTTCGCCTTTGAGCAAGGGTTCCAATGTGGCGCGAATGCGATCGGCCGAGGGCGGGCAGCCGGGCATGAAGATTTCGACGGGAACCAGTTCGTGGACAGGGACGACGCGATCGAGTAATTCAGGAACAATTCCCGGTTCATGGGGCAACTGGGGGGTGACATCGCCCAGTTCTAAGTAACCGCGCTTTAGCACCGAATCGGCTCCGCCCATCATATTTCGCATAGCCGGAACGTTGGCTGTTACGGCACAGTCACCAAAGGAAATCAGCGTTTTGGTTTTGCGTCGCACCTCGTAGAGCAGTTGCAAGTTTTCTTCGTTGGCGACAGCTCCTTCGACTAAGCACACATCTACGCCGTCGGGATAGTCTTTGAGGTCTGACCCCACGGGGCTAAAGACGACATCAACGCGCTGGGCTAGTTCAATTAACCATTCATCTAAATCCAGAAATGACATGTGGCAGCCGGAACAGCCGGCTAGCCATACGGTTGCAAATTTTATCTTAGCCATTCGCCTTTCTCCCGTGCTGTGACCAAAAATTCGAGTTTGGTGCGATCGCCCACTTTTTCTGAAGTCGTATCGCCCTTGTGGAAAATCGCTCCGGTTGGGCAAGCATCCACACATTTACCGCAGGACGTGCAGGCATCCACCGCACCCCAGGGTTGGTTTAGCCCAGAGACAATGTAGCAGGCAGCGCCCCTTTCAGCCACGTCCCACACATGGGCCCCTTCAATTTCATCACAGACCCGAACGCAGCGAGTACAGAGAATACAGCGATTGTGGTCGATCGCAAACCGTTCATGGGAAATATCCACGCCGCGATCGGGAAATCGATAAGGAAACCGCGAGTGATCCATCCCTACCTGCACTGCCACATCCTGCAATTCGCAATTATTATTTGCCACGCAGATGGCACAGACATGATTCCCTTCTGAAAATAATAATTCCACCGTCATGCGGCGGTAGTGTTGCAGTTTTTCAGTATTCGTTGCGATTTCCATCCCTTCCGCCACTTCAGTGACACAGGCAGGCAATAGCTTATGGATGCCTTTAATTTCTACTAAACACAGCCGACAGGCCCCTACATCCGACAGGCCTTCCAAATGGCAGAGCGTTGGAATCGGTACGCCCGCTTCTTTCGCCGCCTGCAGGATAGTGCTGCCTTCTTCGATGGCGATCGCTGTTCCGTCTATCGTTAACGTTTTGACTGACATAGTTGTTCTCCCTCAAACTCGCAGATAATGGCTCAGACCCTAGGGGGCGATCGCCTTCGATTCAGGCTGATGACCGTTAAGATAAGCAGGTTGCCGCAGCAAGCTTGTATATTCTTCTGGAAAATAGCGTAAGGTACTCAGCACCGGGTTAGGAGCCGTCATCCCTAGACCGCACAGACTGGTTTCCTTGACCATGTGGCACAGCGCCTTCATGTGTTCCATATCCATTTCGGTAGCGTCGCCGTTCAGAATTTTGGTGAGTAATGAATAAAGCTGCACCGTGCCAGTTCGGCAGGGAATGCATTTACCGCACGTTTCACCCCGACAAAATTCCATATAAAATCGCGCTACCTCAACCATGCTAGTTGAATAATCCATCACGACCATGCCGCCTGACCCCATCATTGATCCAACCTTCATTAGCGAGTCATAATCAACAGGCGTATCCAGTAAGGATGCCGGGATGCAGCCACCGGACGGCCCACCCGTCTGCACGGCTTTCACGTCGCCATCGGGAACGCCGCCGCCCATCTCTTCCACAATTTCGCGGAGCGTGATGCCCATGGGCACCTCGATCAGTCCGTTATTGCAAATCTTACCAGTGAGGGCAAATATTTTAGTGCCTTTACTATTTTCGGTGCCAATACTGGCGTACCAGTCAGACCCCTGAGTCACAATAGGGCTGATGTTGGCAAACGTTTCAACATTGTTAATCAATGTTGGACAGTCTCGTAGGCCGGATTGGGCCGGGTAGGGCGGCCGCGGGCGGGGGTTGCCCCTTGCCCCCTCAATGGAATGGATCAGCGCTGTTTCTTCTCCACACACAAACGCTCCGGCACCAATGCGAATATCAATTTTGAAATCAAAGGGAGAGTCGAACACTTGGCTGCCGAGTAATCCATATTTTTTGGCCTGTTGAATCGCTTTTTGCAGGCGCTGGATGGCTAGCGGATATTCAGCTCGAACGTAGATGTATCCGTGGTTAGCGCCGATCGCATAGCCTGCGATCGCCATGCCTTCAATGATTAAATGCGGATCACTTTCTAAGACACTCCGATCCATAAATGCTCCCGGATCGCCCTCATCGCCGTTGCAGATCACGTATTTTTGATCTCCCGGCATTTTAGCGACCGTCGCCCATTTGAGTCCAGTTGGATAGCCACCGCCGCCGCGCCCGCGCAGCCCGCTCTGAGTAATTTCGTCAACAACATCTGCCGGATTCATCTCGTACAGGGCTTTGTAGAGTGCCTGGTAGCCGCCCACAGCAATATATTCTTCGATACGTTCAGGGTTGACCTTACCGCTGTGTTTCCGAACAATCCGCATCTGCCGCGTAAAGAAAGGATGCTGTATGTTACCTTTCACAGCCGTAGCCTCACCGCCGTTGAGGGCGTTAATGATGCTGTCCGCGTCCTCTGGAGTCACCGCTTCATAAAGCGTCTCTTCGGGATCAATTTGCACCAGAGGGCCACGCCCACAGAACCCCATACAGCCCACGCCGACCACTTCGATGCGATCGCCCACATTGGCATCTTCCACCGCATTTTGCATATTTCGCATCACTTCTACCGAGTTAGCCGCTCGGCATCCGGTTGAGGTGCAGCAATGGACGCGAATCTGTTTTTGTCGGTTGCGTTCAGTTTCAGCAACATTCAATAATTCTGCCAAATCCATAGTATCTCCTTCCTTCCTGGTGGATTAGACACCGTTCGGGCATCTGTTATTCATTAAGGTGGGTAAAATTGAGGTAGTTAATTGAGGTAGGTAAATTAGGGCAGGCGGATAACCGGTAGGGACGACTCTAGCGACTAGCCGGACGACGGGAGCGATCGCCACCGAGAGGCTCGAAACAGACCGCCCCCTCACTTTCCTGGCATTGCTGATGCCGCAGATAAATTTTAGAGTTGAACAAATTGAACCGTCGTTCCAATTCATCCGGCTACTGAGCAACATCATTTTCCCAAGCCTTGACTTTGACCAACGCAGTATCGGGTTCCACTTTGCCAGCTATGCTGCCATCAAAGACAACCGCAGGCGCAATGCCACAGGCTCCTAAGCATCGGGCCGCCAGCAGCGAAATTTCGCCATCTGCCGTAGTTTCGCCAACCTCTAGCCCCAACTCTTGCTCAAGTGCTTCAAGCACCTTGCCGCTGCCTTTGACATAGCACGCCGTTCCCATGCAGACGACGCAGGTATGCGCCCCGCCAGGCTTCAGCGAAAAGAGATGATAGAAAGTAGCTACGCCATAGACTCGGCTAAGGGGAAGTTTAAGTCCACGGGCAACATACGTTAACGTATCTTCTTCCAGATAGCCAAAGGCCTCTTGAGCAACGTGCAGCACCTCAATCAGCGCGTCGGCCCGAAACTGGTTGCGCTTCATGGCGATGTCTATTTTTTTGAAGCGGCGATCGCCACTAGGATGCTCTTTCTTAGCCTGGGCAGCAGGTTTAGTATCAACAGGTTTGGCATCATTCGCTGGAGCGTTGGATGCAGATTGAACCGGCGTAGACGGCATGATAAATCTCCTCAATCAGTGCGGTTGGACGTTAGCCGTGGCATCCAAGTTATTAGGACATCCCTGAACAGCTAGACAAGAATCGCCAACCCAATTAGTAAACAGAAAACAGAACTGTGGGCGAAGCTGCAATCTAAACTGCAACCTAAGCGATCGCCACACAGCCGTCATCGAACATCTAAACTCGCAGCACTCCTTCCAAAACGCCATCGCTATTCCAAATGATTGGTCAATGTAGATAAAATCGATGGCAAGGGTTCCGTAGGAGTCCCTTTTACAATCTAAATAGGATCGCTAACAAACACTTCGGCATCAGTAAGCTCAGACATGCGTAGCAGGAGGGTGGCGTACCTTTCACATGCAAGACGATGAACGCAAGACCATGAATCGGACAGCTTATCCGACCAACCATCTGAGAGTAGCATCGTAAACTGATATTACAATGCACCGACAATGCCAATAAAAGTAGAGCATGCTCATCACCGGTAGAACAATTCTTGCTTAGATGACACGCAGTTGGAGCGAGACTCTTTCAGAACGTTCCTTAAACCATTTGCTAGCACTTACAAATCAGTCGGAGCCGCTATAGATGAACGACCGCAAAATTTCATATAACATTTCAAACGTCATCTACAACTATATCAATTCAAATGAAGCTTAAAAGGATTTTTATAGAATTAAAAAATGTTTGCTGAGGCAAATCCGAAGTTGTGTAAATCTTTGTTTCATTTTGATGAGTCTATAGCAGATTTGATTCAGAGTTCTAGCCTCAAATGATAGACAATCCAATCTGTGAAATCCTCTGCTGACTGGTGTTTTTGATGGATGACGGCATTAGAGAAAAAATATTTGGTTAAACCAATGCTTGTAGCATAATGTGATAACAATAGCCTTTGATTTCAGTTTGATCGACAGCTTACGATACCACCCATTCCTAATTTCGCAACACTAATGTTGTTTTGTTCGAGCCATCGATTCGGTCGTTTGAGTGAACCTTTAAGAATGTCAATAATTCAGTTATGCTCTTTTCTCAACCGGTTTGGTTTTGGAAATTTGCGATCGCGTTTATAGCTTATTGCCTCATGAGTTTGATATTGTATGGCGGTAGTGCATTCACTGTAGCAGCTTGGATTGTTTATCCATTTACGGTGGGTGTGGCGTATATGTTTGCGTTAATTCGGTTGCTGGATCTGCACCTCAAAACAACGCCAAGCGTTCGCTTCTCTCACCTCATAGGTAGCGGCATAGTCCTATTCCAAATCCTCACCCTATTAACCAGTCCGGCAAGTTGTGTGGGATTCAAGCAAGGCGATCCATGCTACTCATTGATTCAAGCGACAATGACAAACGTATCTGTTCAGCCGCCTCTGTGGTTTGGTCATGTCCCGTTTTTGGTAGGGGTTGGCGGATACTGTATCTTTATTATTCTGTTTGTATTGACCTTACAACCCAGTCGAAATGGAGTGGCACGTTAGGAATGTAGCGATCGGGTAGGGTAACTGATTATGCTAGAGTTCTTCTGGTAATAGACTAGGTCTGTCGCTGTCTTGAACGATTTGTGCGCAGGCAATGAGATTACAGTCCCTGTTGGTTGAGTCCAGAACTTACTTTGAATTCAGGGACAGAAATCTACAAACAAATATCTCAAGTAACGGACTCACGGTTATGAAAAAAAACGCGATCGCCCCTTATGTACTGTAAAGAGAACGAAGCGATCGCGTTTCATGGATTTGGATGATCGTTGGAATTTATACCGTTTCTGTATGAAGCTGCGTTTAACTCACTCCTTGGCAACAGCCAGGGACATGAATTGGATACATCTTCATCAAAAACTGGCATTACACTAATATCCAGAAGGCTAAGATTCTACTCTATGCTGATTCGGGAACATCAAGCGACGGATTGCGATCGAAAAAGTCAAATGGTTTGATCTGGAACTGATGTACTTCTGTAGGTAAGACCGGCCAATCCTCTGCCCGCACCACATGATGAAAACCTAGGGTATACCATGCCACAATATCCGTATCTTCAATCGAGCGATTCTGCTCCGTCCAGGCGGGCAGCCCATCCCCACCGTGGCTTTGATTGGGATAATCCCCTGCGGCATAGCGTTCATCAGAGCTGTAAGGCGTGATCCACAGATGATAATCCGTAAATCCAGCCCGTTTTTGAGGATAGTCATCTGGGCGCATCAGCGAGAAGGCATTCCCCATCGTCATAATTTCGTAACTGGTCGGATAACCTACCCAGTTTTGCACCGACGGATTGGCAATGCGCCAGACCTTCGGATGCGCCAGACTGATTCGCATTTTCGCTTCTGATTCCGTCTTTGCAGTATGGGTCGTCGTCGTCCAAACACTGGTACGCGGGCTGTCCCGACCGATCGCCTGCGTTTCTAGGGCATCATACATAAAGCTATTGTTGGGCCCATCCACATCTAAATCAAGCCGGAAGCTAAAATAATGGTCATGGTTGGTGGCAACAATGCCGGGCGATACCATACGACCATAGTCCGTCGCGTGGGGATAATCCGCATCATTGACCGATGCTGCCGCAACCGCCTCTACCTCTTCAGTACCAGTTGCGCCGATGCTAACATTGATCGAGCCATTGGGCGAAAATACCCAGTCGAAAATATAGTCGTAGTTGCCGATCGCTGTGATAAAGCGAAATACTAACTCACGGGTACGACGGCTCTCACTTGCATCCTTGAGGGCTTCATAGTGCCGCCACAGCACATCCCCAGCATAGCGCTCAAAAATACAAGCAGCGCGGGGTTGCGTATAGGGCGTACCGCTTTCATCTGCAAACAGGGCATCAATATAGACGGCTGTAGACGGGCAATCGCGATCGCGCACCAGCGGCACTGCCAACTTACCTGCTCCATATTCTCCCGCATCCATATAGGAGCGAAAATACCAGCCCTCTTTTGGACTCATGTATGGAACAAACATCTCCGATAGCGCCCCTTCATACATCACCGATCGCATAGTGCCCTGATCGCTATATTGTACCTGAGACAAAATTGGCCCGACTCGCGGATCAATACGATAATGAAATTGCCAGTTTTGCCAACTGACTGTGTTATCGTTGAGCCTGTACTCATGTCCGCCCCGTTCAACCAGTTGCAGCACCGTAGGTTCTGGGCGCATTTCCGCGATCGCGTCCTCATTGTAATCAACAGGGCTATCGGGAATCGGAACTGGCCCAGTATCGACCAACCGAAACACCTTTTCCTCATTAATATCTACAATTGCTAACAGTCCCTCAATTGGACGGCCCCAGAAATTTTCGGCATTGCGTCCATCAAAACAAGTGACGCGAAATAAGCGCCGGCCCTCCTCATCGGGTTCCGCAAAATACCCAGCCGATAACGGAACACAGACCACATCATCATATTCATCTGCCGTGATGCCGCGTTCTGCGATCGCTGCCTGCCAGGCCGGATCAGACTGAGCAATTTCCTGAACTCGTAGCCATTCTTCGAGTAAGATACCGGCTTGCACCCCATCGATGCGTTCCCATGACTCTACGGCTCCCTGAGTTAAATTCACAACTGCTTCGTAGACCTGTTCGCCCTCTTTCACCACCACAAACGCCGATCGCTCCAACGGTTTTCCAGGCTCCCACGCCAGCATTTCTGACTTGGGTGGTTCCTTAAGCGCAATTGTGGGGTAGCGGCTACTGTCACTGACCAAGTTAGCCCGCTGCAATAGCGTCACCGTTTGTCGATATTCATTAGCGGTCAACCCGTCCATCGGATGCAAAGCAAAGGCAGGCGCTTGCCCAAAGATAAACAAACAGGCGATCGCAACTGCTGAAAACAGCCATTGCTGCCATACAGTAAGATTCTTAACAGATACGTTCATCATACTCAAAAACGCGGTTGATTGATACAACTAAAGATAATAAATCGCCTCCAATGGGCGATCGCATACCGACAGCTTGTGATATCAATTCCCGGATCTCTGTAGCCTGTGTTACAGAAACGCGCTGTAATCATGATCAAAAGCATCCCGCTTTTGCAAGATTATCCTTCATTTTCCCCGCCAAATGAACAAAGCATCCAATCTGACTGCCTGACACAAATACCTCAAACCCCTATTCTTCCGTTGTTAAGCCTACTGGCATAGAAGGCGCAGGGTCGTAGCCTGAAAGCATTGGTCTGAGGTACTTACAAAATCTTAGAACCACGAAAAATCAACGGTTTAGCATAGATGTGTCAGGCAGCCAGGCATCCCATTCCAAGCCTCTCGCCTTTTAGGACAGACCTAGACCAGTGGCGAGGTGATATTCATGTCAGGATTGCGGGTGGCGTAGGTATCACCCACACCATGAAATGTTCTGACCAATAGAGAACTACCTCAAAGGTACGCTTTAGCACCATAAAACCCGATCGCTCAGTACCAGATTGAGAGAACATTAATAGACCCGGTTTCTTAGAATCCAGTTAGAATATTGTTACCCTTTCATCTTTACAAAACCGTGCCTTTAGCTGCAATGGCTGCCCACCATTAGCTAGCAATCGCAGGGCGATCGCGCGGTTGTCAGATAATCACGATTATTGTAGAAGCTGTATCTACCCCCCTCAAAAATCCTTACATATAGCAATCCTAAATGAGTTGTGAAGTGAGAATGGTTGTTGTGAGAAGGATTCCTGCGGAATCCTTCTCACAATCCAAATAGGATTGCTATAGACACTGGGCATTGCTGATTCCGGGGATGAACTGGTAGTGGTATTCATGTAATGATGCTTGATAATATGGACATCGCACCACCAAACATCATTGCCTATGGCAGACTACCGATGAACTTTAGAGTTGAATGAATTGAAACGTCATTCTGATTCATCCGGCTATTCAGCCATGCCAAACACCGCTACCCACCATCCAATCGCACAATTCCTTACTGTTCCTAGTCAATTCTTCAGCTAGATTTCATCCGAGATTAGTTCACCGATATTAAACGATTATCATGCGAATTCTCTCCAGCTTGCTTGGCTTAGGACTAATACTTCTTGGAATTTATTTTCTAGGAAGAAATATTTTCTTCACCACCCAAACTTCACCCTACTGGTGGCGAGGCATTGCGGCGGATGCGTCCGTGTTATCCCTCACGGGTGGCATTGTCGGATTGTTTGTGTTGCCACGCGGGAGCAAGTTCCTGGGCTGGCTAGGAGTTGCGATCGGTATTTTACTCGTGTTTGTCAGCAGCCGTGCTGTTCTGTCGCCTACCAGTCTGTGGCAGTTTTTTGTGTCGATGATTGCGATGGTAGGCGGCTACCAACTGCTGACCATGGGGCGCATCAATTTCTAAGTACGCCAGTATGCCACAACGGCGTTTAACGTTGAGGCGATCGCTCTTCGAGTTGGCTCAAATAGTCCTCGCGGCGATCGCCCACATCCGGCGCTAGGCGATAGGTGCCATTGGCTTGCTCAACCAGAATACCAGTATCCACAAATCGACTGAGCGCTTGCTTCAACTGGGCATTAGTCAAGTCAAGCCGTCCATCTTTTTTGGCTTCTCGAACGTATTTGAAGATTACTAAAAAACGTCCATAGGTTGGCCCCGGCTGTCCATCCTTGAAGGATTCATGAATTTGGTCGAGAATAATGCTCCACTGGGCGCGATTAATCTGTTCTGAGCCTTCGCCACTAAATTCTGATTCAGCTTCAGGGTCTTCATTTGGTAAGAATAGTTCCTTAAACCCACCCATTGTTTGCACTTTCACTAAATTATCTGCCTCAGCTTGAGCAATGAAGGCACTGAAATTTGAGAAAGCTTCGCCCTGATGACGAATCGACTGAAATCCCTCATAGGCAGAATTAGGGTTAGCCCGCATCAGCAAATCAATGGGGCCGAATCGCGTACTTTTACCCTGGTCGCGGGCTTGGTTAATGGATTCAATCAAACAAGCGATCGCATCTTTATAGTCAATTATCTGCTTTGGTTTAGGCTGATCTTTTAAGGTTATGTAGGTGTCATCTGCCGATAGCTTTTCGAGGTCAATAAACTCATCGGCACTTAGCAAAAGCTGTTCGCTCGCCGTTTCTGTGCGACCAATCAGCGTCACCCGTTTTCGCAGCGTTCGTAGGGCACTCACCAGCGGCACAAAGTCGCGGTCGGCCGTCACAATAATGAACTGTTGAATTTCGGGATAATGATGCGCCGTATTGAGGCAGTCAACGGTCAGCTTAATGTCTACACTATTTTCCTTACCTGTAGACACATGAATTGGCTCAAATCCTAGACTATAGAGCGCCTGTACTAACGTTTCTCGCTCACGCCGCCAGTTGGCATAAACCATTTTGAAACGGGGATGCCCCTTCTTTTCCGAATAGCTAACCAACGATTCAGCCAAGGGGGCCTTGACCCCCTGAGCCGCTACCTTGACATTTTCATAATCCCAGAAAACAGCGACCTCATCAGATTGAAGGAGCGGTGTCCCGATCGCATCTGACAGCGGCAGCGCAGACGGGGTAGATAGTGCAGAGGATTCAGGCAATGCGAGCGATTCAGAGCGGGCGACCAATCCTCCCAGATAAGTTGCTGTCATAGCTATCGTCCCTGAAAAAAACGATCGCTTCACATCGCGTTCAACCCACCAACTCAAACCCGCAACGACTCCAAATGCGATCACTCCGATGCCAATTAAATGTCCCGTTCGTGCCATGTGCGCCAGCCCTTGCATAGTTTACATTCCTACATCGCATCCCTGACCCATTCCCATATCGCAATCCTAGCTGACCCTGATTAACTGACCAGCGATCGCTCAGTAAATTGGATTGAAGTAACAAAACCCAACACTCGCAGACGTTGAGTTACGCTGTCGCTAATCGAAAGTAGACTCAGCTTTTCAACCGTTTGGTCAGTCATCTAGCTGATGCAGATAGGCTTGGGGTAGTCCTCTATTGGTCAGGATTTTGGGGGGCGTTGCCACCCCCCAAAATCCTGACATGAACACCGCTACCAGGCTTTGTAAGACAGATTTTTGCGGAACCTTTTTACAATCCAAACTGGATCGCTACAGCCGCCCTAGATGATGAGCGCGAACGTTATAAAACAGGTTTCTGCGGAACCTATCTCATACTCTAAATCAAATTGCTGTCCGCTCCGTCATAGCGATCGCCAACTTACTAGCACCCCCATGATTTCGGAATTTCAATGCCAAACTTCACTCACAATCGACGCAAGCGACACCATCCCTGCGATCGCCAATTATCCTATTCATCATTCTGCCATTGGATCGTCATCCCAGACCCCTACCGATCAAACCGATGAACTTCAGCCCCTCGTCAACATTTAGTTGTAAACATCGAGTTGGCCGACAACACTTGCTCAACCCTAACCCTTGAACAGTTCAGCAGTTTTTGCACCCAATACAGACTCCTTTGTCAATCTGCTCATCCATCCTCTGCCCCCCTCTGCATATAGCAATCCCAAATGAGTTGTAAACAAGAATGGAGGCTGTGAGAAGGAGTCCCGCAGGACTCCTTCTCACGATTCAATTAGGATGGCTATATTCATCAGGCAATGAGAAACCTATCGCCGCTGGCTATCGTCATCGCCAGAGTATCCACACCCGTTCAGGAAACCTCCAAGACCATGCCAACCGCCACTCTTGTTTCCCCAGTCCATCTCTTTTCAGTAGTGGTATTTAGTGTGCGCGATGCCCACACCACCCAAGATTATTACCAATGGAAGACCACCCTTTTTTCTGGTTCATTCTTTTGATATGGCAATAGCCATTTTGCTTAAGATATGAGAGTTTTCTACGTTCTGAAACCATAGGGTTAACAGACAGCGGAAGCAAACGGTCTGGCAAATTTTGCATAACATATATAGCAATCCTAAATGAGTTGTAAAGTGAGAATGGTTGTTGTGAGAAGGATTC
>CAYSIR010000100.1:0-14463 GCA_964431105.1 uncultured Leptolyngbya sp. | reverse complement strand
AACGCCGCCGCATCCGTCTCGGTCGCGGTCTGGGCACGGACGGGTGCGGTAGGCAACAGGGGCACAGCAGCGGGGGCAATCAGCAATGCGGTCAGCAACGGCAACAGGGATTTTGCGTTCATGGTTTGGGGTTCTCCATCACGTTCCTATCCTACCTAGTCGCGGGGGAGTGAGAAGCTATGCAGCTTGCGCCTATGTCCTTCGTCATCTGTTCAAACACCTCATTGGCTATGCTTGAGCAAAGGCAATTGCATAAAACCTCAGCCAGCATGAACCACTCCCCTCTTCAAATCAATGCCGTTTGGGATGCTATGGCTGCCGTTTGGGTCGTCACCAGCGACGATATCCCCGGACTCATTACCGAGTCCCCATCCCTGAATAGTCTGCAAGCCAAACTGCGGGTCATGATTCCAGAACTCCTGCGCCTCAATCATGTCATTGCTACCGATGATCGAGGGGCGATCGCATTTGAACTGATCAGCCACAAGCATGACATGATCGAGATCGCGTCATAGGCAACAAGATGGTGGCAACAAAATGGTCAAATCGCTCACCCCCAAACTGACATCGCTCCTCAAGTCGATGGAGTTGGCTCCAACGTCACATCTTCATAGAGTGCATCTAGATTATCCTGAAACGCAAGGCTCTGTAACTCAAAGGTTTCATCCGTTGGACTGTAGGATTGCAGCACCCATAGCCCCTCCGAGTTACGCCGAAAACATTCCACCCGTTGATGCTGCGTATTAATCAGTACATATTCTTCCAGCGTATCGAGGGTTTGGTAATCAAAAAACTTATTGCCGCGATCGAACGCTTCTGTCGAAGCCGACAGCACCTCTACAATCAGCTTAGGGAACCGCTTATAGGTCGGCGTTTCCGCATCTCGCCCATCGCACGTTATGAGAATATCGGGATAATAAAAACAGTTGCGTAACTCCACTCGGAGCTTCATATCGGCAATGTAAACTCGGCAGCCCGTTCCCCGCATATAACTGCGGAGCATTGCAAACAGATTGCCAGCGATCGTCACATGGGCATCCGTCGCCCCGGCCATCGCATAGACTTCACCATTGACGTACTCATGCTTGATGGGGCTTTCGGCTTCAAGCCGCAGATATTCATCGGGGTCAAGGGGGCGTTGAGACGAAGCAACCATTGTTCTCACCATTGGTATCTATCTTGATTGTAGTCGAGGGGCGATCGCCCGTCTTCTGCTGAACTGTCTTCATCTCGGTAGCGATCGGTTATGCTAGACGCACCGGGTTCACCTATCAACAGGTGTGCAGAACGCATCGAGCATCATATCTTAGCTGAGGGGATTATGGGTAGGTATATTTCTTGCAAGGTTGGTGACGAGTACGAAACCGTTTGGAAATACGAACTGGGTGTTCAGAGTTCTGAGATATATCGGATCTCTTCGGAGTTAGGGATAGGCGAATATCATATGATCCGCTATCGAGAACCAGATAAGGGAGATAACGGTGAGAATGCGGCTGGTTATGACTATATTACCGATGCGCCTTTCTCGGAAGAGATTGCGATTGATGACTGGGAAGATATTGATGGTGATATTCTTATCCTCAAAAAAACAGATGTTATAGCATTAGATCAGCATCTTCAGCGTCTCCAACAATTGCCTGAGGCTCATGCTCATCATTATTTTTTGGGAATGATTGTGGCCATCCGAAATTTTATGGTTAATCATTCAGACCAAGACCAATTTATTTTTGAGGGCGAGTTTTAACTCGGTGGAATGGTAACGCGATCGCTGATTTTTTTCCGCAGTGATACAGTAAGCCGTGTGAACCTACGATTCGGTTTGACAATGAAACCTTATCAGAATATCCCCATTGATGACTGTGGCGAACCCATCGTGCCGATTCCTGCCGATGATTTTGTGCTGCTAACGCCCCATCCCTATGCGGTCTTGGGCGCGCCCTATGGCGATCGCTCTCCCTTTTTTGTCCGTCAGGGCATTCTCGATCGGCTGCATCAGGCGGCTGAGTCCTTAGCGATCGCCCGTCCAGGGTGGCGTATTCTGGTGTTTGATGCCTACCGCCCGATCCCGGTGCAGCAGTTTATGGTGGACTATAGTTTTCAGCAATTGCTAGACCAGCGCCAACTTCAGCGCGATCGCCTCACGCCAACAGAGCAGCAGCACCTTTTGGATGAAATCTATCAATTTTGGGCCCAGCCTAGTAGCGACCCCGGCACACCGCCGCCGCACAGTACCGGAGCCGCGATTGATCTAACGCTAGTGAATGAAGCGGGCACCGAAATCAATATGGGATCGCCCATTGATGAAATGTCGCCGCGATCGCACCCCAATTACTTTGCAAACCAGACTGACTCTGCTAGCGTCCGCTATCACAGCCACCGCCAACTGCTCCAGCAGATAATGACGACCGCTGGATTTTGCCAGCATCCGAATGAGTGGTGGCATTTTTCCTGGGGGGATCAAAGCTGGGTCTGGCAGCAGGGCACTGAAGCAACGGCGCGGTATGGTCGGTATCCATAATGTTGGTGGGTTTTCGCTCTCAGCCGTTTGCTAAACCTCTGTTTGTGCTGTCCACGCAGTGCATTTCACTCAACCCCTCAGACTCATCTTCTGCGATCGCCAGTCAGGGGAACGGCTAGAACAATGGTGACACCCAAGGCGTGGCGACCGGTGCATAATGCGTCGAAGCCAGCAGCTTGCTACTCCGACGTGCCGCCGCAGTAAGCATTCACCTCAGAAACTAATCGCGTTTCTTCCTGAGTTGCCGCTTGGAGATTATCTAGCGCCTGCTGAGCCGCTTCATTATCTTCGCTTGTGGCAGCGTTATAAAGCTCTCGGCTGGCTGTGCCAGTACGCTCATACATCTGCACAAAGCGCTGTTGATACGTTTGCAGCTCCTCATCTGAAAGTTCCAGTCCTTGCATCGTAGCGACGGCGCTATCGGCAGTATTGGCGATCGCATTGAGTGCTTCTGGATCGCTGGGATCACCGCTTGCCGTAATCTCTTGTATCTCGTTGACAGCAGTATTGGCTGCGTCAATGAGCTGATTGCACTGGACAACTTTATTGTCACCGCAGGCGGCTGCTAGCCCAATGATGGCGATCGCAGACCACTGCATGGATGTCTTGAAACGGAAAGGCATGAACCGTTCTCCCGATTGATAGGCTATAGGTCTTGCATGCACTCACGCGATCGCTACGGCTGTCTTAGATTTTTATCGCAATTGATAAACAAATGCTCGATCTAGAGAATCAGGGCGGTAGCGCTGTGAGCCATTGCAGTTTGAATCTTAAACGAACCAGGCGTTGCCTGAGTTACCTCAGTGCTTCTACACAATAACGAGGTCAGTAATGCTTCAGGATTTTTAGAAGCAGGGTCAGAAACACATCAGAAACAGATCGGATTGTAGCTTGAGTTTGTCACTTTCTTGCAATTCCAAGCCCAAGCTACTCTCATCTTTAGGATCAGCGTTGCTCCCATGTAGCGCTGAGGCGACCTGCATCGGGTTAAGACCCTACTGTAGCCGCCGATCCCATGCCCACTGCCCGGTTATCGGCTGGGTGAGATGATGGAAAATGAGCGATCGCACTATCCAAATGTTTTTGTAGCGTAGCCGTCGGCAGTGGACCCCGAATATGCTGCCAGGGGAGAACCTGATCGAGCGCCCAATCTTGGTAGACATAAAAATCCAATTCAGGAATATTGCCCTTGAGGTCTTTGAACGCGCGGCGATAGCTGCCCAGCGAATCGCCATAGTGCCGCACCCGCTCTAGTAAACGACCGACCCGGCGATCGCCCCGCGAGATCAACGCCTGAATCACAGACCAGTTATAGCTTTCCGGCCGAAAATCAATACCTTGGGGACGCAGTTTTTTCTGAAGATATTTCAGTCGCTTCTCCGCCTGTCGGTCTACGCCAAACCATTGAAACGGCGTGTGGGCCTTGGGCACAAATGTGCTGCATCCTAGCGTTAGCCGTAGACCCGGAGCCGCTTTCTTCAGCGATCGCATCATGTCTACCGTCGCATCGACGTCCTCTGGCAGTTCTCCAGGAATGCCTACCATACCGTAAAGTTTCAGCGCACTCAGCCCACCGATCTTCGCATTGATAGCCGCCTGAGTAATTTCATCATTGGTCAGCTTTTTGTTGACAATTTGCCGTAGGCGATCGCTGCCGCTTTCCACCGCGATGGTAATCGAACGGGTATCGTGCTTAACCAAGGTTTGAGTAAGCGTTGGCGTCACTGTATTGGTGCGCACTGAGGCGATGCTCAGTCGCACATCATCATAAGCTGGGCGGTTGAGATAGGCGAGCAAATCTTCAAACTCTGGATGCTGAGTGACCGAAGCCCCCAGCAACCCTAGGCGATCTGTTACCGCTAGCCCCCGGTCGATGGCAGGAATAAGCGATCGCTCCAGATCAGGCGTGCGAAAGGGCAATGTGAGGTAGCTGGCGAGGCAAAACCGACACATTTCTGGACAGCTTCGCACCACTTCCACCATATAAATGTTTTCCCATGCCGCTTTTTCTGTGACAACGGTTGAGGTCGAGAGGGTGTTGCCGCGATAGGTTTGCTTCTCAACCTGGGCGGGACTGTGGGGATCAAGGGGCGCGATCGCCCGGATTTCGCCATCGGCGGCGGCATAGGTCACGTCATACAAACTTGGGACATACACCCCTGGAACGCTGGACAAGTGCCGCAATTGGGTAGCGCGATCGGCATGGCGCACCGTCTTGTACGCTTCAATAAATTGCCCTAGTAAGCTTTCGCCATCTCCCAACAAAATCACATCAAAAAAGTCGGCAAACGGCTCAGGGTTTGCTGTCAGTACCGGGCCGCCTCCAAATACAAGGGGATGAGCATCCGTGCGATCGCTAGACCAAATCGGAATCTGCTGCGACTCCAGCAAGCCCAGCACATTGCTATAGTCTAATTCCCAAGACAACGACACACCGAACAGTTCAGGCTGGGCCGGTAAGGGTTCATGGCCATTCGTGAACAAACGGCTGACTGACATATCCGATCGCATGGCCAGCGTTGCCCACACAATTTGATAGCCTAAGCTGGTGATGCCAATGGTGTAATCATTGGGAAAAGCAAAAATTGTGGCGATCGCATCCTCGGATGTACTGATGGGTTCAAACAGTAATCGCTCCGCCGTGAAATCTAATGTCACAAGCTCAATACTCCAGACCTGTTGCTGCTTTAAATCGTATTGGATCTTAGATATATAAATCGCTCTCAACAGTGGCTCTAGTGATGGCTCCGACCGTTTCATCGTGGCTCTACGCAGATGCACTCTCCTAGAGGGCGATCGCCAGGGAGCCTGTCAGGTTTGTAGCCCTCACCCTAAGTTTCTCTCCCAAGCCGGCTATCCATTACGCAGATCTCGCTGAAACCCGCATTCCTCGATTCACTACGAGGACTCTGAGTGACCGCCAGAAGGGGGATGAGGTCAAAGGTCTGGCGACGTTTGCGTCATGCATAGCCCAAGCCTGGGAGCGGGACGTCGGATCTGGTTCCCTTCTCCCAATTTCGGCAGAAGCATGTCCTGAGCTTGTCGAAGAGGAGCTAGGGGATGAGGGCTAAATTGCAAAAGTGACCTGTTCCCGATCGCCAAGACATATCGCACGTCTTCATGCATCTATACTGAGAGCAATCAACATCAGCTCCCCAGCCAACTGACAAAACTGGCTGAATCCAGCCACCGAGCGGGTCAGAAAACCTGTCCCTACCTTGCCTAAAATCTGGTAAAAGATCGGTTTCCGCGCCCAATTCAGGCTCGTCCGTGAGGCCATCAACCTAAGCCCCTTTAGTTAGCATAAACAGAAATCCCCGTTTTGGACTGCGCTCCGCAGGCTTAGCCAATCGCCTCAGTCAGCCGTCTCAGCGAACAGCCAACCCAGCGCTTTCCGTTATTCCACTGAACTTTATAAAATTTCCAAGGAATGTTGCTCGTATATTTCTTGAGACCTCAAGTGCGATCGTTAGAAACACGTAGACCGTTCTAATGTACCCATTGCTCCAGGAATCACGATGAAGCGAGATTCACAATCGGTATCACCCTTGTCAGGGTTGACGTGTAGTGCGTTGATACTGCTGCAATGTCCGTAGAACTACGCTCAGCGCCACAAGGACGGCTCGCACTAATTGGCTCATAATCTGCGTATATTTTACAAGAGTTTAGTAAACGTCGTCGTAAATCAAGCACAATTGACTTCAGAGCATCCACCCTATTGGTTTACTAGAAATTCATATAAATATTGAGTATGTAAAGCCTTCAAAAATAGCGATCGGGGTTGGGTTTGGTCTTCACCCGGATGCTGGAGGTACGAATCAAAGAGTGCATCTATTTACAAAAGCGCTTTAGCGCAGTCAGGTTAACTAAATCCTGACAATTGGCTCTAGTTAATGCTCTCGGCACGGTAAGCGACCAGTCTTCGCTTGGAAGAGTTGGCAACCCTCCGAGCTTGTACCGTTGAATGAATGGGATTACCGATTTATTAATGGATGCAGTAGGACGAACGCACCCCCTTCATTGGCGACTGGATCGCGGCCGATTAGGCAAGAGGCCGGTGCGATTGCCTTCAACCTATCCTAAGGTGACGTTAATCAGTCACTCTAGAATCCATTGAACGATCGCCCAGTTGCTAAATGGAAAATGCCAGGTGCATCCCTTGCGCCTTGGAGAGTATTAGCAGTCCCATTGCATTAGCAGTAGGTGGGTATCATGCTATACAGAATATATGAGCAGCAGGGCACCTTAACGACGCCGCTATACGGTGAATCGGTTATGGGTATGTCTATTCAGGAAGACCATGCATTTGGGGGTGCGGCTGACCGCGCCTTTCAGACTGGAATGGAAGCTTATCAGTGTCGGCAATTTGAAGACGCACTGCACCATCTTCAGCGAGCGTTGATGGATTATCAATCAGCCCAAGAGCTGCACGGCATCGCTCGCACCCGCAGCATCATCGGGTTGGTTTACTATGCGATTGGAAATTACGCCGCCTCCATTTCTGAGGCCGAACAAGCGCTAAACGCCGCTCGCCGCACCTGCGATCGCCGGACTGAGCGCCAAGCCCTCGGAACTCTGGGCAATGCTTATCGCCACGTCGGCAATCATGAAGTCGCGATTCAATACAAGCTTGAAAGCTTGCGGGTAGCCCGCGAAATCGACGACTACCGTGGAGAGGTCGCCGCCCTGAACAACTTGGGCATGGCTTATAAGACCATCGGCGACTGCGAGCAAGCCATCCAATATTACCTGGAGGCGCTGAAGACGGTGCGTCCGCTGCATGAACTTCGCATGGAAAGTCAGGTGTTGCGCAATTTGGGCAATGCTTACCATGCGATCGCTCACTATGCTCAAACGCTTGAGTGTTATGAACAATTGCTAGCCATTACGCGCCAGCTTGATGACCAGCGCCTCGAGAGCCAGGTTCTCAAAAATTTGGCAAGTGTGTGCTATGCCTCGAATGATTTGCTGCGGGCGACGGATTATCATCGACAGCGATTGGTTGTTGTGCGGAAATTATGCGATCGCCGGGCAGAAGAACAGACCCTCGAAAATTTAGCCGTTATTTATGATGCGGTCGGTGAATACGATAAAGCTATTTATTATTATGAACAGCGTTTGAAAGTCGTGCGGAGTTTACCCGACAGTGAACTTGAAACCCAGACCCTTCAATGCTTGGCAAACTTGTGTAACGCGATCGGCGACTACGCGCGCATGAGCCGATATGACAATGCAAAACACCAAAAACGAGGCGAAAGAGGAGCGGTTGCCTAGCGGCAGCCTCTGCGGCTAGCCGTAGATCATCGCTACAGACCATCGTTACAGTCCGAAAAAATCTAGCTATGCTGCCGCAAACAAAACCCCGCTGGACAACTGAATCCATGCGGGGTATTTCGCTGCTAGCAGATAATCGGCTGACACTAGCGACGCCAGCCGTTAGGCGAATTGTCAAATTCTAGTAGGCGAGGGTTTCTAATGTTTCTCGTAAATAGTAAGAAACGAGTTGATCAAGCGTACAGCCCTGATAAATGGCGATCGCGTGTTTTTCCTGTTGCCAGCGTTTGAAGCCAGAACTAGCGGCGATCGCTTGTTTCAAGCTATTCCAAATTGCATCATTAGAAAGGCTTGCGGGTGTATTGGACGTAGACATGGATCACATTACCTCAGAACGACAAGCTCAATCAGAGTGAAATGCTTGATGAGCCGTGCTGCAAGCTCAACAAAAGCTCTTTCCAGGATAGCGCAGCCCGTAGGCGATGAATGGTGTGATCTAACACAGTCCTGCACCGTTACTTCAATCCATGCAGCAATATGTGGGCAAGCCAAAGCCCAACCATCCACACAGGCGATAGCTTCCACCCTGCTAGCGGAACTAAGCGCTTAGGACTCATGCCAGACCCACAAGCTGACACCACAAAAATAAAACCCAAAACCCTAGACCTGCCTGAGTTTTATCTCCTTGGTGCAGTGCGATCGCAACATCCATTCGCTAAAACTTTGGTGATGATAGATAAAAATCTATGCTAAAGCGTGCATAAACTCATCGTGTTCATCCGAGAAGAAAGTAGGATACTCAATAATGTATTCATTGAATGCATGCGTATTCTTCACTTGTTGGCTCTTCTTGTTTCCCTAAAAAACAATGCAATACTCCCGCAGCTACCACGATGGTTCCCCATTCCATCGTTTTTACACGTATCAGCCAGATATATTTTCTGGCAGCAAAAAAACGGACTATTTGGCTCAAGATGTTGTTCATCAACTATTTGATGTCGATATTTGTCCTAAACCCGATGCTTGGGCGCGTTATCTCTTGCTCATCGTTTGGCTTTGGCAAGTACCATCTACCTCTAGTTTTCGTCATCTAGAAATCGTTATTCAGGGCATACGAACGTTTCAAGCGGATGGCAACATTTATCTGCTTAGTATTCATCGCCATATTCTGGCTCAGCAGACTCGTTCTGAAGTACAGCGTTTCTTCAGTAATCCATTACCGCAGGCTCAACGTCTTCTAATTATTTATCTATTGAAAACGTGTGTTGATGTATCTCGCTCATGGTTTGCAGATCCTGAGCAAGGATACAGCGTTGCTAGCAATGCAGCGTCTCACATTAATCGTCTATTGTCGAAATTTGACTTTGGACATCCAAAAACAACTATCTGTGCCTATGCCAAACTCCGTATTGCCGATCGAGTCAAACAGGCCCGACTGAAGCAGGAAAACAATGGACGTAAACCACGCTCGGACTATGCAAGAATTCGATACATTTCAAAACGCCAACTGCGCCAAGTTCTTAAGGACTTTGGAACTGCAAAAGATATGATTCAGCGGTGCGCTCTGGTGGCTCAGAGCTTTAAGGAAATTTATACTACCCAACAAGATGGACGTGGGGCACTGCCGCCTCCTACGTTAGAACAGTTTAATAGAATCTGCGATCGCTGTAATCAGCGTCGTCAATCTCTAGGTATTTCAAACACGTTCTCACTCGATGAAGTTCAAAGTACTCTAAAGCAAATTATTAAGCTTCTCAAAGACGAAGACAAGCGTTATCGTAAACCAGACTCTCTAGATGCTCTGCTATCTGATGAGAGCGGAGAGAAGAAGGCTCGCGAGCCTTCTGAACTGGTCACAGAGGAAGTGCCTATAGACTTAATCGCCGATGCGCTATCCATAGAAGACTGTAGGGCATACCTGCAACGTTTAGAAAGTAAGGTGATAGAAGCATTTGAACAATTACCCAGCAGTGGTCAGCAGATCCTACGATTGCATTATGGATTGCAGTTGGTTACGAAAGATGTTGGTATCATCATTCAAAAGAATCAATCCACAGCTTATCGGAATATTCAAGCGAACAAGGCAAGAATCAAGAAGAGTTGTGCGGATGACTGCCTTCAGTTTATCCAAGAGAAATATGCCAATATGCTGCAAGAGTTACAGTCGCTTAATTCAGTGATTGCCTGTCTTACTGAACAGGTTGATGTTTATTTGCTTGAATCGATTCAACGCAGCAGACATACGTTGGTCATGCATGCCCTAGAATCGATAGAATCCAGCGATCGCCATCGTGTGTGGAGTGATGCAAGCTTTGCTAACCAATCTAAGGTTGATTGTCAATCAACCACATACACAACTGTTCTTCGGGCTTTTGTCAATGCTGTTCGTGAGCAGTGGGGAGTTGACTTGACGAATTATTCAGAGCTAGACGGTCATCTCCGTAAGTTTCTATGTCAATGGCTGAATGACGCTATTCGTTCTTTATCTGAGGAGAAGTAACATCCATGTTGAGTTTTGATGCATTAGTGGCGATCGCTCCTAACCAAATCTGCATTCCAATTACACCCGATGACGAGCAGGCCGTGAATGCCGAAATTGACCGCGCTCGATATAGCAATGAGAATGCACGCCAGCAGGCTTATTACAATGCTCTTAGCCTGCGATTGCTGCAACCGTGGATTGCTGAAATGCTGGATACCGAACCCCCGCCTACCTGTATAGCCAGCGAACAATTGCCGTCGGTATGGGATGTGGTGAATGGAACAGCAATTCAGGTAAATCATTCGCGGCTGGTGCTGATTCCAAGTGGCGATCGCCCCTTTGATGAGCTAAGTGTTCCCCAGGAATGGGTAGATCATCCCGACTGGTGTGGTGATTATTATTTGGCGATTGATATTGATACCGAGCAACAATGGCTGCGAGTTGTGGGATATGTGCCGTATCAATTTCTGAAACAGACCCCCATTGATGACATCGATCGCACCTATTGTGTAGAAGCGACTGATCTAATCGAGGACTTGAATGTCCTATGGATTGGTCAAGAGCTATTGCCAAATCCAAAGCCTGTTGTGGCTAGCTTGCCATCGTTGGGATCAGAAACGGCACAGCGACTGATTGCCCAACTCAGTGCGGTGAAGCACTATTCACCTCGATTGGATATTCCCTTTGCTCAATGGTCAGCGCTGATCACAAATGATGAGTATCGTCAGATGTTGTATGAGAGGCGATCGGGCGATCGGGCTGTGCAATCTCAAATTAGAACAATGTGGAATTGGATAATTGGAGCAGTCCCCACAAACTCCCCCTCAACTCAGCTTAATGTAGCCTATGCAAAGGGCGTTGAAGAACCTACAGAATTCATTAGTCCAGTTCAATTAGCGCATTACACCATTCAATTTAGTGGTTCTTTGACGCAGCAAGAGGACAGGATTGAAGTTGCGATCACGGCGGAACGCTCATCTCGGAATTCATCCGATGAGCAACCCTGGAAAGTAGCGATATTGGATGAGAACAAAAAAATCTTTACTGATGTTCCTGAAACAGCCGAACGCATTATTCACATCAGCCCATTCCGGGTTCAGCAAACTGAAGAAATCTACATACGTGTCACTCTGGCTGGGCAGGCTCCCCATGATGAGCGAGTGCGCCCAGGCGACATCTTAAGACGTATGCTTTAATACAAAATTGCTCTGTTAGCACGTAGGCACCACGGAGGTGTCATAATAGTGACAACTGCAAAAAAGTCGAAAAATCAACCTTAAGTTTGAAGTTTGATCATTTCGCGATAGGAGAGTCATTGTTATCGATAAGAGGGATTCCTATCTGAGTTAAGCCCCACTTAGATGAGATCCGGTTAAGTGTAAATCCTTACAAAAACTGGATGATCGCAATGCCAGAATTTAGAAGCCTTAGTGAAGCGATTCACAATGGACACTCTACTCTGCGAGCGCTCCTCGTTGGAGTGAATGAATACAAGCATCTCCGGTCGTTAAGCTGTAGCGTTGCGGATTGTCATAACTTGGGGGGGACGTTAGAACGCATCACCCAAGAGTTTAAGCGATCGCCGCTTATCCATGTTCATCATGATCAGTCAGAGCGACAATTAACACGAGATGCGATCGAGCAGTCATTTAATGAATTGCTCGGAAACGGGAGCGCGCCTCAAACGGATATTTTGCTGATCTATTTCTCTGGGCACGGAGTTTTAAGTAAAAAAAATAATCAACTGTATCTGTGTTTACCAGATACTAAGCCAGACGATATAGAACAGACGGCACTCAGTATCCAAAAGTTGTTAACGCACCTGAAAGATTCGGGTATTAAGTATCAAGTGGTTATCCTTGATGCCTGCCATAGTGGTGGTGTGGCGCTATCTCCTAAAGATCTAGTGAGTAAGGATATTGGTGACATCCCTCGTTCTATAAGCAGCGATGAACCTGATGATGCTGGCAGCCTTGAAGATAATTGCGCCAGCGAGTTTGAAAATCAATTTAAAAGCTATCAACAGGCAGTTAACCAAGAGACCCAAAATTTTCATGCCTTCTTGTCTTGTAGTGCCCAGCAGCAATCCTGGGAATTGCCCAATACAGGGCATGGCGCATTCACGTATTCATTAATTCAAGAACTCAGTGCCCCCAGTGTGCAGGATAATGAAGGATTTATACGGCTAGAAAGCCTGGCAGGCCATGTTCATGATCGTACTGAAGAGTTGGTTTATCAACGGTTAAGGCAAAGGCAAACCCCTCGGTATATGAGCAATAGTGGGCCAAGTATCATCATTGGAAAGATTAATAAAAAGGCTGATAAAACCGCTCAGCCCGAATCTTCCCTGGGATGGGATAACCCAGAAGCTCACTATAAAGCAGAGTATGAACGTGCAATTCGTGAACACTATCCCACCATTCCGGCGGAAGAGATTACCAGACTAGATAACCTAGCCCTTCAATGGCGGCTCTCTGCTCGACAAAAGGCTGATATCGAGAAGAATTCCTATGAACGCCATAAGGAGTATGTGGATCGGTACCAGAAGAATGTGAGGGAGGCAATTGATAGAAGCAGACAACAGGGTGAAGGAATATTTTTGTCCGGTGAAGAAATTGATCAGATACGAAGAGAATCGCGTGTAGATGGTGGCTTTATTTCTGAAAATGCGCTAAGGCTGCTTGATGAAGAGATTCGGGCTTCCTATGTCGATGGCTACCGTCAACGATATAGAAAAGTTTTGTATTCATACGGGCTGTCTGTGCGCGATGGAAGGCGTGGATTGAGTGCGCCGCTTGAGGACAAGGTGAAACTAGAGGAGAGGCGAGAGGATTTGAGGCTTACACCGGAAGATGCTACTCGAATTGCTAATGAGGAGAAAGACTGTTTTTTGCGTGATCGAAAGAATTTAGAGAAAGCTGTTGTTCGGCTTATCTATCAGGATGGGGTTGTACCGAGTCAAGAAAAAATGAATCCGCATAAGGGAGAGTTGAGCGATCGCGTCATTGAGCCTATAATAGATTTTCAAATCCAACAGTTTGATCAGAATCGTCAGTATCTTCGGCAAGGTATCCGTCGTCTGCACCATCAATCCCGGCAGATTACTCAAGAACAGATTCAGAATTGTCAGCAAGACATCCAAGTACGATTTGAGACTGATGCTCAGATATGTCAACAAGCGGTCTTTAGTGAAGTTATTGTTCAATCTATTATTGAGGAGGAGGAAGACTACCTACAGTGCAATATCGATACGTTCCGTAATCGCCTTTACGCCCATACAAGAACCATAGTGGAGCCGCTAGAGGATGAGGCTATTGCTCAATTTCAAACCGATCCATCGCTGGGTGAGGATATTTGGAAACCTATTGTGCAGGAGGTACGAGAGGAGCATCAGCAGCAGATAGCTGAAGCGATGCGACTGTGCCTTGAAGAATCGATCCATGAGAATTAGAAAACCCTAACGGAGCTATCTGAAGATGACGATATCGCCTAAGAAAACAAAACCCAATCCTCATGAATTTACTGATGAGGTCATGCAAAAAATTCGTGAGCGCGTTCGGCAGGATAAAGCAGCGGCAGAGCAAAACTGTAGAGAAACGGTGAAACGGTATATCTATGCCGAAGGGACGTTAGATGCTGGTTTGGACTGTGTGGATTTGGCAAAATTTGTTGATGATAAAAGGCTGAGCCAGTCAGATATTGAGAAAATCCGCGGTGAAGTATGGGAGACATTTCGGCAAAAGGCGGCCGAATTCAAAGCAGCGCATTTGGAAGAGGTTGACAGGTCTTGTCCGATTAGTGCTGAGGGTGAACGCCGCTTGAATAATCTTGCTGAAGACCTTGGGTTAGGGGCTAGGGCTGTTAAGCAGATTAAGAAAAATTCTGCGCTCTGGCTGCAACCGATTTCGGTGGTCACGCCTGGGTTTGATGTGGACGATGTGGCTCCGGCGACAACACGGATTGAGGAAAATGAAGAGCCTCTAGTAGCACTAAGCAACGATTCAAGTAAATCGATCGCAACTGTTCAACCCACCGTTGCTGAACCGACACCTGACCGGCCGGTTCGGGAATCTGGCTCGTTTGTAAATTGGCTCGTTTGGCTGGGAGGGGGTGCAGTGCTGGCAGGTAGTGCGATCGCTCTATTGACGATACCTATTCCGCGTCAGCCACCTGAAGAACTTATCCAATT
>CAYSIR010000099.1:0-14581 GCA_964431105.1 uncultured Leptolyngbya sp. | reverse complement strand
TAGCCATTTTACTTAAGACACATAGCAATCCTATTTGGATTGTGAGAAGGATTCCTGCGGAATCCTTCTCACAACAACCATTCTCACTTTACAACTCATTTAGGATTGCTATAGGAGTTCTTAAGGGGTGGCTGGGCGTCCCCCAAACACTTTTTAAGCTGGCTGCCCAGTGCTGGATTGTAGGTGGATGGGTCACTGGGGCCGTCTTAGGTCAGGACAACAGAGAGTGGAGCTATGAAATGCGATCGCCCCGTCTTGGATGGATCAACGTTCGGGATATGCCGAGTTTGTACCAAACGGCCTACACTGACGGACATATTCAAACCCTACCCGGCGAGTTCTTCCCGATCGCCCTAGAGTTTTGGATGCGGATTATCTTATTTCCATTTTTTGCATTTCTCTATATCCTACCGCCTGTTAGCATCGCTATTTCCATCAGCTTTGAACTCATGTTCAACCCATTGGGAGTCTTCGAGTTCCTCCGCCGATTGCTGATCCTGGAATTTCCAGAGAGTCTGTTTATACTGGGGCTGATTCTAATCCTGGCAGTATTGCTTGGCTTTATGGCTGTTCAAGGATACCATCTCAGTTGTGAACTATGGTGGGTTATTCAGGAAAGGCGATCGCAGCGGCGCGGCATCCATCACTACGGGCTATTGTTGTCGAAGGATGAATTGGTCGCCCGCATCCTCAACCCGTTCGAGGCACATTCCTGCCTGTTTATTCCCAAAACAGCGGTTCATAATGTGGTCTGGCAACAGATACGGGAAGAAGTAGGAGCAAAACACAGGCGTTGGGTGTATCGAACCTTCATCAATATTCAACAACCGGACGGCTCGTTGCAGTGGATCAAGATCAAGGGAACCGAGTATGTAGCCAGCGATCGCAACATCTATGATTACATCTACGATTGGTGGCAGCGCCCGGATGATGGTGTTCGATAAGCCGGATGCAGCCGGATCAAGATTTTGATGAATCCTGGCTCAAATCGCTTCATTTCCCGTCACACTAAAGAAATATCATTTGTTCAGATTTTCCTGGTTGATGACTATGCGATCGCCCATCCCATCGGACTGTGACTGTTGCGTCCCGGCTCTCGACCCGACGGAATCCCGCCAAAAACAGCGACGGTTATGGATCGCGCTGGGTTTAATTGGCGGATTTGCGCTGATAGAGGTGGCGATCGCCCAATTCAGCCATAGTTTGGCGCTACTAGCCGAGTCAGTTCACCTCATTGCAGACTGTGGAGCGTTGGGATTGGCGTTACTCGCAGGCTGGATGGCACAGTGGGGGCAATCGAAACGTGCTAGCTTTGGTTATCATCGGGTAGAAGTTTTAGCCGCGTTGGTCAATGGCTTGGCATTGGCGGCCATCGCCCTTTGGATTGGCATCGAAGCGATCGCCCATTTGCAATTGCCCCACCCCGATTTGCTTAGCCGCCCCATGTTAATTACCGCGATCGCAGGATTCGCCATAAACTCGCTCAATGCATCCTTGCTGCATCAGCATAGTCACCATGATCTGAATATGCGCGGGGCATTTTTGCACATGGTAGCGGATGCGGCCAGTGCATTAGGGGTAATGGTTGCAGCGATCGCGATTGGGCTTTGGGGCTGGAACTGGATGGATGGCGCGGTCAGTTTGGGCGTTGCAGTCATTATTTTGCTATCGGCTATTCCCCTGATTGGTCAAAGTTTACTGATTTTGCTGGACTGGGTTCCAACAACCGTGGATATTGATGGAGTGCGATCGCAGCTACTATCAATGGAAGGCATCACTCATGTGCAACAGTTGCGCGTTTGGGCGATTGCCCCAGGTCAGGTAGTGTTGGCGGCGCAGTTATGGGTGTCGTTGCCCGAAGCCAAAATGCGCGATCGCCTCATCTGTGAACTACAAACAATGCTGCATGAATCGTTCGGCATCCAGCAAAGTTATCTACAAATGACCCATCCTCAAGTAGAACTACCCATTCTTTCAGTTCCTGCATCATTATCTGATTTGGTTCTATCGCCACCGAATCTAGGACAAAAATAAACAGGCACGAATGATTCACGCTGGGATTGCTGAGGTCATACACCTGTTTGGATAGCTCCACCGTCCTACTAACAGATATGTAGCCATCCAAATAAAGAGATTACTGAATAGCAGGATCAATTGGAATGACGTTTCAATTCATCTAACTCTAACTTCATCCCCGGAATCAGCAGCGCCTCCCAAATGAGGGGAGTTCTCCATTGGTCATGATTGGTTCATGAAAATGGGCGTTGGGAGAGAGAGTCCTGCGTACTTTTTCTCACCGTCCAAGATTGCTGGTAGTAGTATTCATGTAAGGGTTTTGGGCGTTGCCCACGCCACCCAAAATCCTTGCCAATAGAGGACTACTGGATGGCTATAGCAACAAGCCAGGCGATCGCCATCGGCGTGTGAGATCACTGAACAATTTGGGAACTCTGGTAGAGTCTGCGGTTCACGCTTGCCTCTGGCGAGCGCCAAACGGAAAGAGTCCTTATGGTTCGTTTACTTTACACCCATCCCCATCCATATTCTACGGCAGCGCATCTATCAGCCAGTCCCGATCGCACTGTAATTACAGCATCACAACTTGCTGCTCGTGCCCTCAATGTGCCGCACCAACCGTTGATAGCGTCTGCGGTCAACAGCTTGGAACAGGCAGGTTGGCGGATGGCTTCTCCCCTGACGGTACAGTCTGTATTCCATCAAGCTGTGCAAAATACAGTACAGTCAAGCAATACAATGGGGTTAGCGACAGCTTGGCTGCCCTCGGTGCGATCGCTGTTAAACAGTCATCCTGATTTTTACTCAGTATCTGATCATAGCTCAGCACGAACACGCCAACTATTACAAATCGCTCAGCAGTTTCAGCAGGCATTGCACCAAAATCAGTTATTTGACAGCAGTGAAACCTACTGGCAAGCCCTAAAACAGTTGCCCCGACTGCCGCCTCGGTCGCAACAGGTTTTAATTTATGGATATATTAATCCTCGACTAGATGAACTAACCTGGATAGATGCGATCGCGATTGACAACAGCATAGTATTCATTCCAGCATCAGATACACCGGTGTTTGCAGATGCAAGAACCTCTGTTAAATGGTTGTTAGAACGGGGCTGGGAACTAATAACTGAAAAACCTGAAGATAAGATAGAATCCGAAACGGTTGGAGAATATCTTAGCGATATTTTTACAGGACGTCGCCAGCCAGCATTGGATACCCCTGATGGAGTCCATACATACCACTACAGCACGGTTGAAGCAGAAATGCGTGGGACTCTAGCCCAAGTTAAAACCTTGCTGAATAACGGAACCCCAGCACAGGCGATCGCCGTTATCGTTCAAGATGAACGCTTCTACGGGCCCAAACTCATGGACATTGCCTGGGAATATGGTGTGCCACTTCGAGCGCTCTACAGTACGCCGTTGATGAACACACGCCTGGGCAGATGGCTCATGATGTTATTTGAGGTGATCCATACAGGATGGCCATTTGAAACAACGGCCAAACTGCTCAGTCATCCACTGTGCAGCAATCCGGAAAAGGACTTTTGGGCAACAGTACGCCGACAGCATCCGGTGGGGTTCAGTCAGTGGCAGGCGATCGCACACCAGCATCTTGAAATTGACCTTAGTTTCTTATCTAGCTGTGAGCAGGAACGGACACCCACAGCATGGGTACAATGGTGGCAGTCCATTTTTCAACTGTTTAACCTACGCCAACGATGTGCCCGCTGGGCCCGTGAAAGTATTGCTTTCAATACGTTATCTGATAGCTTAGGTGAACTCGCACAACTAGGACAAGATGCGATCGCCGAATCAGAATTTCGCCAAACCTTCCACAACTTACTTCAAACGCTGACTGTTCTAGCCCAACCGGGGCGCGGCGGCGTAGAACTACACCAACCCTCTTTCGCAGGGGGGCGATTTCATCATCTGTTCGTCATGGGCATGGCAGAGGGCGTATTACCTGCCACAGTCAACAACGACCCGGTATTAGACTTTTTTGAACGGCAATCTCTTCAACAACAAGGATTATTCCTTCCTTCTGCGGCAGCCCTAACACGTCGTGAAGCATTATTTTTCTCTGCCTTACTGCAAAGCACAATAAGCACCATCACATTCTCCTATGCTAAACTCTCCAATCGCCAGGAACAGTTACCCAGCCCTTATCTCAGTCAGATGAGGTTGCTATCTACAACACCGCCATGCCAGATCATTGCTAGTCTTGAAGAATGGCGGCGAAAAACGTTACGCCTTGACCAAACAGGTACAGATCCGACACAAACCGATCGCGTACTCGCTCATGCACAACGCGCCTACACTGTGGAACAGAATCGAGAGAGCAGCGCTGCTCCAGATGAATACGACGGCATCATTGGGGTTCCGTTTGATTACTCTGACTGGACGTTCAGCGTATCGCAACTGAACCGTTTGGGACAATGTCCTTTCAAATGGTTTGCCAATACGTTACTAAAGCTGGGCCCGCCTGTTGAACTAGAAAACGATCTCAGTCCTAGCCAAGTTGGGCAGCTTTATCACAAGGTTTTGGAGCTAATCCTGGCTGAAAAGCAGCACAATCCAAACTTAGATATTACAGACACTACAGTTCTTGAAGAAAAATTTGCGATTGCAGAACGAGCAATCATTCCTGCTAGCCTAACCTCTTGGATGCTCCGCCGCCATGAACATCTACATTACCTGAGACTTGCATTAGCCGATCCTCAGTTTTTACCGGATGGATCAGTACCGCTGCAACTAGAAACCAAATTCAGCGGCAACTGGCAAGGTCTTACGGTGCAGGGGCGAGTCGATCGCATCGATCGCACTAAAGATGGGTTGGCGCTCATTGATTATAAGACAGGTAAGAGTCGTCCAACTGGCATAAAAGATAGCAACGGCAACGCCTCTATCGATCTACAATTACCGCTTTATCAGGAAGCGGCTGCCCGTGACCTGTTTCCCGATGAAGCCGTCGCTAGTGCATACTACTACTCTATTCGTAGTCGTGAAAAAATTATCGTATCTGCTAACGCACCTCAGCACGAATTGCCAATGGCTATCGCTCGCTGCAAAACTCATTTAGACCAAGGTCACTATCCTGTGCAGCCAGATAATAAACGGAAAGCCTGTAAATACTGCGATTTTGATGCTCTGTGTCGTCAGGGCGATCGCCTCAAACTTAAAGAGAACACCCATGGGACTAACTAACCAACAAGCCCAAGCTGCCTATGCAGCCGGTAGCGTTGCCGTAACGGCTGGAGCGGGCACCGGCAAAACTCACATGCTTTCAGAGCGGTATCATTACTTTTTGCAACAGGGATTTTCACCATTACAAATCGTGGCGGTTACGTTTACTGAAAAAGCAGCAACTGAACTGCGATCGCGCATCCGTCAAACCATTGCCCAAAATTTAAGCGATCGTCCCGATCTGCTAGCAGAACTAGAAGCTGCTCAGATCAGTACCTTCCATGCACTCGCTGCTCGGATCTGCCGCGAACATCCAGAGATGGCTAACGTACCGCCAGATTTTTTGATTCAAGATAATATTGACAGCCCAATCTGGTTAGCGGAAGCCTTTGCAGCAGCCATGGAGCAACTGCCAAGCGATTACTATGAAACCGTTCCATTCTCAGTAATGCGAGAGGTGTTGCAAACACTATTGACCGATCCGCTAACTGCACAAACGGCACTACAACGCGATCGCACTGATTGGCTTCCAGTGCTGCAAGACTTTTGTCAAACCTTACTCGACACTATTTCTGATCATCCCGATTGGCAATCTGCTTGTGATATTCTCAGCACCTTAACCGGCCCGACAGGGGACAAACGTGAGCTAGCCAGACAGGAGGCACTTCAGCTTGCGCAAGCTTTTGAAGCTACGACAGATAGTTCGTATCTTTCTAGAGTTACCCAGATTAGTCTGCGAGGAGGCAGTTGCAAAAAATGGGTTGACAAGGAAAGTTTTGATGCGGTCAAGGCTGCGATCGATTCTCTGAAAAGTCATGCAAAATCAGCATTATCCCGTTTAGAAAAATTAGAACCCCGCGAAGAAGATGACACCGAAGCCATGCTTTCCACCATTCGCGCCGCCTTTAACCATACCTGGCATTTTTTACAAACTGCTAAATATCAGCAACGCCTCTTGGACTTCAATGATATAGAAATTCAGGCGTTGCAAGCCTTATCTAGTCCATCTGTGCAGGACTATTATGCTCAGCGCTGGCGCGTGTATCTGATTGATGAATTTCAAGACACCAACCCAACTCAAGGACAACTGCTCGAACGGCTAACCCAAAATGCGATCATCACTATCGTTGGTGACATAAAGCAAGCCATCTATGGATTTCGGCGGGCCGATGTTCGGGTGTTTCAGGATTGGCAAACTCGGATTCACGGCACGGAGCCACCGGTTGAACTCAGCCTAAGTTTTCGTACCCATCGCTCGTTGCTGACCCAAATCAATCAGGTTTTTGCTCCGGTACTGGCTGATTTGCATCAATCCCTAGATGCCCACCGCACTGAAACAATTGAACCGACTCCCAATATCCAGCTCTACCAGGTCATCGTCGATGATGAATATAAGAAGGATAAGAATGTTGACACAACTATAGATGCTTGCCGTCGGGTGGAGGCGCAGAAGGTTGCTGACCTTATAGAAGAGATGCTCAGTGCGCCAATTTTGGTTCAAGATAAGCCTAGCAATCGGCTACGCCCTATTCATCCTGGTGATATTGCAATCTTATCTCACACTTGGGAGCCACTAGAACTGTATGGCAGTGCGATCGCTCACCGCAATATCCCTATCCTACAGGCTGGAGGCGGCAATTTATTAGACACCCGCGAAGCTAAGGATGCTTGGGCAATGCTGCAATTTTTAGCCGATCCGGTCGATAGTCTAGCGCTAGCGGCGGTGCTGCGGAGTCCATTCTTTGCCATCAGCGATCGCATCCTTTACTCCTTTGCCCAATCGCGACCCGAAAAAACCAGTTGGTGGAAACATCTGCAAAACGCTGAAGATTCAATCCTGAATCGCGCGCAGTCCATTTTGAGTCAGTTATTGATAGCCCGCCGCACCGAAGCGCCGACTCGCCTACTGCAACAGTGCGATCGCCTCACAGGATACACTGCCGTCATTGCCAACTTGCCAGGGGGCGATCGCCGGATGGCAGACTGGAGCGGGTTTATAGAACTGGTGCGATCGCTAGAAGATGGCAGCTTTGATGTGCTGACCACCGTGCGGAGACTAAAACGAATTCAGACCGCAGCAGTTAAAATTCCACGTCCAGCCTTAGATGGTGGCGATGCTGTCAATCTTATGACCATCCATGCCTCAAAAGGACTAGAATGGCCGGTAGTCGTTGTTGTTAATTTATCTCGTTCCTCTTCTAATCATTTTACATCTGTACGCTTTGATCCAGAATTGGGCATTGCCATCAAGCTAGAAAATGAAGACGGAAATAAGCAAGCTTCCGCCCTTTATTCTCTATTGGAGCAGCGCCAGGCGGCCGACAATGACGAAGAAGCAAAGCGGGTGCTGTATGTTGCGCTCACTCGTGCCCGCGATCGCCTAGTTTTAACCTCTGCCTCTGACAGCGGCGGCAGTCTTGATATCTTAAAACCCGGATTGACTGACAATATTAAGCCACATCTTATTCCCTTTCATCCAGACCATACCCGTCCTATCCCACCGACTACACCAGAACTACAGCCCTCCTCAACCCAAATTCTTACCCATGTCGTCGGATTAGGATTATCCCAACTGCCCGTTACGGCATTAAGCGACTATGCATTCTGTCCCAAACGGTTTGAGTTTCGCTACGTGCAAGGCCATCCAGGCTATCGAGAGAGCCACGGGACAGAGCCGGACGCAATGGCAACCGGTATCTTAGCCCACAAAGCATTAGAGTTAGGCATTCGAGAATTCGACGGGTTAAAAAAATATGCGATCGCCCACTCCGATGACCAGATACATGATGCCTTAGACTGTGCCAAAAGGTTTTACCAAGCGCCTGATTTTTCAAAATGCCGCGAACAAGCGCTTACTTTCGAGTATCCAGTTTACCTGGCGATCAGTGGCATTATCTTCAACGGTAAGGTAGATTTGGTAGGACAAGACTATGTGCTAGACTTCAAAACCGATCGCGCCATACATCCTGAACATCACCAATTTCAGCTCTGGGCCTACAGTAAAGCAGCCCAAAAACCTATAGCTCATATTGCTTATCTGCGTCACGATCGCTTGCATACGTTCACCTCAGCCGAGCTTGCAAAGCTGGAATCTCAAGCCACAGGGTTGATCAACCAAATTGCCGATGGTAACACCGCACCGACCCCATCTGCTGCTGCGTGCGGAATGTGTCCCTATGCTGAAATCTGCACCAGCTCATGGGAATCTCCCTCTAACGTATCCGAGTAAAGAGATGTCAGGATCGGCGATGTGGGCCTTGCTCACACTACCCAAAAGCTTTATATAAAACCGCTAGCGAAAATTTGAGAGATGAGGGCATTTACTAGATATTGCGAAAAGGGTTCCTACAAAACCCTTTTCACAATACGTCGGGTTCTAAGACCGGCTTAGGCAGCCCGAATGTCTTCTTCAGGAAAGCCATGCAGCAGGGGGAGCGGTGAACCCGGAGACGTAATCTGCTTCAGCTTTGGAATCATGGCGCTATTGTACACGCGAAATTCCCGTTCGATAGTGGCCTGAGCGCTCCGAACAGCTTGGTTCAATACTAGCGACCCCGTCCGGTCAGACACAGAACGGTGAAAGGTTCCGGGTGGAATTCTAAGAATGTCTCCATTTGCTTCTAGGCGAACCATGTGGAAGGGGGATGCCCATGCAAAGTTTACGAGATAAAATGTGCGTCCGCCTGACACGGCTAGCAGATTATCTTCCTGATGAGGATGCAGGTAAAATTGCCATGATCCATCTTCAGCATTATTTGGACTGGTAGCTGGGCCGTCGTGAAAAACTAGATCACGCCCATTTGAATTGGGGATTGTAATATCGAAGAATCGAACGCTGGGAGTGTCGCGAAATTTATGATAGGAGATGAGATCAAACATAGGTCGAATCGGATAAGTCGGTAGGTACTTGACAGACGCCTGAATCGCGATCGCCCTTTCAGAGGGTGAGATGCGTGAGTCCGGGGTAGAAGACCCTGCAACAGTCATCCGTGATAGGTCTAGAAAAACTTATCTAGGATGAATAATGTAGCAGCCGTAACCTCTTGAACCACGACGGATAATAAAGCCTGATCCCTATGGTCATCCCTATTCTCTGTCGTCACAAGGTAATAGATGCAGGACTTTGGTGGCAATGGGTGGCAAAGCCAACCGTATCAGCGGATGCAGAAATATCAAAAATATTTAAGCAGAGCTACCGTACTGCTGGGTGACGAGGCGCGGTCGAGAGACAAGCTATCATCTCAGACTCGCATCGCCAAAACGTACGATACCGATTGATTGGTGCGCCTCCCCCTAGTAGGCTAGGACGATCGATGGAGCATCGATTACAGGTGAGCTGACTTGGTTCAAAACCTAAACAGTACTAGAACGTCCGATCGCATCAACAACACTTCAGTTAGCAAGGTCTATGGTTATATAAAAATTGGATGAAAAAGCAGATACACCATCAGGGATAATGCATAACTCTGCGGTGGCGTTGGATGGATAATCCAGACGTTCCGTCTACCCTAGCTCTGGGCAAGATAGAGATCAAAACTCAATCCGCAGCCTATCAATTCGGTTTGCGAATAGATTAACCCAATGAACATGGTGAGCCTATGAACATTCACCACTTACAAGTATTGGTAGCGGTGGTTGAAGAGCAAAGCTTTTCGGCGGCTGCGTTGAGATTGGATACCTCGCAGGCGGCCGTCAGTCGGGCGATCGCATCATTGGAAGATGAGCTAGGGGTGCCGCTGTTGGTGCGCGGACGATTTGGGGCGCGACTCACGCCAACGGGCGATCGCATCATTCAGCACGCGCGACAGATTTTGGAATTGCGGGATCGCATTGATGCAGAGGTCAACTTACAAAAAGGGCTGAATGGCGGACGGTTGCGGATTGCATCGTTTCGGAGCGCTGCCACCCACCTACTGCCGCCAATGATCGCCCGCTTCAGCCAGCGATTTCCCGGCGTAGAGGTTACATTGACCGAACTCGATCCTTTCGGTATTGACCAAGCCCTGCGGGAAGGACGAGTTGATATTGGGTTAGTGCCGCTGCCGCGCTCCGATGAGTTTGAAACCTGGGAGATTGCCTGTGATGAATACGTTGTGCTGCTACCCAAAAGCGATCGCCCAATCCCCGAAACCCTAACCTGGGAGCAGCTATCGCTCTACTCGTTCATCTTATATAACTATGCCGAATGCACGTCTGCCGTCCGCAACCATTGGGAAACCTGGGGTCAGTCTCTGCGCGTTGCCTATGAAGTCAAAGAAGACTCTACCATCGTGAGCTTGGTGGCCGAAGGATTGGGGGCGGCCATTCTGCCTCGCCTAGCCGCATTGCCGATCCCAGAGGGAGTGCAGGTGCGATCGCTCCCGGTTCTGCTTAATCGAGTGATTGGGGCAGCCATCCTAGCGGAACAGATACAGCCGCCTACTGTGTTTGCATTTTTGGACGTGTTGCGCGGAACCGGACTTTTCAAGACATCTGCGTAATGAATTTGTCGAGACTCCCTCTAACGTACGCCTCCGGCTGACCGGTCAAGCCGCCACTGGCAGTTAATCAATACTGGAAATCGCAACAGGGATCACGCCAATATCGCCTGGGATCAAGTTTAGGAAGCTTAACGCTAGCCGCCTAATGGATTGCCGTCCATTACGCGAACGCTGCCAGATCTTTGCCCTCGTCACCGTTTCCGCCATTCCTAGAATATCGAGCTTCGCAATATGGGAATCAGAATTTCAGCGACGTCTGCATTAAAAACAGGGTGTTGCTGAATAGCAAGATGAATGGGAACAACATTTCAATTCATTTAATCCTCAATTCATCCCCGGAATCAGCAACACCCAAAACAGCCGCCATGGGGATCACAGATAAGGGCGCAACGGTCTCATGGGCTTACGCTAAGGGGGATCACGAGACTCATGCAATTCTTCAAACATCTCCAGAGCATTGTCCGTTGCGGACATGGCCTGCCGAATAAATTGCTGCCAATATTCTTCACCATTCACCTGGTCTGAAAATAGGCGATGGATTGAGCGACTCCAATGAAAATCTTGCCAGCGATCGCCCAACGATGGAATCAGCCCTTGCAAATCTGCATACTGCTGGAGTTTGGCACTGAGGGGGCCGAAGTCAAACAATTGAAAAATCATGGGAGTTCTCCTGCTTACAATCAAATTGACGGACGATTCAACCGTCTTCAAATCGGCATTATCGCAGCTACACTAGCGCAATGACAGCGCGATCGCTCCCACCTCTCATCGCGGCTGCATTCGCAAGAACCTGGGATCAGTGCAAGTCAAGCCAGCGGTCATAGACCAACGTCAGGTTTCAGCAGTGCTGACTGCACCCCCCCGTCACTGTATGCCTGAACCAGGCTGAGTGAACCCATCCACTAGCGCCTGGGCCGTCTCTAACATCGTGAGCCTAATTGAACGCCAAAAAAGCTAAAAATATGGAGAAATTATGCGGGATTGCCATCAGTCCGGTTGGCTGTCAAACTGATTCGAGCTACCCCGATACCAATGCTCATTGCAAACAGAGTGCGATCGGGTTCAAGACATTTCCTATCCATTCGGCCATGGTTCGTATCAGGTGACTGCTGCCCTCGATACGTTCAGCCCTTAAACTCCAATCCATTGGGGGAATGTTTGAGGCGTCTCACCGGACTGACGAACAAGACTGTTGAAAGGCTGATGCCACAGTCGGTCGGCTGAGCGATCGCATCGTTCAACAAAACGCGGGGGTTGAGTACCTCAATCCCATTGGGTGCAGGTCACCTTTACGCCCTCACCCTAACTCCCTCTCCCAACTTTGGGAGCTATCCATTACGCAGATCTCCCTGAAACCCGCATTCCTCGCTTCAAAAGCGAGGACTCTGAGTGACTGCTAGAAGGGTAGTGAAGCAAAAGGTCTGGCGACTTTTGCGAATGCATAGCAACTTTGGAAGCGGGACTTTGAGCGGTTTTTCTGCCATTCTCCCAATATTGGAAGAAGCCTGTCCTGAGCTTGTCGAAGGGGGGTCGGGGGATGAGGGCAATACAGGGATTTGCAAACGTGATCTGCTCCCAATCCCCTCTACCAATCCCCTCTACTGTGTCATTGTTTGTCAAGCCCTGGAGAAATTCCCAAATGCACCATGAGAAAAGGGGTTCATTGGTAGATGTCCAATGGGTTCTATAATGGGGTGATAGTCAAGCGGCTCATACCGTAGTCCATAGCCAACCTGCTCACCTATTGTCCAAGATTGTCACAGTATGTCTACAACCCCTCGGAGTGAACTGCAATCCGCCGTTGAAACCCGACGCAATTTTGCAATTATCTCTCACCCTGATGCTGGTAAAACGACCCTCACTGAAAAATTGCTGCTCTACGGAGGGGCCATTCATGAAGCGGGGGCGGTCAAGGCGCGGCGATCGCAGCGGAAAGTCACTTCCGACTGGATGGAAATGGAGCAACAGCGGGGCATTTCAATTACATCCACGGTGATGCAGTTTGACTATGGCGGGTACTGGATTAACCTGCTCGACACGCCCGGACACCAAGACTTTAGTGAAGACACCTATCGCACCCTGGCCGCAGCGGACAATGCGGTGATGTTGGAAGATGCTGCTAAAGGACTCGAACCCCAAACCCGTAAGCTGTTTGAGGTGTGCCGGATGCGATCGCTGCCTATTTTTACCTTTTTTAATAAGCTCGATCGGCCAGGGCGTGACCCGTTTGAACTAATGGACGAGATTGAGCAAGAGTTGGGGCTGCAAACGTATCCAGTGAATTGGCCCATTGGCATGGGCGATCGCTTTAAAGGCGTATTCGATCGCCGCAAACAGCAAATTCATCTATTTGAACGCAGCGCCCACGGCGCTCACGAAGCGAAAGATACAGTTATTAACCTAGGTGATCCTCGCATTGAAGAACTGCTGGAAACCGATCTGTACTATCAATTGAAGGAAGAGCTAGAGCTGCTAGAAGGAGCGGGCACTGAGTTTGATCTCAATGCCGTTCATCTTGGTCAAATGACCCCCGTATTTTTCGGTAGCGCCATGACTAACTTTGGAGTGGAGCTATTTCTCGAAGCATTTTTAGACTATGCCATGGAGCCCGCGCCCCATCGCAGCACTGAAGGCGAGATTGAGCCGACCCACCCTGATTTCTCTGGGTTTGTATTCAAGCTTCAGGCTAATATGGATCCAAAGCACCGCGATCGCGTTGCCTTCATTCGGGTTTGTTCTGGCAAATTTGAGAAGGATATGATCGTCAACCATACGCGATCGGGTAAGAATGTGCGTCTATCCCACCCTCAAAAGCTGTTTGGGCAAGGACGCGAATCATTATCAGAAGCGTATCCGGGTGATGTCATCGGGCTGAATAACCCAGGCGTATTTGCGATCGGCGATACTATTTATCTAGGTCGTCGGCTTGAGTATGAGGGGATACCCTGTTTCTCTCCAGAATTATTCGCTTATCTCAAAAATCCGAACCCTTCCAAGTTTAAGCAGTTCCGTAAAGGCGTTAAAGAACTGCGAGAGGAAGGGGCTGTGCAAATTATGTATTCTGCGGATGAATCCAGGCGCGACCCAATTTTAGCGGCAGTGGGGCAGTTGCAGTTTGAGGTCGTGCAATTTCGCTTAAAGAACGAGTATGGCGTAGATACTCTCTTAGATCCGTTGCCCTACAGCGTGGCTCGTTGGGTGGGTGGCGGCTGGGAAGCCCTTGAGAAGGCTGGCCGCTTATTCAATACGGTTACGGTTAAGGATAGCTGGGGCCGGCCGGTTCTTCTATTCCGTAATGAGTGGAACTGTCAGCAGGTGGAAGGGGAACATCCGGATTTGCAACTGCGCGCTACGGCTCCCGTTGTATCTGGGCAAGAACCTGAAGATATTTAGGCGATCGCTCAAGAATCTTACCCTAGAGCAAGATTGGCAGAGGGCACAAACACAGATAGTTTGCGACACTTTGCAGTCTTGTTCGCCCCCTAAATCCTCCCATCCTGGGAAACTGTAAACTCTAGTTTCCCCCTAGGATTGCGATGCATTACGCAGATCTCCTTGAAACCCGCAGTCCTCGGTTCAAGAACGAAGACGCTGAGTGGCCGCTAGAAGCTAATCTTGTAGGGATTTCTGCAAAACCCTTCACCACAACACGTTCAGAATCAGGGATTTGCGCACTCGATCGCTGAAACCACGTGGATTCCAGATCGGTGTTTAAATTCCCCACAAGATTAGCGCTAGAAGAGGCATGAGGCAAACGGTCTAGCGACTTTTACCTCATGCATAGCTCTTTGGGAGAGGGATTTGGGGTGAGGGCTGACGAAAGTGGGATGCACCCTACGAAACCAGATATAGCAATCCTAAATGAGTTGTGAAGTGAGAATGGTTGTTGTGAGAAGGAT
>CAYSIR010000098.1:0-14602 GCA_964431105.1 uncultured Leptolyngbya sp. | reverse complement strand
TCAGTAGTAGGAAATTGGTATCACGAACTGCATAAGTTTGCGCCGGATCTGACGGCGCTGGTGCATCACGGCCCGGAGCGATCGCAAGAGGCCAAAGCCTTCAAAAAAAGCTGCCAGTCCGTAGATTTAGTGATTACCTCCTTTGCGATCGCTCGCAAGGATGCCAAGCTGTTTGACAGCATTAACTGGCATCGCATTGTCTTGGATGAAGCGCAGAATATCAAAAACCCCAAAGCCGCCCTAACCAAAGCCATCCTTAAGTTTTCAGCGCATCATCGCTTAGCGCTAACGGGAACGCCCATTGAGAACCGTCTGCTGGATCTCTGGTCAATTTTCAACTTCCTCAATCCAGGTTATCTAGGCAACCAAACCCAGTTTCGCCGTAACTTTGAATTACCCATTCAGAAAAATGGTGATTCAAGAGCATCGGCCACGTTAAAGAAATTGGTGGAGCCGTTTATTCTGCGGCGGGTTAAGACCGATGCAGCCATTATCAAAGACCTGCCGGATAAGGTAGAGCAAAAGCTGTTCTGTAACTTAACCAAAGAGCAGGCTTCACTGTACCAAGCGATCGTCAAAGATGCCGAGGTGCAAATTCGAGACACTGACGGAATTCATCGCAAAGGGTTGATTCTGGCAACATTGACTAAGCTAAAGCAGGTTTGTAACCATCCTGCCCAATTTTTGCAAGACCAGAGTGAGTTCACGCCAGAGCGATCGCACAAGCTGACTCGTCTCTCAGAAATGGTGCAGGAGGTGATGGACGAAGGTGAAAGCAGTTTGATTTTTACCCAATTTCGAGAATTGGGTGATGCCCTCGAAAAATATCTGCGACATCAGTGCCACTATAATACCTACTACCTGCACGGCGGCACCACTCGCCAAAAGCGAGAGCAGATGATCCAAGAATTCCAAAACCCGGAGACGGAACCGTCTATTTTTATTTTGTCACTGAAGGCTGGAGGCGTAGGCATTACGCTAACGAAAGCCAATCATGTCTTTCATTTCGATCGCTGGTGGAATCCCTCAGTCGAAGACCAAGCCACCGATCGCGCCTTTCGGATTGGTCAGAACAAAAATGTATTTGTGCATAAATTTGTAGCGATCGGCACTTTGGAAGAACGCATTGACGAAATGATTGCAGATAAGAAAAAATTGGCGGGATCAATTGTGGGTTCCGATGAATCCTGGCTGACGGAGTTGGATAACAACGCCTTCCGCAAGCTGATCGCTCTTAATCAAAGTGCAATCCTAGAGTAAAGGTTGGAATTTAGCATGACGCAGATTAGTAAAACTTGGTGGGGACGAAAATTTATTGAGGCGCTGGAGGAAGAGGGCGATTCGGGACGCTTGAGCCGGGGACGCAGCTATGCTCGCCCTGGAAATCCCAAGATCAAGCATTTTGAGATACAGCAAGATTTGGTCATCGCCCAAATTCGCGGCTCGGTCAATCCTTACTTCGGCGTGTATAAAGAGCCGACTTACACCATCACCATTGAATTTGAACCGATTAGCCCGGCCCGCTGGACGGCTGCGATCGCCCTTATGGCCACCAAAGCCAGTTTGGTATCGCGGTTGATGCTAAACGAAATGCCCGACACCATCGACGATACGTTTTCAGTTCTAGGGCTGAATCTGCTGCCCCGCAGCAGTCAGGACTTCCAAGCCGACTGCACCTGTCCCGATTGGGGTCATCCCTGCAAGCACATTGCCGGAACCTATTATCTAATCGCTGCCGCCCTCGATCGCGATCCATTCCTGCTGTTTGAACTGCGCGGACTGTCCCGCCAGGACTTGCTGACCGAACTGGCTAAAACGCCTCTAGGCAGCGCCCTGGCCACCGAACTTCAGCGGTCAACTCGTCCCCCGCAGCATTCCGACAGCTACTACACCCGTCCGATCGCCACTACGGTGCAGCACAGCCCCTCACTGCGCGACTATTGGCATGGCGAAAGGCGCTTGCCGGATGACATTCCCCCCGCCACCGTGCCGCCCGTTGCCGGTATTCCTATCAAAAAACAGGGCGATCGCCCCCCTTTCTGGGAACGAGATAATTCCTTTATCGAAGCGATGGAAACCATTTACAATCAAGTCCGAAAAAAAGGCGGACTCTGACGCAGCACTCGCAACGATGCGAGGAGAAATCAGAGACGACCTATGCCAGAATGGCCCAATGTTCGTACCTCAGCGATCGCACCGATATCGCCAGTACCGTCTTCAAAGTTTCAAAGTCCCTCGCCCCTTGGGCTATGCATTACGCAAAAGGTCTGGCGACTTTTGCCTCACAACCTTTCCACAACCTTTCTAAGGGTTACTCAGAATCCTTGTTTTTGAAACAAGGAATGCGGGTTTCAGTGAGATCTGCGTAATGGATAGCGCCTCTTGGGAGAGGGATTTAGGGTGAGGGCATCTATACAGGGCGATCGCTCATTATGATGTAAATTGCACGACCCGCATTCCAGTACGTTGAGGAGAAGCGCTGTGGAGCCTCGTTACAACCCGGCAGACATCGAACCCAAGTGGCAACAGGTCTGGGCCGATCACGGCCTCGATCGCGCTGATGAAAGCGACAAACCCAAATTCTATGCCCTGTCGATGTTCCCCTACCCCTCCGGCAATCTACACATGGGGCACGTCCGCAACTACACCATCACCGACGTCATTGCGCGGGTGCGGCGAATGCAGGGCTATCGAGTGCTGCATCCCATGGGCTGGGATGCTTTTGGGCTGCCCGCTGAAAATGCGGCGATCGATCGCGGCGTTCATCCCGCCCAATGGACCTACCAAAACATTGAAACCATGAAAGGGCAGCTCAAGCGGTTAGGCTTGTCCTACGACTGGGAGCGAGAAGTGGCCACCTGCGCGCCAGACTATTATCACTGGACGCAGTGGATTTTTATCGAATTTTTGAACGCGGGCTTGGCGTATCGCAGAGAAGCCGCCGTCAACTGGGACCCCGTAGACCAAACCGTGGTCGCCAATGAACAGGTGGATGCAGACGGGCGATCGTGGCGATCGGGGGCACTGGTGGAAAAACGAATGCTCAGCCAGTGGTTTTTGAAAATTACCGACTACGCCGACCAACTGCTCACCGACCTGGATCAGTTAGACGGCTGGCCCGATCGCGTCAAGCTGATGCAGGCCAACTGGATCGGCAAGTCTACCGGCGCTGAAGTCACCTTCAAAACCGAACAGGACGACGACCTCACCGTTTTCACCACCCGTCCCGATACCCTCTGGGGCGCAACCTTTATGGTGCTGTCGCCAGAGCATCCGCTGGTAGAACGCCTGACCACGGCTGAACAGAAAGCAGCGGTGCAGGCTTACCAAAAAGAAGCATCCGCCAAGAGCGATGTCGATCGCATGATAGACGATCGGGAAAAAACCGGCGTCTGGACGGGCAGCTATGCCATCAATCCGGTGAACGATGCCAAAATTCCCATCTGGATTGCCGACTATGTGCTGATGGGCTATGGCACGGGCGCGATTATGGCCGTGCCCGCCCATGACCAGCGCGACTTTGAATTTGCCCGCACGTTTGGGCTATCGGTGAACGTGGTGGTGCAACCAGACGGCGACTCCCTAGACGGCGATACCATGTCCGAAGCCTGGCCCGGTGATGGGGTGATGGTGCATTCGGGGCCACTGGATGGCATTCCGGCGGGCAAGGGCGAGGGGCAGAGTGTTGAAGCCGCGATCGCCCACCTGGAAGCGATCAACGCTGGACGCGGCACCGTGAACTTCCGCCTGCGGGACTGGCTCATTTCTCGCCAGCGCTACTGGGGCGTGCCCATTCCGGTCGTTCACTGCCCCGACTGCGGCATCGTGCCGGTTCCTGATGCAGACCTGCCCGTGCTGCTGCCCGACAACGTGGAATTTTCAGGACGCGGCCCGTCACCCCTGGCGCAACTAGAGGACTGGGTGAACGTGCCCTGCCCCACCTGCGGCACACCGGCCAAGCGGGAAACGGACACGATGGACACCTTTATTGATTCCTCTTGGTACTATCTGCGCTACGTCGATGCCCGCAATGGTGAACAGGTCTTTGATCCAGCAAAAGCGAATGACTGGATGCCGGTGGATCAGTATGTCGGCGGCATTGAACACGCCATTTTGCACCTGCTCTATTCTCGATTTTTTACCAAATTCCTGCGCGATCGCGGTTTATTAAACTTCGATGAACCCTTCCAACGCTTGCTGACCCAAGGCATGGTACAGGGCTTAACCTACCGCAACCCCAGCAAGAGCGGCAAAGACCAGTGGATTCCCTCCGCCCAGGTAACGAACCCGGATCAGCCCACCGATCCAACCACCGGGGAACCGCTGGAGCGCATCTACGCCACCATGTCCAAATCTAAAGGAAACGGCGTGGCTCCCGAAGACGTGATCGCCAAATATGGCGTGGATACGGCGCGGATGTTCATTTTGTTCAAAGCGCCGCCTGAAAAGGATCTGGAATGGGATGATGCCGATGTGGAAGGGCAGTCGCGCTTCTTGAATCGGGTCTGGCGCTTGCTGTCCGACTATGTCGCCAACCCGCCCAGCGATCGCCCCGGCGACCTCAGCAAAGACGAAAAAGCCGTCCGTCGCGCCATCCACACCGCGATCAAAGAAATTACCGAAGACATTGAAGGCGACTATCAGTTTAATACCGCTGTGTCGGAGTTGATGAAGCTGAGCAATGCCCTGTCCGATGCGCCCTGCAAAACCTCAGCCGTTTATAAAGAAGGGATTGAAACTTTGATTAAGCTGCTGGCTCCCTTTGCGCCGCACCTGGCCGAAGAACTGTGGAGCGCGATCGCCCCGGATGGATCGACCGTCGAATCCGTCCATCTACAGCCCTGGCCCATTCACGATCCAGAGGCGCTGGTCGTGGACGAGATCACCTTAGTGATTCAAATTATGGGTAAAACGCGGGGGACGATTCAGGTTCCCGCCAGCGCTAGCAAAGCGGAACTAGAGCAGTTTGCCAAAGAATCCGAGGTAGCTCAGCGCTATATCGAGGGTAAAACTATCCGAAAAGTGATTGTGGTGCCGGGCAAGCTCGTTAACTTTGTGGTCAGCGAATGAGGTTGGTCGCCCCTACGCGATCGCTCCTATGGTTCAGCCATCAGTTCAGCCGCCAGTTCAGCCGCCAGTTCAGCCATTGAGAAGGCAATGCTACAAATATCTGTAAAACCTGGCGGTATCGACCGACTCGCGTTTAGTTTTGACGTCTCAAACGGTTAAATCTCAAATAGCTCAATCTCAACCAATTAAAACAGTGCGATCGCTACGCTTGATGACCAAAAAAGTTAATGGAATAATGGGTTATCCGAACGCCCGTTTGTGCCTCGACCTGCTTGAGCAACTCTTCCGGCAAATCAACATGGACATCCATGATGCGTTCGGTGTCCAGACAGTTGACATGGCTGTGCGGAGCGCTAACGTTTCCGTAAAGGCGACCGTCCGATCGCTCAATGCATTCAATGATGCCCTGTTCTGAGAGAGCGTCTAAATTCTGGTAGACCGACGTATGACCAATTAACTTACCCTGCTGATTGAGGCGATCGTAGATTTCGCGGGCGGAAAGATGCTCCTGGGCTTGCCATAGCAATTCCAAGATAAAGCGACGTTGCTTACTCAATCGCATTCCAAGCATCTGACAGCGTTCAACGGCATCCTCAAAGGAACGAATGGGTTTTTGAGCGATCGCATCCTGTTGCATAACAAATACTCAGTTCTCACAATCATTGAAACGCCCGTGAGACGATAACGCCCCCGCCACCAACAGGCAGCGCTGTTCCCGCTCCGTCGCACAGCAACGCCCGACTAAGTCGGAGTCACACCCACTTTAACTTAAAACGGTGGACGATGGCCAATCGGTTTCACGGTCTCGGTTTGGTTCACGATCAGCACACAGGTTTCGAGCTACAACTGGCCCTAGCGTTGGTAATCAGGGCTGTAATAATTGCGGTAATTGTCTGAGACGGGTTCTGGGGCGGTTTGAGCGGGTTCTGAGGCGGTTGGGGCGGGTTCTGGCGCAGCGTTCTGCTGTAACAACGCATCGCGTTCGATGCGCCATTGAGCGATCGCACCTTGGGCTTCATTGTAAAGCGGGCGATCGGCACTCAGTTGGGATGCCATATCAATAGCGGCGGAGTACCATTCCCTAGCCGCTAGGTCATAGGCGTTATCCAAAACGCGCCGATCCGCCGCAATTAGGCGACCGCGAATTTCAGCTTGCCAGTCGCCAATATAGGCTTGGGCATCAGCATGGAGGGCGCGATCGCTCTGGATACGGGCAGCCGCTCGGATCGCATCTTGCAGGCGATTGTCTGCGGCTAATGCTAACGCTTCATCCAGTAAGGGCTGGTCTTCGATCCGCTGAATCTGCTGTCGCCACTGGGCGATCGCCGTCTGAGCCTCAATCCGTAATGCTCGACTGGGTTGCACATCCTGCGCCTGGGCGATCGCGGCTTGCAGGGCGGGAATGGTTCCGGGTTGCGCCAGTTGATAAGCCGCCAGCAAAATCGGCTGATCCTCACGGCGTTCAATTTCCTGCCGCCAGTGGGCCATCAAGGTTTGGGCCTGGAGCCGTCGGGGGCGATCGCGACCAATTTGTCCAGCATGGGCGATCGCCGTTGCCAAGGCTTGCTGCCCCCCAAACCGCGCCACCCAATCCGACATCGTTAAATGCAGCGCATCGTCAATCATGGCTCGCCAGGTTTGCATATCCGCCTGGGCCGAATCATAAAAGGGGCTTTCAGGGCGAATCTGTTGGGCAATGGCGATCGCGTCCCGAAGTCCAGCCAACTGCGGCAGAGTCGGCTTCCAGAAATCGGCATCCACCCTGGCCCGCCGCTGAGCATAGCTAAACTGCAAAAAGTCGTAGGCATCTGGGGCAAGGTCTGGATCAGGCGGCACCGGCTCCACAATGGCGATCGCCGCCTCTAGGTTGCCCGCTTCCCATTGCTGCATTCCGTAGCTAACCAGCAATTGGCTCCAGCGACTGAGTTCAGTGGCTCCAGCCCGCCAGGCATAGCTCTGAGGCGAAATGGTTTGAATTAGGCGTAGGGCTTCTCCTAAACGAGCCGGATCAGACTCCGATGCAATTTGGCGCGATCGCTGAAGAGTTTGCCAAGCCGCCTTTTCAGCCAAAATTTGCTGAGCCAGCGCATCCACCTTTTGCTGTCGCCAATAGTCATTTTCCAACTCCCCCAAGGCCCGGAGTTGCTGGTTTGCCAAATCCCAATCCTGGGCTTGCAGTGCTGTTTGGGCCGCTTCATAAATTGTCTCGCCTTCAGTCCACTGATGCTGCCAAGCGGCGATCGCTGTCTGTGCATCCTCAAACAACGAACTACTTGCCGGAATGCGACTAGCAATGTCAACGGCTCCCAGCAGGTTGCTATTTGAAATTTCCTGATTTGCCAGCCGCATCAGTGCCTTCGACCAATCGGTCAGCAATGCCTGGGCATCGCGGTTGAGGGGATGATTGCTTGGCCAATCGCGCACGAGGTCTACTGCCGCCGTCAAATCCGCCAACGTCCCCGACTGGGCCGCTTCTCTAGCACAAAACAAGCGCTCCGCCTCGGCTGCCAAGGGCGAAAGTTTGCTGCAATCGGGCACGGGTGGGAGCGCGGTCAACCGTTGATAGGCGAATAGTCCCAACCCACCCGACAAGGACAACACCCCTAACCACAGCATGATCCAAGCCAGCGATCGCCCAATTGCCCCTAGCCGCCGAGCAATATCAGACCAAACCGAAGGGTCTGATGACGACAACGGACGTGCCGGTGGAGCCACCTTGGGACGATCCGGAGTAGTAGACATAGCAGATGACCGTGGCGTAGATGGGACAGTGGACGTCGATGAAAACGTCAGCGATTCAGGCTGCACTAGCGTTGGAGGCGCGGTCTGCTGGGGCGATCGCTCAATCGGGGTAGACCGAGGGGGTGGACTTGGTTTCGACTCTGGTATCAGCGGCATCTGAAGCGGCAGCCGCTTTCGTCGAGACACCGGCGGAATTTTAAAGCTGACGGACGGCTGAGAATCGTTAGACTGCTCCTGCACCATAGACCACTATGCAATACGAAGTGACAAAATGAAGACGGTAAGCCCATTGGCTCTACCCGATCAGCGCGATGGGTTAATCCTAGATCAGTTGTCTCAAAATAGATCGATTCTTGACAGGAATCCGGGCGATTAGTTCGGGCACTCAATCCAGCGATCGAACCAATTTCAGTCGCGCACAACCACCGGAGTACCGATCGATGCCCAATAGAATAGCCATTCAGCGTGATTCACCGCTACATTGATGCAGCCATTGCTCATAGGCGTGCCAAAATTTCGGTGCCAGTAGGTGCCATGAATCGCATAGTGACCGCTGTAATACATCACATACGGCACGTCAGGGACATCATAATCGTCCCCCTGCATCCGTGCTTCGGTATGCATGGATTGAACTTCAAAGACTCCGGTAGGGGTTGGATCGAGATAATCGCCGCTAGAAATCGTGACGGAATAGACCGGGTAGTTGCCTTCCCATGCGGTCAAGCTTTGCCCTGACAGATCAACGAGAATCCAGCGCTCACTAGAATTTTTAAGATCATCAATCCAGCCAGCAATCCAGTCAGACTGGGCGGGTGCAACGGCCGATCGCAGTTCCAATGCGGCGGGTGCGACCCACATCCCCAGCGCGGACAGCGTGGCGATCGCTCCCAATGTCCACCGTCTCAGTTGTCTCATGATGGCTTTCCTCAGACTATTCAGTGCATTGTGGCTCGAACACGCTACGAACCCGAACCAACTCTAAGCTTCCCCAAGCGTACAAACTCTACCCCGCTGCGGCAATAGATGATTGAAAGACTGCCCCAGCCCGTTATGACCTCAGCCACCGGGTTGGCTGACAACAGTGCCTAGACTCTAGTCACCGCAAGGATCAAGAAACCTAATCCCTACATCATCAAACAGTCTGTGAGCAGTTTTTGCACCCGCTGTATTTTTTGACCATCCATCAGCCTCGGCTCACCGATCACGCCGAAAGCCCGCGATCGCCACGGGTTTTAGCGGAGTGATCTAGACTGTAAGCGTAACGAAATGTGACGGGAGGCCATCAATGCCCGACCAAAAGTATTCTTGGAAAGGAAGCCCCAATGCAGGGCAAGTGTTGTTGATTTTAGCTGTTTTGGGTGCGATCGCCTTGGTATTAGCTGGGTTTAGCTAGCAGGCAGCTTCCCAATCACCGGGCATTGCTGACTTCTGAGATGCGCTGAGCGATCGCTATGCCATCGGCTGAATTGGTCATCCGCTAGTCCCGCCTAAACCTCGGCATGAACAGCGGGGCATGGGGCAAACGGCTAACAAAAGCGACTTGATTGATAAAGAAGGCAGCCCAGGGCGCGAAAACCGTGCCGTTTTGGACAGGGTGAGAGTCAGGAACCCTCACCCACGCTATGGCCAGGGTTTAGCAAGTTTTGTCAGTCAACCCAGTCATGATGATCATGGAGCACATCGCACCTTTGCAAAGTCATTGCCCCCATCTCCCAGCCCCCAAAAGGGCTACCTATCCATTACGCAAAAGTCGCCAGACCTTTTGCCTCACAACCTTTCTAAGGATTACTCAGAGGGAGCATGTCACGTTTGCAAATCCCTGTATTGCCCTCATCCCCTACCCCCCCTTCGACAAGCTCAGGACAAGCTTCTCCAATATTGGGAGAAGGGGAGAAAAACCGCTCAAAGTCCCTCTCCCAATATTGGGAGAGGGATTTAGGGTGAGGGCGTAAAGGTGACATGCACCCTACTCAGAATCCTCATTTTTGAACGAAGGAATGCGGGTTTCAGCGAGATCTGCGTAATGGATAGCCTTGGGAGAGGGATTTAAGGTGAGGGCTTACGACAGTGGGATGCACCCTGGTTAGGGTTTATCGCAGCAGCCCTGGCCAACACGCATTCATCCCGTATTTAACTCGCTCAGGTCATCGCCTGGGCGTTTTTATCACGATTCTTCTGCCTAAACGGATCTATGCTTTCGGCTGATGCTCGGCCGCCGATATTTTACTCACACTTGCCTACAATAATTAGAACTAGACCAACGCACGACCCCTGGGCTTTCCAGAATTGCAGTCATGGCTGTTGGTTTTGCACTATTGGTTATCACAGCATCCATTCGTGACTCAGCACTTTTTCTGAACCATGGCTTTTTCTTCCATCGTGCGGGCCCTGGGGCGATCGCCTCTCACCCAAGAATTCGTCGCTAAACTTCAGCAAAAACGGCATCTGTCCTTTAACGGAGCCGCCCGCTTACCCAAAGGACTGGTCGCCTCCGCCCTAGCCCAAACCCAGGATCACCATCTGCTGGTAGTGGCCGCTACGCTGGAGGAAGCCGGACGCTGGGCCGCCCAACTGGAAACGATGGGCTGGAATACGATGCATTTCTATCCCAGTTCCGAAGCCTCACCCTACGAACCCTTCGACTCGGAATCGGAAATGGTGTGGGGGCAGTTGCAGGTGTTGGCCGATTTAGTCGGACTGCAGCATCAGCCCAATACTTCATTGGCAATTGTGACAACGGAGCGATCGCTTCAGCGCCATTTGCCACCCATATCCGCCTTCGAGCCGTTCTGCATCACGCTTAAACAAGGCATGGAGTTGAACCTAGGTAAACTAGGGGAGCAGTTGGCGCGACTGGGCTATGAACGGATGCCGTTGGTGGAAATGGAGGGGCAATGGAGTCGGCGCGGCGACATTATCGACGTCTACCCAGTTGCGTCGGAATTGCCGGTGCGTTTGGAATTATTTGGGGATGAACTGGATAAGATTCGGGAATTTGATCCAGCTACCCAGCGATCGCTCGACAGTATTCCTCAATTGGTGCTAACCGTCACTAACTTTGCACCGATTGTGCTGCATAGCTTACGGGAGTTGGGTGACCTATCTGAGGTACTAGAGTCTTATCTTTCGGCTGAAGAGCTTGAATCAGTGATTGAAACCGGAACCCTGGAAGGCTCACGACGATTTCTAGGGCTAGCTTTTGACCAACCTGCCTCATTGCTAGATTACCTACCTGATAACACCCTGGTTGCGATCGATGAACCGGAGCAGTGCCGTGCCCACAGCGATCGCTGGCTCGAACACGCGGAAGAACACTGGCAAGAGGCTGGGGAACAGGAATCACCACCCAAAATTCACCGTAGTTTTGATGACTCACTGGCGGCGATCGCTCGATTCTTGCAGATCGACCTAACCGAAATTGCCGAGGAAAACCAAGGCATTAACTTAGCGAGTCGTCCCGTACCAACCTTGCCGCATCAGTTTGGAAAACTAGCGGACGTACTGCGAGAAGAGCGCGATCGCCGCTTTGGTATTTGGCTGGTGTCGGCGCAACCCTCGCGATCAGTTGCGCTGCTGCAAGAACATGACTGCCCTGCCCAGTTTGTGCCAAATCCGCGCGATTACCTAGCGATCGATAAGTTACAAATCCAGCACGTTCCTGTTGCCGTAAAATATTCTGGTTTAGCAGAACTAGAAGGGTTTATCTTACCAACATTTCGGATAGTGTTGGTAACAGACCGCGAATTTTTTGGGCAGCACACCCTCGCTACGCCTACCTACGTTCGCAAACGCCGCCGCGCCGCTTCCAAGCAAGTTGACCCGAATAAGCTGCGTCAGGGCGATTTTGTTGTCCATCGCAATCACGGCGTTGGTCGATTCCTAAAGCTGGAAAGCCTGACTGTGAACGATGAAACCCGCGAATACCTGGTTTTGCAGTATGCTGATGGGCTGCTACGGGTTGCTGCCGACCAAGTTGGTTCCCTATCGCGCTACCGCAAAGCAGGAGATGGCAAGCCACAGCTCAATAAAATGAGCGGCAAGGCCTGGGAACGCACCAAAGGTAAAGTTCGCAAAGCCATCAAAAAGGTAGCGGTTGATTTACTCAAACTCTATGCCCAGCGATCGGATATGCAGGGATTTGCTTATCCGATTGATACACCCTGGCAGGAAGAAATGGAAGACTCTTTTCCTTACCAGCCCACCACGGATCAGTTAAAAGCCACCCAAGACATCAAGCGAGATATGGAAAGCCTGCGTCCCATGGATCGCCTAGTCTGCGGCGATGTCGGTTTCGGCAAAACGGAGGTTGCCATTCGCGCCATCTTCAAAGCCATCACCGCCGGAAAACAGGTTGCACTCCTAGCTCCCACCACTATTCTGACCCAGCAGCATTACCACACCCTGAAAGAAAGATTTGCTCCTTATCCGATTCAAGTAGGACTACTTAATCGCTTCCGCAGCAACGACGAAAAGAAAGAAATTCAAAAACGGTTGACCACCGGAGAATTAGACGTAGTAGTAGGAACCCATCAGTTGCTCGGTAAAGGAGTCAGCTTTAAAGACCTCGGCTTACTCGTTGTCGATGAAGAGCAGCGGTTTGGGGTCAATCAAAAAGAGAAAATTAAAACTCTAAAAACCCAAGTAGATGTCCTTACTTTATCTGCCACGCCCATTCCGCGCACGCTGTACATGGCGCTGTCAGGGGTGCGGGAAATGAGCCTGATCACGACGCCACCGCCGTCCCGCCGTCCCATCAAAACCCATCTCTCACCCCAAAATCCTGAAGTTATTCGCACGGCTATCTGCCAAGAACTCGATCGCGGTGGACAGGTATTTTACGTGGTGCCGCGAGTGGAAGGCATTGAGGATATAGCGGGACGACTGCGCGAGATGGTTCCTAGCGCCCGCATTGCGATCGCCCACGGACAGATGCCCGAAAGCGAGCTAGAAGCTACTATGCTGGCCTTCAGCAACGGCGAGGCAGAAATCCTGGTCTGCACCACTATCATCGAATCGGGGTTAGACATTCCTCGCGTCAATACGATTTTGATTGAAGATGCCCAAAAGTTTGGCTTATCTCAGCTTTACCAATTGCGGGGACGGGTTGGTCGCGCTGGGATTCAAGCCCATGCCTGGTTATTTTATCCGAAGCAGCGCCAACTAACGGATGCCGCCCGCAAACGCCTCCGCGCTATCCAGGAATTTACCCAGCTTGGCTCTGGCTACCAGCTTGCAGTGCGAGATATGGAAATCCGGGGTGTCGGTAATTTACTTGGTGCAGAACAATCGGGACAAATGGATGCGATCGGGTTTGATCTCTATATGGATATGCTGGAAGAGGCGATCGCCGAAATCCGAGGACAGGAAATCCCGCAGGTAGACGATACTCAAATTGACCTTAACGTGACCGCTTTCATCCCGGCTGACTACATTACCGAACTCGATCAAAAGATGAGCGCCTATCGCTCGGTAGCTGCCGCGACCTCTCGGCAGGAGTTAATCGAAATTTCAGCCGACTGGAGCGATCGCTACGGCCCGCTTCCACCCGCCACCCAACAATTGATCCGCATCATGGAACTCAAGCAAATCGCCAAAGGGCTGGGCTTCTCCCGCATCAAACCCGAAGGTAAGCAACACGTCATCCTGGAAACACCGATGGAAGAACCTGCCTGGAGACTCTTGAAAGAGAACCTGCCAGAACATCTCAAAACGCGATTCGTGTATTCCGCTGGAAAAGTTACCGTGCGCGGGTTAGGAGTTCTCAAAGCAGAGCAGCAACTGGAAAACCTGGTAACATGGCTCAGCAAAATGCAGGGCGCACTGCCGGAACCGGCTCTCACATCAAGATAAGATCGCCGTTCTTGACTATAGCCATTTGGATCGTGAGAATAAGTCCTGCGGACTCATTCTCACAACACCCACTTCCGTTTACAACTCATTGAGGACTGCTATATGCTTACCCAGTGTAGCTTATCCAGCATAGGCTTACCCAGCCAGCGCGATCGCCCAGATCCAGCGCACACCGCTCACCAAATAATACATTCCTGCCAGCATTAACACCGCACCGCCCACCCGCATCAGGGTTTCAGAATGATGCAGCAGCCACCGCGTTTGTTTCACAAAACCGGCAAATAAGCTAGCAAAAAAGATAACGGCAGTGTATCCAATCGCATAGCTCACCATCGTCAACACCCCCTGCACCTGAGAACCTGTCGCTCCGGCCGCCGCCAACACCGAAAACATCACTGGACTGGTGCAAGGCGACGACACCAGCGCAAACGTGACTCCTACGCCATAAGCACCCGGAATCGGCAGTGATACAGCAGTTTGGGGCAGTCGTAGCCGGATTACATCCAGCATATTCAATCCCATCAAGCTAATGAGCAACCCAACGGCAACGTACACCACACCTTGGTATTGAATGGTGACAAACCCCGCTAGGGATGAGAATAAGCCAAACAAGCTGGAAATAGTAATTACACCCAGGACAAAGGCGATCGCATTGCGAGCAGCCTGCCAACGGGAGCGCACAGTGCGGGTGCCAATATAGCTCAGGTTTATCGGCAGCATCGCCAAAATGCAAGGCGACAAACTTGCAATTAGCCCGCCCACAAATGCGATCGCTAGCAGCGCCAGCGGGTGAGTGGCAGACTGACCGTCAAACCAGCCCTGATACTGCATTTCCAAGGCAAAGACCAGATTCTCGAAAGGGCCCAACAGAGCAATCGGACGAAATTGACTGACGGCGATCGCCAACCCAGCCGCCGCGATCGCCAGCCCCAATCGCCAC
>CAYSIR010000097.1:0-14662 GCA_964431105.1 uncultured Leptolyngbya sp. | reverse complement strand
CTCCCAAGATTGGGAGAGGGATTTAGGGTGAGGGCGTAAAGGTGACATGCACCCGTTGAATTTCAAACGCCTGCTGTAGCCATGATGGCAACCCTTATCTGGTAGTGTTGGGCTAGTAGCGCATGACCGCCAACCCCAACCGGCTTCAGTGATGCGCTTCAGTGATGAATTGATGACGCGCTCTGGGCACTGCAAACCGGCGACAGCCTTAAATTTTACGGTGTATCTCAGATTTTTTTGCAGCTAAGCGGCACACTAAGTAAAGATGCGCTGAGCGGGCGATCGCTAGCCTAGGGCACATCTTGGCTAAATCAGACCGTAATTGCATCCAAGCCAGCTCCTACCGATAGTTTTTCCTTGCGGTAGGGCGCACGGCTTGATTTAGCTTGGAGCCTAAGCTATACAGAACATAAATTGATGAGGTACTGATTGGCATATGAGTAGTGAAATGGATACAGGCTTACCGAGCATCCGGATTGTGCAAACTCTTATTAAAGAGGGGAGCGAAGTTGAGCTAAAAGTTGCGACGGATGATTTGATTGTAGGCAAAATTTTGTGGCAAGACCCACAATATCTGTGTGTTGTCGATCACTATAATCAGCAAACGATCATTACTCGACAGGCGATTGTGTTTATGAAGCCCAAAGCCTAGCGATCGCTCATCAAATACAGCAGCCATTTGACCCAGGCATGAGCGTTTTGGGGGCGCGGAGCCGTTCCCAAACCCTTTTAAGCGATTTTGCCTAGTGCCACATAACATCTATGCAGACCCAAGAACAGACCGGGGACAGCCCATTTGGTTAGAAGGGTTCCCCAATCGGGTTTGGCATGGATTCAACCGATCGCATTGCCCTAGAATTCGGTGTAATGATCTTGGGTGGTGTGGGCGATGCCCACACCACCCAAAATCGTTGTCCATGGAGGATTATCCAGCATTCAACATCAGACTGACGTTGAATATCTAGGGCAGTTCGTCAATATTGCTAGGGCAGCGCATCCGACGGAAATGAGCGGAATTTAGTAATGATTGCCAGATTTGCGATGATGAACAGCCGTTTTTACATTGGGTTTAAGCACAGCACCCGTATTGATCGTGGCATAAATAACCCAGTGATCGCCGCACTCCATCCGGCTTTTAACCCGACAGTCCAAATAGGCTAGCGCGTCCGTCAAAATTGGGCAGCCGCTTTCGGCTTCATCGGTGTTTACGCCCTCGAAGCGATCGGCTCCAGGGGCAAACGACTTCAGAAAATGCTTCATCAACCCTAGATAATTGTCTTCAGCTAGGATGTTTAGCACAAAGGGTTTGCCTGGATACAGCAATGATTCGATCGCCCGATCGCTTGCGACAGAGACGGTCAACCCCGGCGGACTGAAGGTTGCCTGCGAGACCCAAGAGGCCAGCATGGCACTAGACAGGTCGCCCTGGCGAGTGGTGACAATGCACAATGAACCGACCATGCGCCCCATGGCCTGTTCAGTGGGGGTTAGGGTTGAACTGCTTTTCAGCGCTGACTGCTTGGGCGATCGCCGCTTTTTCGCTTTTTTGAGCGCTTGGGCAAAGTCTGTTCCAGCTTCCTCGCAGGTTTTCAACATCACATCCGTTGGCTTGAACTTGACCCGAATCGGCTCAAAGCCAAAGCCATAGCCTGCATCCCGTAGCTTACCTTCTAGCAAATCGATCGCCTCTCCACTCCAGCCAAAGGAGCCAAATACGCCCGTTAGCTTATCTTTTGGAACCGTAGAGAGCGCGATGCCGAGAGCCGTCTGCACTTGGGTGGGCAGGTGTCCACCCAGGGTCGGCGAGCCAAAAATAAAGCCGTCGCACCGTTCTAAGATGCCCTTTACGTCATCCGTGTCGGCACTCTCACAGTTGACCGACTCCACCGCTACGCCCGCTTTGGTGATGCCACGGGCGATCGCCTGCCCAATGGTGGCGGTATTGCCATACGCCGAAGCGAACAACAGGGCCACCGTAATGTCTTTCGTCCGCTGTTCCTTACCCCACTGACGGTAGGCATGCAGCAGTTCAGTTCGCCCATACCGCACGAGCGGGCCATGCCCCGGCGCAATTAAGGTTAGCGGTTTCAGAGCTTCCATTTTATCGAGGGCTGTTCCCACCTGCCGCGCATAGGGAGCCATCAGACAGTCAAAATAATATCGCCGGTCTTCTAGAAACACCGTCCAGCCTTCATCAAAAATCTGATCGCCGCAGAGGTGCGCCCCAAAAAATTTATCGGTGTAGGCAATTTGCGTCAGCGAGTCGTAGGTGCAGAGGCCGTCGGGGTAGCGCGGGGTCGGAGTCGGCACAAATTGTAGCGTATGTTGCCCCAAGTCTAAGCGCTCGTCTCCAGTCCCTTTGATGATATGCAGAGACGGCACGTTTTCAGCAAATAGGTCTCGCAGTGCCACAGCCGCTGGATTGGAGCATACAACAGTTGCCTGCGGCGCAAGCTCCAATAGCACTTTTAAGGTGGCAGCGCGGTTGGGGTTGACGTGCCCTAGCACAATGTAATCCAGGTCTGCAATGCTGAAGCGCAGGCTGAGGGCCTCTAGAAATGCTTGGGTAAAGGACTCACCGGGCGGATCGATCAGGGCGGAGCGATCGCTGGCAATCAAGTAAGAATTGGCCGTTGTACCGCGTTCTAACGCATACTCAATCTCAAACCGGAGACGGCTCCAACTGCGCGATCGCAGCACCATTGTATTCGCCGCAACCGGCAGCACTTGCACATCCCGTGGTTTTTGAGTAGCGATCGCAGACTGAGATAACGTATCCGGCATGGCATTTCCTCCCGGTATAGCTCCTGTGAGTTCAGCCCTGGTTGCCGATCGCGCATCATCCTTAACACGCACAGCCGTCCAGTTCTGAGTAAACAGCGTTGGGCCGCCCCGGAGGCGGCCTTGCCTCTAGTAGTAGTTGCCGATTTTGCGATGGTGAACTGCCGTTAACGCATCCGGATTCGATACTTTTCCAGCATCGACGGTGCTGTAAACAATCCAGTGATCGCTACAGTCCATCCGACTGATCACTTCACATTCTAAATAAGCCAGCGCCTCTGCCAAAATAGGAGATCCATTATCGGCGGTGCGCGTTTTTACCCCAGCAAAGCGGTCGGCCCCCGGCGGAAACCGCTTCAAAAAATGCCGCATCAATGGCTGGTAGGTATCTTCACCCAATACATTCAGCACAAAGCGATCGCCCACCTGCATCAACGATTCGATCGCTCGATCCTTAGCCACCGCCACCGTAAACCCAAGGGGTTGGAAGCTGGCCTGGGAAACCCAAGAGGCCAGCATTGCCCCATTCATCTCGCCCTTATTAGCCGTGATGATGTACAGCCCGGTGCTGATGCGTCCGAGGGCTTTTTCCAGTTCATTATCGATCGCCTTAACTTTTTTAATTTTGCGATCGCGGGTGAGCCGCTGCCCCAAGTCCGTTCCGGCTTCTTCACATAGTTGATACGTTTGCTCAGTGGGCGTATCCTTCACCCGAATCGCTGGAAATCCCTCAACCAGGTTAAGTTCCTTGAATCGGCTCAGCAGCGGATCGACCGGCTCATCGTCGCCGCCATAGGATTCAAACAATCCGATAACCTGATGTTCGTGGGCCGCTGCCAGCACCGTACTGATGGCGGCCCGTGCCGCCGTTCCTACAGGGCCGCTGCTCGGAGGAGCCGCTATCACAATTGCTGATACAGCACCCACTAATTCCGTAACGTCTTGGGGATCGGCAACGCGCAAATCCATCATCTCGACCGCCACGCCCGTCTTGTTAATGCCATGGGCGATCGCTTGGGAGAGGCGATCGCTATAGCCATAGTCAGACACGTAGAACACAGCCGCCGTTGTCTCAGACTTAGCCTTGGCCTGGCTCCATTCCCGGTAGCGATTGGTCAGCTCTTGGCGGTTGTGGTAGAGCAGCGGGCCATGACCCGTCGCGACCAGTTTGATTTCACCCAACTTATCCATGCGCTTCATCGCCGACAGCACCGATCGCGCATTAGGCCCCATCAAACAATCGTAGTAAAACCGAAAGTCTGCTTCAATGGTGGCGAGGTCTTCATCGTAGGTAGCATCGCTACAGAAATGCATCCCAAATGCATCGCAGGTAAACAGGGTTTGGCTACCGGCATCGTAGGTAAAGATGGTATCGGGCCAGTGGAGGTTTGGAGCCATGACAAACTCTAGCTCATGCCCTTTGCCCAAATCTAGCCTGTCGCCATTTTTAACAATCAATTTTTCAAAGGGGCGATGCACCAAATTTTCGAGAAATTGAATAGCCACCTTAGAACCAACCACCGTTGCCTGCGGCGCAAGCTCCAGCACATCTGGAACCAGTCCACTATGATCCGGCTCGGTGTGGCTAATAATGAGGTAGTCAATCGCCGTAGGATCGATCGCTCCCTTCAAGGCATCCAAATAAAGTTGGCGAAATTTCTCGTGGGATGTGTCTACTAATGCGGTCTTTTCGCCTCGAATGAGGAAAGAATTGTAGGTTGTGCCATTTTGTAGACCAAACTCAATGTCAAAGCGATCGCGATCCCAGTCTAAGGATCGCAATGTTGATGTATCTAGTGCAACATCAGCCTGCTGCATCGTTAGACGCTTTTGGGTTGGGGCAGCAACTGCAACCATTGGGAACCTCCTGGAAGAATGGATCGACTGGGAGCGAAGACAAACGCTGAGCCGTCGGCAATGGCGACTGACCACAACCAAACGCGCATTTCAGTGCGAATTTATAAACGACTGACTTCAGCGCCAACACGCTAAGAATTTTTACCTAACTTTATACTGCGATAAAAAATGCCATATTGGGTTTTGCTTCGGTAATAGGGTTGATGAGTCTTATTAAAAGGAAACGCTGTTTGTCAAGTCTAAGTTCATTGAAATTGAGCGGTTTGGAGTGCTGCAAAAATCAGCGCCGTTGCCGAAACAATCACCCTACAGGGCGATCGCAGCTTGCTGCATTACCGCCTCGCATTCAACACACTCATTAGCCTTATAAATCAAACAAGTTTTTATTTTTAATAAATTTTATAGCGCCAAGCAAAATGCCTAGGGATTTTTCGTGGCTTAGCCGTCCCACCCAAAGTCTCATATCCTAGACAAAATGGCGACTGCCAAGCGATGGCAAGGGGCGATCGCTCTCACGCCGTCTCCACTCAGCCTTGCTTGTCCCCATGGCAAGCCCCGTTTATAACCGTTGCCCCACCATCACAATACCGGGAATCGTCATCCTCTCGTCAACTCCGCTTCCGGCTTGCCGCTAGACTTCATCCATGAATCGCAGGAATCGATGCATTATGCAACAACTAACCCGACAGCCGTTCTAGCGATCACTCAGCATCCTCAAGCTATCGCACGAGACTGGGAGAGGAAGGACTGACGGATAAACGGCAACCGTGGAAGGCTCCCATTCTGACCTGATACCATAGCCATACGGCTCACACGTCCGCACTGACTTCTTTAATGTTGCCGAACGCCAGCATTTTTATCGACCAATAGACCACAGGTTATGGGCAAATCCAAAAAATCTGCAACTAATGCCAAGGGCGATCGCCTGGTGTACTCCGAGTTCGGCAATAGCAGCTACAGCGCTGCCACTGAACGGGCCGTTCCCGATCGACCACCCAACCAACAGGATCTTCGCATCCAGGCCTCCCGCAAAGGCCGCAAGGGCAAGACGGTGACGGTCATTAGCGGATTTCAGTCAACGCCAAACACCCTGACCGCTTTGGCTAAACAACTGAAAGCCAAATGTGGATCGGGCGGAACCGTGAAGGACGGCACCATTGAAATTCAGGGCGACCATGCCCAAACCCTGCTCATGGCGCTGAGGGCATTGGGGTATCATGCCAAAGTGAGCGGCGGCTAGTGGGCCGTAAAAGGGACAGAAACCACTCAAAAAACAAAGGATGCTGCGCGATCGGCAACATCCTCAGACTTACGGCATCACGCCGAGAAACTCCCAGGATTGGACAAGTCATATCCTGGTTCACATTGGGTTGACCTTAGTGCCCGTCGCGATCGCTTTGCGATCGTTGATCCAGCCTATGCCAACCCGACAGAATTGAGTTAAACCCAGCGCTCACCGTCAATTTACGAGCAGGTCAGTCGCATAAGGGAGCAACTGAACCCTACTCATTACTCGACGACGATACCTGCCCCAAGACCTGCTCTTTCAGGCTATTAAAGTCCTTCGACAATTCCTGACGGGTCGAAGCTTGCAGCAAATAGCGGTAAATGAACCAGGCTGAATACCCCAAACCAATTAGCTCAAACAAGGGCGACAGTAGCGGAATGTCGTTAATTGCGCCAAGAATCGCCAACAGCAGACGTACAGACACGATCGCTCCGGTAATGATCCCAATTGTGATAATCGGGCGCTTATATTCACCAAAGAAATCGCTCAAGTAGGCTGGCAAGTCCGCCAGAAATGCCGAAATCTTATCCACAATGTCCTGCCACTGTTCTTGGGACTCAGGGGCAGGGGAAACCGTTGATAGTTCACCCATTTGCTCGGAATTTGAATCATTTGAATTAACAGTTGCCTTTTCTGCGTCTTCCACCATATCGGTAACGCTCCCACCTTCTTGGTTAACTTCAAAATCCATAATGACACCTTAGACGGCAAGACTAAACCAATCTTTTATTCAGCACATCTCAGTCAGGAGCAACGCAGGCCAAGAAACGTAATCGAAACCTGCGTTTCAGACATAATTGACACTAGAGCAGCCGGTAAAGAATTGCAATATCTTAACCTGCGCATGGCAGTCGCCGTTTACATGGGATCTTTTGTGGCTTAGCCGCCCCACCAAGAAATCTCTAAGCTTTCTGCTTAGCGCCATAATTATCACCCAGCAATAGGAAGCATCGCCGTCCTGTCTAAAGCGATCGCCTGCCAATCGCCCGCCACCATCACACCGGATCGGCTGGTTGACTCGGCGGTAGATTGCTCGACGATGCATCAGGATGCAAAGCAGGAGGCAGTGGTTGACGACGCAGGGTTAGGGCCGTCACGCTGGGGCTGCGCAGGCTCACCCAGATACTACACTGACGCTCTGAAGCCGTCACGACAACATTATCTCGCCGTGCCAACCGACAGGCGTAATGATAAAGCTGCGCTCGTGTGCCAATGCCGACCGTGTGGAGCCGATAAAATAACTCGTTTCGGTAATACATACCGTCTTGAACGGTGTGATTAAACCAGAATTTGAATGGGAAAACGCTTCCCTCGTTCACAACTGGAGGTAACACAGGCGAAGAGTGGGGAGAGGAGTGGGGAGAATCAACGGTTGGTAGAAAATTGGCAGCCCTGATGTCATCCATAGTGGTTGTTGTCGATAGTGGGCGATCGCATGAACAGATGGGTAGATGAGGCAGCGCCCGTTAACCGCAATGGCAGCAAGCGTAACATTACTAAACGATTATCTGAAATGCTGACACAAGAACAGACCGGCAGTATTTCAACTTTTGCATGGTGAATCGCCCAACCTAGGGAAAGGGAGCAGAGACAACGTCTATTGTCGTTTCTAAGCTCTCAGCCCCCGCGTTCAAGCCCCTTTCGGCTCAGCGCGAGGGTGACGGCTCGGCCGCAGCGATTCATTCTGACAGTTGGATCTAACCGTGGCAACCGTGTGGCGATCGCAACGGGAGTGTGGCAATCCGTCAAACCGCTGATGCAGAAGGACACAAGCCAGTATCAACCCTTCTAGCACCAATCATCCAATCTGGCATCGTTGGGATTATCTCGAGTCTATTCGATGGTTAGAGACCATCCCCTAATCTTACTAGACTTTTTTCAGCGATCGCACGGTTGCGCCAGGCGCTTTTTTGCAGGGTGTCCTAGATTTCTACGCAAAAATCCGAATATTCACGGACGTTATACAAACATGACCCTTCCAAATATTCACGGATTGACTCGCCCCCTTTCCCCGATACCACCGCAAATTCAGCCGATTCATCTGCTCCAAACCTCCGCACAAGAGACATGACGCAACCCTTCCCCGTCCTGAACCGCTCGCCGGGCCATCCGCGATCGCCGCTGACCATCAGACAAGGGAATGGCTCAGCGATATGCTAAAAACGGGAGCGATCGCAGCGCTATCCTGCCATCCCGCCAATTTTTGCATTCCTGACTAGCCGTGCCTGAACTATGCTGACTCAGCCATCTCCAAACCGTGAACCCACCTGGAAAGCGATCGTCCGGCTCCTTCGCTGGGACAAACCGACCGGGCGATTGATTCTCATGATCCCGGCTCTATGGGCCGTATTTCTAGCCGCCCATCACCAAACCGCAGGTCAGTTCCCACCGAGGCTACTCGTAGGGGTCATCGTCCTAGGAAGCCTAACCACCAGCGCCGCTGGCTGCGTCGTCAACGACCTCTGGGATCGCAACATTGACCCAAACGTGAGCCGTACCCAACAGCGTCCCCTCGCCTCGCGGGCCCTATCCGTCAAAACCGGGATAGTCGTGCTGCTCATTGCCCTTGTCTGCGCCTGGGGACTTTCGCTTTACCTCAATCCCTTTAGCTTTTGGCTATGCGTGGCCGCCGTGCCGGTCATCCTGCTCTATCCGGCTGCCAAACGGGTATTTCCAGTGCCGCAATTAGTGCTGTCCATTGCCTGGGGATTTGCAGTGCTAATTAGCTGGAGCGCCGTCACCAATGGGCTACAGCCCGCTGTCTGGCCGCTTTGGGGTGCAACAGTGGTGTGGACATTGGGGTTTGATACGGTCTACGCCATGGCAGATCGGGAGGACGATCGCCGCGTTGGCGTTTATTCCAGCGCCTTATTCTTTGGCAAGCGCGCTGCCGAAGCCGTTGGCCTATTCTTTGCCGCCACAGCCGTCCTGCTGTTCATCACCGGATGGTGGCTGGCGCTGGGCTGGATCTATTGGGTGACGTGGGCGCTGGCGCTGCCCGTTTGGGGCTGGGAATATTCGGAACTGCGGCGTACCCGTCCTCACCCATCGCTCTACGGCAAGGTGTTTCGGCAAAATGTTCAACTTGGGTTCTGGCTGTTATTCGGCATGATTTTGGGCAGCCAGTTCTAGCATTCACGCTACCCCTGCCCCGCTGCGATCTATCCATTACGCAAATCTCGCTGAAACCCGCCGTCCTCAGTTCAAAACCGAGGACTCTGAGTGACCGCTAGAAGGGTTGTGAGGCAGAAGGTTGGACGACTTTTGCGTCATGCATGGGTTTCTGGAATGTGTTTGGGAATTTTTTTAGGATTCCGAAGGGGTTCTGTGAGGCGGCCCAAACAATGTGTCACAATGGTTAACAATAGGTAACGGTTAGTTACAGCCTGTCATCCTGCACAAAGGGTTGGCTGTTGCTGCTACACGATTATTCTTGTTTATCTGGGTTGTGCATCGTGAGTCGTGCTGGTTGAACCAGTTGACGCTACGACCTCTAACCCGATAGGTTTCGCCACATTTGTTGACGTTTAGCAAAATTCCTGTGACATCAACTGTTTTTGCACCTCCCGCTAAAACCTCGCGCCGTGCTGTGTTTCCGTTTACAGCGATCGTCGGTCAAGACGAGATGAAACTGGCCCTCTTGCTTAATGTCATCGATCCTAAGATTGGTGGCGTTATGATTATGGGCGATCGCGGCACCGGCAAATCCACCACCATCCGTGCTTTAGCCGACGTTCTCCCCGAAATTGATGTTGTTGCGGATGATCCCTTCAATAGCGATCCCCACGATCCCGCCCTTATGAGTGATGAGGTGCGTCAACGGCATGACGAGGGGTTAGAAAATCCCTACATTCAGAAAAAAGTGCCGATGGTGGATCTGCCCCTTGGCGCAACGGAAGACCGCGTCTGCGGCACTATTGACATTGAAAAAGCCTTATCTGAAGGGGTCAAAGCCTTTGAGCCAGGGCTGTTGGCCAAGGCCAATCGCGGCATCCTCTATGTGGATGAGGTGAACTTGCTGGATGACCACCTGGTAGACGTTCTGCTGGACTCGGCGGCATCGGGCTGGAATACGGTGGAGCGAGAAGGAATTTCGATTCGCCACCCGGCTCGGTTTGTGCTGGTAGGTTCTGGCAACCCGGAAGAAGGTGAGCTGCGCCCCCAGTTGCTCGATCGCTTTGGGATGCACGCCGAAATTCGTACTGTCAAGGAGCCAGCTCTGCGGGTTCAAATTGTGGAACAGCGATCGGAATTTGATGGCGATCCGCAAGCGTTTTTGAGCCACTACGCGAATCAGCAAGCGGAACTGCAAAGCAAACTGATTAATGCTCAGAATCTCCTAAAGTCAGTTTCAATTGAACCCGATCTGCGCGTAAAAATTTCTCAGGTTTGTTCTGAGTTGGACGTGGATGGACTCCGGGGCGATATTGTTACGAACCGCGCTGCTAAGGCGATCGCAGCGTTGGAGGGGCGCACCGACGCGACGGTTAACGATATTCAGCGGGTGATTGTGCTGTGCTTGCGTCACCGTCTACGCAAAGATCCCTTGGAAGGCATTGACTCTGGCTATAAAGTGGGCAAAGTATTCCGCCAAGTCTTTGGGCTGCCCGACCCCGACGAAGCCGCTCAGGCTAATGGTGCTGTACGCTAGGCTGCTGCATGGAACGGCGAATTCTAGGCCTTGACCCTGGATTAGCCATCCTTGGTTTCGGAATGGTAGACTGCACTGCCCGCCAGGGCCGGGATGCTCAGTCGAGCCTCTCGGTTTTGGATTTTGGCATCATTGAAACGCCCGCCAAGACGGAAACGGGCGATCGCCTGCGAATGATTTACGATGATCTGCACAGCTTGTTGGATCACTGGAAACCGAATTTGGTAGCGATCGAAAAATTATTTTTTTATCGTATGGGCAACACCATTTTGGTTGCCCAAGCGAGGGGCGTGATTATGCTGGTACTGGCTCAACATCAGATGCCCTTTGTCGAATTTACGCCAGCCCAAGTCAAGCAATCTCTCACGGGCTATGGCAACGCGGATAAGCACGATGTGCAACATGCCGTCGCTCGCGAACTGGGTCTATCTAAGATTCCTCGCCCTGATGATGCCGCCGATGCGCTAGCGCTGGCGATCGCCGCTTGGTTTCAAGATGCATAGCACCGATAGCGCTAGGCCTGCTAGGTCTTGACCTTAACATTGAGCTGTCCAGGCTTGCGACGGGCGAGGCGCACCGTATTGGGCAACACTCCAACGAGCAACGCAAATGCTTCATCCGGCACCTGTTCCACCGTTTTCGGATCAAAATAAGTTTCAAACTGATTTAGGATCATCTGCGCCCGTTGCAGCGGGACGGCGCAATCAGTAAATTGCTGCGTTAGGCGAATCCACTGTCGCCGAATTTTGAACGCCCGCTGACGGTCATTATGCTCATTCGGCACAACGAGCGACAGGTTCCCAACTGGGATAAATTCCGTACAATCCATATCAAACGTGCCGCCGACCACCGCACCCGGGCCAGCAAATTCGGCATAATAATCTTTGCAAAGAATCAACCCGTTGCGACGGCGAGCGTTAACCATCATCAACGCGCCACTTTTTACACGTTTTAATTGATTCAATGGGCTATCGAAGGCATCAGTAGTCATTTTGGTAGTCCTCTACTGGTAATGATTTTTGGTGGTGTAGGCGACGCCTACACCACCAAAAATCATTACATGAATACCACTATCGTCATTTCAATGCGATCGCTCAAGTTAGATGCACGATCGGTAACTCCCCCTGCCATCGACGAATACCCAATCCTTGAACGCGGCGAACAGACATCGGCATTTCGCGCCACACCATAAATTGCTGCACCCCTTCGATTTGGGATCGAACCATGCAGTTGGATGATGAGTATGGGAGCATGTCACGTTTGCAAATCCCTGTATTGCTCTCATCCCATACCCCCCCTTCGACAAGCTCAGGACAAGCTTCTCCAATATTGGGAGAAGGGGAGAAAAACCGCTCAAAGTCCCTCTCCCAATCTTGGGAGAGGGATTTAGGGTGAGGGCGTAAAGGTGACATGCACCCGATGAGTATGCTGAGATGGAGCTATCCATTGACTTTAGAGGACTTCAATAGATGGAGCAAGTTAAACCGTGAAAACGCTGTAAACGGCATCCATTTCAACAGTCGCAGTCATCACTTCGATCGCCTGATTATTACGCTCTTCTCTACTTTTTCTGACACAGAGTGCCGTACTTTCCCTTTCAAATCATTAACCCACAATCAGGGCATCGAACAGGGAGTATAATGACAGAATTTATCCGTCATTCTAGGGTATGCACCTCAAAGACATTGACCGTTGTTAAGGAATACCGTGAAGCTGCGATGAGGATCACTTAAATTTTTCGGGGTTTGTATGAAGTTTTGATGAAGCAACGATCGCATTCCCCATCCCAGTTCTTGACCCGTCCTGCGATCACATCCCCAAAGCCTGGCACAATCAAAACGGTGATTAGTCAGCAACGCAATGAAGACAGCAGCAATTTTGGGATGTGGCTATGTGGGGCAGGCGATCGCCCGTTACTGGCAAGCCAAGGGCATTACTGTTACCGCCACCACCACCCGTCCGGAACGCCTAGGAGAACTGGAAGCCGTGGCCCAGCACGTCAAGGTGGTACGCGGCGACAATGCGGCGCAACTGTCGGACTTGCTGAAAGGACAGGAAACACTGCTGATTTCGGTGGGTGCGCCGCGCCCCGATGCCTACGCCGAAACTTATCTTGCGACGGCTAAAACAGTGGCGCAGGTAGTGGATCAGCATCCGCAACTGACCCAGATGATCTACACCGGCAGCTACGCCGTCTATGGCGATCGCCAGGGTAGCTGGATTGATGAAACTGCCGAGGTTGCCCCTATTAACGATAAAGGACAGGTGCTGGCCGAAACTGAGCAAGTGTTGCTCAATCTGGCCACGACGCAGCGGCAGGTCTGCGTATTGCGGTTGGGCGGCATCTATGGCCCCGGTCGGGAATTGGTGACTATTTTTCGACGGGCAGCAGGCACCACACGACCCGGCACCGGAGCCGATGCCAGCAATTGGGTGCATTTGGACGACATCGTGGGGGCGATCGCCTTTGCCCATGATCACCAGCTCAACGGCATTTACAACCTAGTGCAGGATGATCCGCCTACGGTGAAAGCATTACTCGATCGGGTCTGCACAGCTCACGGTCTGGCTCCCATTGAATGGGATGCGACTCAGCCCAGCGCTCGACCGTATAACGCCCGCGTGTCCAACAAGAAACTGAAGGCGGCGGGTTATGAATTTCAGCATCCGGTGTTCTCGCCGTCGCTGCTCTAATGCTATGCATTACGCAAAAGTCGCCAGACCTTTTGCCTCACAGCCCTTCTAGCGGTCACTCAGGGTTCTCGTTCTTGAACCGAGGAATGCGGGTGCCCGCTAGATTTGCGTAATGGATAGGCTCTAATGTGGGTGAGGCTAGCTGTTTGCGCTCGACCGTTGAACACGAGGATAGAGGGTTTGCAGCCAAGGAACCACCATCTCAACGTAGCGATCGCCCGCCACTTCACCCACATCGTTATGGTCTGCCCCATCGATCAACACCAGTTGGCTCTCAGACCGGGTTGCCCCATGCAGGCTCTCGCTCAAACGGTGGGGAATCAAGTAGTCAGCCGTCCCGTGGATGTACAACACCGGCGGCTGAAGCGATCGCACCTTGGCAATGGAGTTAAAATGCTGGTTCAAAATCCAGTCAATCGGGAATAGGCGATCGTACACCGTGGCGCAGGTAGTCATTTCCCGCATTGAGGTAAACGAACTTTGGATGATTAGCCCGGCTGCATCGGGATGATGGGTGGCTAACTCAATGGCGATCGCACCACCCAGGGAATGCCCGTACAGCACAATCTGGTTAGGCGGAATCTGGCGCTCTTGGGTGAGGTACTGCCAGGCCCGTTCGGCATCTTCATACACCCGCTGTTCGTTAGGAAACGGGCCAGAACTGTCGCCATAGCCGCGATAGTCGATGGCAAACACCGACAGTCCCATACGGTGCAGCCGCGCCGATTGCCGCACATTCGCACCTCGGTTCAGACCGTTGCCGTGCAGTTGCAGCACCGTCGGCGCATTGGGGCGATCGCTCGGCATCCACCATCCGCGAATCCATTGCGGTTTGCCTAATGGGGATGCGATCGGCAGCGTAACCGTTTCATAGACCAACCCCACATCGGCCGGCGTGTACTGAATATCAGGGGTGGGCACAAACACCAAACGACGCTGGACAGCGTACAGCATCACGCAGGCCAGCAGGTATAGTCCCCCAACCACTAACAGCGCGATCGCAATTGCCGGAACCCGATCCGTAAGGCTAGACACATGGAGCGATAGGTTGCTCATTGACTCATTTGAGGAAGTTCTGTCCCAGGATAGCGGCGATCGCCCCTAGCCCACCTCTAGATTCAGAATAATTCTGGATCAGAGGGTCATCCACCCAAACAGCGATCGGGTGCTTTATCTCAGGGCGCACACAACTTAGAAAATTGCCCGAAGAATCTGCCCCCTTACACCGATACAGTCACTCACCAGGTCGGGGGTCGGCTTTTCGCCCATCGAGTGCATCATCTCGGAGTGCATCATCTTGAGAACACCCTGCAAGCACCCGACCCCTCTCGCCCAATCAAGCTGCGATCGGGGGATGCTTCTGATGCCACGCCGTGGCCTGTTCATAGGCA
>CAYSIR010000096.1:0-14676 GCA_964431105.1 uncultured Leptolyngbya sp. | reverse complement strand
AAACCACCCATTACGGAGCAGTTGAAGCAACCGGATTCAATCAACTGAGACGGTTGTAAGACAGGAAGATTGGGAAAGTGAAAAATTGGCAAGAGGGAAGACTGGGCGATCGCGGTGATAGATTGACTATCCGATAGACCAAAGACTGAGGCAATGCCGCCCTAAAACTGCGATCGCCCCCAGTGCGGACTGTGTGCCGACTGTGTGCCGACCAAATGCTGACCAATCCGCTCTTAGGCTTCAGTGATGACCCATCAAACGCATTGCAAACGACCAGCCGATCCCCTCACTTCGTCTCTTACACCATAAAAAGCATCCCGCCAATCTAGCAAGGATGCTGTTACAGATCGTCAACAACAACCACGCCTGCAAGCACAGAACGTACAATCCTTGGAGTAACCTCACGATTTTGCACATCCTGCGGATTGCAGGCATTAATCTTTAATCCAAACGGTATGCGTTAAAGCCTAAGCATGATGCAGTGTATGAACACCGCGATAAACCATGTCAAGCGTTGGAAGTGGAATCAGCCGGGGGGGTTGCTTACGGAACCGCATATCCAGTCCACGGTATTTACCCGCCATTTCGTTCGTGCTGTAGTCCACTTGAGGAGTAGTGTAGTCGTATTCAACGCCGCGATATACAAGTTTCATGGGGTTCGCCTCCATTCAATGGTTGTAGAGATACAAGAGGCGCGTTCCTTCGGGAAACTTCCCTACTTCCGTCTAATCTCACCCATCGCTACCATCCACATTACTTAGATGGCGGTGGTGCAAAATTGAGATGAACGATTTATTTCTGTATTCATTTTTACGGTTTCCTGCGAAACTGTCAAGCTCTTCATGATTGAACGATGACATTAGCGCAATTGCTTACACCCTGCGTACCGTGCTGTCGATGCACAAGTCTAGGGATTGGTTTAGGCAGATGCCTAGGGAATCTGTAGAATTCTGGTGAAACCGGGAGTCGAATACAGTGCGTTTTCAAATCAGGTTGGCATTAGAATGCGGCCGCTGAACGGAGTGGATGCTGCCAAACTGGGGGATGTCCATGGGGCACGTCCAATTTATCTGGCTAGGGCTACGGAGTCCGTTTGCGATCGCTATCTTGTGTAAACTTAGGTTAAGACTCGCCACTCCTCTCGGTTATGGACTTAAAAATTACTCAGGCTCGGTGCATCAATCATGATGGATATTGGGATATTGCCATCGCCAATGGTCAGATTCAAGCGGTCGCCCCTAAAATCGATGCATCGTGCGATCGTACGATTGACGCACAGTCCGGCCTGGTCATTCCGGGGTTGGTGGATGCCCATATTCATCTCGATAAGGCACTGCTGCTCGATCGCTGTCCAGCCCAGGAGGGCAGCTTTGCGGAGGCTCTACGAGAAACCCTGCGGCTCAAGCAAACCTTCACAGTTAACGATATTCGCCAGCGGGCACGCCACATTTTGGAGGGGGCGATCGCCCATGGCATTACGGCGATGCGAAGCCATGTTGAGGTCGATCCAGTCGTGCAGTTAACTGGCCTTGAAGCATTGTTACCGCTGCGATCGGACTATGCTTGGGGCATCACGCTACAGCTTGCTGTTTTTGCCCAAGAAGGCATTACCAATGTGCCCGGAACGCTGGAGTTATTGCAGCAGGCAATGGAACGAGGGGGCGATGTTATTGGTTCAGCTCCCTATGTTGATCCTGACCCGGAAAAGAATGTTCGTCTCATTTTTGAGCTAGCACAGCGATTTAATTGCGATGTGGATTTCCATCTCGATTTTTTGGATGATGATGAACCGCTGCTGCTGCCTTTTGTCATTGCTGAAACGGTCAAACATGGCTGGCACGGGCGGGTGTGTGTGGGGCACATGACCAAGCTGGCAGGCTTACCCCCTGACCGAGTAGCCGCGATCGCGCCCAGTTTAGCGGAAGCGGGCATTTCAGTCTTGGCGCTTCCGGCATCAGATCTATATATGATGGGGCGGCGAGATGCTTACAATATTCGGCGGGGAGTCGCCCCCCTTCAGCAACTTGCACAGTTTGGCGTCAATGTAGGCATTGCGACCAATAATGTCCAAAACCTGTTTACTCCATTTGGAGATGGAGATGTGTTGAAAATTGCTACGTTAACAGCCCAAACGCTACAGCTAGGCACGTCAGACCAACATCGTCTTGTGATTGAGATGGTGACAACGAATGGGGCACGGGCAATCGGGCTAGAACCGTGGGGTATCAAACCGGGGGCGATCGCTGATTTAGTTCTCACTAGCGCCACATCAATGACTGAGTTAGTGGGAACCGCTCCAGTCGATCGCACGGTTATTAAACGCGGGCAAGTGGTTTCTCAGCGTCGGGTTCAGCACCAGTTTACGCCCTTCCCAATTACTCACTGAAGTTTAGCTGCATGGCTTAACGCAGGGGTCAATCACGTTGAGTCAGACGTTGCTGATTTCGGGGATGCGCCGCAAACCTATGAAATCACTGCACCATGGCCTTGACCCAGAGAAATTTCTATGCTCAAACACTTGACTAAATTACTATGTAGTTATTAAATAATAAGTACAGAGTTACATTTCGCCACATTGCTTAACGTTTGGGTCAATTTTTCGAGTTCGACTGTTCAGAATGTCGGCACAGCGTCTTGACCTGAGTTTGCGATCGCGACACTGCAAGCTAAAACCGTAAGACCAAAACTATAGGTAAGGATCACGATGTATCACTTCAGCCAATTTCTGCCCGTCTCATTTGACGAAGCGATCGCACAAGTTACCGAGGCTCTCAAAGCCGAGGGAATGGGCGTACTGACCGAAATAGATGTTAAAAGTGCATTCAAGAAAAAATTAGACGTTGACTTTCGTCAGTACAGAATTTTGGGAGCTTGTCATCCAGAAGTTGCTTACCAAATGCTGCAAGAAGACGATAAAGCTGGCGCACTTTATCCATGTAATGTCGTCGTTCAAGAACATGAAGACGGTCGCGTTGAAGTATCAGCCATCGATCCACTGATGATGTTTTTAATGATTCACAGCCCCCGCGCCAAAGAAATTGCTTTGGAGGCTAGCCAAACCATGCAGGCTGTGATGAAACGTCTCAAAACGGATGCGTTAGCTGCTGTTTAAGCTACGAAATCTTGAGGTAATCACCCCTGCTGCCCATTGCAGCTTGAAGTCTACAGACGAAAAATAGGAGAACAATAGATGAGTATGAACGTTGGCTTACTCGATCGCTTTATCCGATTTGCCCTCGGAGCCATGCTGCTCTATGCTGGCATTGGCTTGAATCCTAATGCAACAGTTGGGTACGGATTAGATGCGGTTGGAGCGATCGCAATTCTTACTGGAATCTTCGGTTTTTGCGGACTGTATCGCTTACTGGGCATCAATACCCGTAGCGCGTCCAATGCCGAATAGCCATAGATACCAGTCTAACAATCGGTTCAGTCATCAGTCGGCTGAGCCGAGCTTTAAGAGTTCATTCAAATTATTCTGAGCGCACTCTTATCTTAATTCATGCTTTGGAGGTGAATCGATAATGGATAATGCTGCTTCCTTTTCTGCACCCAATCTATCTCGGCGGCAATTGCTGAACTTTCTAACGGGTGCTGTCGTAGCTAGTACGGCGGGTGCAGCACTTTACCCTGCTGCCAAGTTTTTTATTCCGCCTGCTGAAGGCGATGGCAGCGGTCGCATAATGGCAAAAGATAAGCTCGGCAATCCAATCCCTGCCAGTCAAATCTTATCTGAGCGGCCGGGAACCCGTGCCTTGATTGCCGGACTAGCAGGCGAACCAACTTATCTAACAATTCAGGACGATGGGACGCTGTCTTCAATGGGTATCGTGGATAACTGTACGCATTTAGGCTGTACATTTCCATGGAACGGGGTCGATCAGCAGTTTCAGTGTCCTTGCCACGGTTCCCGCTATGATGCAATGGGTTCTGTCGTCAGAGGGCCAGCTAACCAACCACTGAAGATTGTTCATATTGCAGTTAAAGACGATACCATTTGGCTATCGCCATGGACAGACACCGATCCACGCACTGGAACTACTCCATGGTGGGTTACTTGAGCATTTCATCACCGGCAGGTTCGGGCAATTTAGCCCCAAGCCTGCCCTACAGTCAATTTCATCATCGTTCATAATTGACTCAAAACGGTCATTCAAGTTATACATCACAATCTAAAGCGGCTAAAAAACGTTGCTGCTACAGGCTGGGTGTTAGTAGGTTTTCATAATCCAAGACTGCTACGCTTGATAAGTTATTTATTAAATTATCCAGGCACGGTACTTATCCAATACTTTGTGGTTTCAATACTATAGATTGTATTGTCTTTCGATATTTTTCTCGCTTTCCGCATACATCAATTAATTTTTCAGTTCAATCATCATGATTACCTCATCCTCTCTCACCCAACTCTCTCCAAATGAATTCATGCAGCTTCCTCACCCGCCTCGATTGATTGATGTGAGAAGCCAGGTAGAATACCGAATGTTTCATGCACCTACGGCAATTAACCTTAGCCTACCTCGAATTATGCTAGGGCGCTTGCCAGGGTTACGATGGTTGCTGCCTGATTGGTTTCGATCGCTCCCTAAAGACGAAGCGATCGCAGTCGTTTGTCTAACATCCCACCGCAGTCCGATTGTGGCTGAGCAGTTAGTTAAAGACGGCTTTCACCATGTTATTAATATTTCAGGTGGAATGATGGACTGGAAGAAGGCTGGACTGCCAATGCGATCGGGTAAGTCGTCTTAACAGAATTTCAACACTGTATCAAGCGATGTAGTGTTAATTTATGGGTGGTGTTTCAGGCAACGTTCGGTCAAATACGCTGTTTTCACATCGGCTCTAACACTGTCTTACTCAGGTTCAATACTCAACTTTAACATTAAGGAGATTCCTCATTGTGTGGAAATTAATGGCGCTACTCCAGAAAAATCTGGTCTGGTCAATTCCAATTTTTATGGTGGCTGGAATTGTAATTGGTGCATTCATCGATCCATCCCCTCTCAAGAGTTTAATCATGCCGCTGACCTTTTTAATGGTCTACCCGATGATGATTAACCTCCAGATACAAAAAGTGTTATCCGGAGGTGACTTTAAGGTTCAACTTCTGACTCAAATTATCAACTTTGGTGTCGTTCCTTTTTTTGCGTTCGGCATGGGGAAACTCTTTTTTGCTGATCGCCCCTTAATTGCATTAGGGTTATTGCTTGCCGCATTACTGCCCACTAGCGGCATGACGATTTCTTGGACAGGATTTGCTAAAGGAAATATCAGCGCTGCCATCAAGATGACGGTGATTGGGCTAATTTTGGGTTCCTTAGCTACACCGCTCTATGCTAAGTTCCTGATGGGCGAAGCGGTTGAAATCCCCATGGCCAGTATTTTTACTCAAATTTTTATTATTGTCTTTTTGCCAATGGTGCTGGGGTTTGTAACTCGCCTAACGCTCATTCGAGTGGTTGGATTAGATAAGTACAATAAGTCACTCAAAATGAAATTCCCTGCCTTTTCGACACTAGGCGTATTGGGGATTGTATTTGTGGCTATGGCTCTTAAAGCACAAAGCATTCTCTCAAATCCAATGGAGCTATTTTCTTTCTTGGTTCCATTGGTTATACTTTACGCCGGTAATTTCTTACTCAGCACAATTATAGGCAAGTTTCTATTCAATCGGGGGGATGCGATCGCACTTGTTTATGGTACAGTGATGCGCAATCTGTCGATTGCACTGGCGATCGCCATGACAGCCTTTGGCGGTGAGCAGGGATCAGAAATTGCGCTGATTATTGCTATGGCATATATTATTCAGGTTCAAGCTGCTGCATGGTATGTACGCTTCACCGATACTATTTTCGGGCAAGCTGACATTCAGCTTATGCAGCTAGAGGATAAGAAAGCAACAGAATAGATTGATCATTAGCACAAACGACATTCATGCGAGGATTTTGGATGGTGCGGGCGTTGCCCGCACCATCCAAAATCTTTACCAAGGCAGGACTCCTTATTGAATTTAGGTTATGAACAACAAGATGAAAGATGGTTGAGTAAATTTATCTAGTTTTTGTATTTAGAAGACGGCATTTCTTGACCGTCGGCGCGGGTTAAGTTCACAGCTTGACGTTCTTGATGATAGATAACGTAGAGTTTTGTGGCGGCGATCGTGCAATAGCCTCAAATTGGCGTACCGTTGAAGAAGTGACATTATAGAAAGGATGAGCTCGGGGATGGTTGCCTCCGAAGAAGCAGAACAACTGATGCCGCTAGGGTATGACTGCGACAACGCTTTAAACGTAGACACAGGCGACTGTCAAGACTGGCTCAGTTTCCATCGGGTTTGGGGGCAATTATCCGATGACGCCCTTCGGGCGATCGCCCATCATATTATCGCCTTCAAAACCGAAACCAATGCACGCATCTATGAACAAGATCAGTCTCCGCTGGGATTTTATTTATTAAAGTGGGGCGCAATCGAGCTGTATCGGCGATCGCCCATTGGTCGCAGCCATGTATTGTATCGAAATGCAGGGCAGGGGTTTGGCTATGTGCCGTTATTGCAGTCCCAGACGTCTCAGGTAACCAGAGCCGTCTATCAAACCAGTGCGATCGCCCTGAGTCCGTGCGAAATCTGGTTTATTCATCAGGCAGACTTTAAAGAACTGGCTCAATCCTACCCTGATATCCAAATCGTGATGAGTCAACTCTTATCTCAGGATGTGGCTCAATTTGCCGAGCGGATTGCCTGGGAGCAGACCCGTATTCAAGGACTTCAGGATTACTTACACCCGGTTCCCCACGGACAGCAAATCATTGGCGAAAGTAAAGCTAGCCAGAAACTGCGACAGCAGATTGAAACCGCTGCAACAGATATACAGCCCATTTGTATCCAAGGGCCACGGGGCAGCGGCAAAACGTTTGTAGCTGGGCTGATTCATGCGGCATCTGGCTTGAGCGATCGCCCCTTCGCAGAACTAGACTGTGCCCAACTGCCCAGACTAGACGGCAATGTTGATACGTCGGCTCTCTTTGGAATAGAAGGAGGACGATTCGGGATTCTAGAATTACTGGAACGCGGCACACTATTGCTGAATAATACGCATTTGCTGCCGCGCACTGAACGCGATCGCCTATTTAATTACCTAGAGTCCGGTATATTTACTCGCAATCCATCAGTTAGCTTATTGGGTAGTTCATCCAATCACCTGCCCAGCGCCACCGCCCAAGCCTGGGTAAGACTGATAGTTGCCAGCCCTCAAAAGCTATCTCTTCCCGTTCCCCACCACACGCTGAAGCTGTTTTCCCTATCTCAGCGAAAGGCTGATATTCCTGACTTAGCTGAACACTTTTTAACTCGGTTTTCTCAGGCGCAGGGGCGCGATCGCATCCAGCTTGACCAGGCCGATCGCCGCCGGTTAATTAGCTATGCCTATCCGGGCAACGTTAGCGAACTAGCCAACATTCTGAGCCGTGCTGTTGTGATGACTCCGCCGGGTCAAACCCTTGTGCCTGAACAGGTACTTTGGTCAGTTCAGTCAGATAAAAATTCATTTCGGATTGACTTGCTAGAACAAATAGGCTGGCTGCGACAATTCTTACTCAGCGACTGGTGGCCAAAGCGTATTTGGTGGATAATGATGGCGATCTTCGTACCCGTGACAATCGCAGGCTACCTTGGCCCACAGACCCGTGAGTCTAGCATCACCCTGAATTTATTCTGGGCCTGGTGGTGGCCAATGTACTTGGCCCTGTTCGCATTTGTCGGTCGGGTATGGTGTGCCGTGTGCCCGTTTATGATTGCTGGCGAATGGCTGCGATCGCTTTCACTGTGGCTATGGCCTAGGGATCTGCTACCCTGGCCGACCAAATGGCTGAACCGCTGGGGTGCATGGGTTTTATTTGCTGGATTTTTAGTTATTTATCTGTGGGAAAAACTATGGGATTTGCCCCATACCCCCTATCTATCCTCATGGTTGCTCGTAGCGATCGCCGCAGGGGCCGTCATTTGCAGCATCATTTATGAACGGCGGTTGTGGTGTCGATACCTATGTCCCATCGGCGGCATGAATGGAATGTTTGCCAAACTATCGATGGTAGAATTGCGATCGAGCCAGCAAGTATGCGGCAGCCAATGCCAAACCTTTGGCTGTTATAAGGGTAGCGATGCAACGCCAGTCTTATTTGATGATGCACTGCCCAACGAAGGACAGGCAACTGAAGGATGTCCCCTTTATTCTCATCCGGCCCAGTTGCAGGATAACCGAGATTGCGTATTGTGCATGACCTGCTTAAAAGCCTGTCCACATCGCTCAGTACAGTTGAATCTGCGATTTCCAGCAACCGATTTAATTGAAGAGCATCAAGGCTTTTGGGCTGAGGCGGCGTTGCTGCTACTGCTGCTAGGCGGCGTATTTATGCATCATTCTTATCAACTATTGGCATTGGTTGGCTGGCAGGATATTCCAGTAGATGCTGCGCATCTTGGCGTTGGTTTACCAATTGTGGCGATATTGCTCAGCATTCCGGCGATCTTAATTGTTCTGACCCATGCGATCGCCCGTGGGATTGATCCCAAGCAGCCGTCCACTTTAGCAATTATCTATGCTTATATGCCTCTTACCTTAGCCGCTAATTTAACTCACTATATCCCTGCGGCGATGACTGAAGCCGGTCAACTGTTGCCCGTACTCGCTCGATCGCTTGGGTGGAGTGGCGATCGCTGGCCTACTGTAGTATGGAGTATGGATGTAGTCGCGTTCTTACAAGGCATCACATTACTCTCAGCGATCGCCTTTAGTTTTTATCCGCTCGTCCGCATCAGCCAACGTCCGCTGTGGAGTAACCTGCCCCATGTTGTTCTCATGATCAGCTTCATTGCCGCCTTCTTTTGGTTGATGGTTTGAGGGCAGCGATCGCTGCTAGCGCTATCTTAGTTGAGTTTTCAGTGGTTGTTAGGATTTGAACCCCATGCCAATTTATCGTGATGTGACTCAGCTCATTGGACGGACACCACTGGTGCGCTTGCAGCGGCTGCCCCAGCAGTGGGGATGCACCGCCGAAATTTTGCTGAAACTGGAAGGTATGAATCCGGCAAAGTCTGTTAAAGATCGGATTGCCGTCAGTATGATTCAGGATGCAGAAAATAGCGGTTTAATTCAGCCTGGTCTGACGACAATTATTGAAGCAACCTCCGGCAACACGGGGATTGGGTTAGCAATGGTGTGTGCGGCCAAAGGCTATCGTCTGATTCTAACGATGCCTGACAATATGAGCCAGGAACGGCGACAGATTGTTCAGGCCTACGGTGCTAACGTTATTCTGACGCCAGCAACGCTCGACATGGAAGGCGCGATCGCCCGGGCCAATGAACTGATGGCTAACTTACCCAATACATTTTCGCCACAGCAGTTCAGCAATCCTGCCAATCCTAAAATCCATTATGCAACTACCGGCCCCGAAATTTGGCAAGATACCGATGGTCAGTTGGATACATTGGTGAGCGGCGTCGGCACAGGCGGCACATTAACCGGCGTGGGGTGTTACCTAAAACGAAAGTTGCCCCAATTGGCGATCGCGGCGGTGGAGCCAGAAACCAGCGCCGTGCTGAGCGGACATACAGCCGGAACGCATGATATTCAAGGCATCGGAGCCGGATTTGTACCAGATGTGCTGCGAACGGATTTGATTGACCAACTCATTACCGTAACCGATCAACAATCCTACGACATGGGGCGGGCCCTAGCGCAGCAGGAAGGCATTATGGCTGGCATTTCCACAGGGGCAGTGGTCTGGGCGGCGATTCAACTTGGGCAACAGCGGCCCAATCAGCGAATTGTGGCGATCGCCGCCAGTGCAGGAGAACGTTACCTCAGCACAGCCATGTGGCAAACGGCAGACTAGCGGATCAGTCCTCATCGCCGCCCAATGGCAGCGCGGCATTGAATACAGCAACCATCTTACCTAGAACATGAGAGTTTTTAAGGGACGGCTCGCAGTTCCTCAGACATTTTCTAAGCGATCGGCTCAGCGCCACACCATTACTCCAACAGTAACTCCATAAACTTTAAATCCAGCCAGCGCCCAAATTTATAGCCCACTTGGTGAAAATGGGCTACCTCGCGAAAACCAAAGCAGCGGTGCAGCCTCAAACTAGCCTCATTGCTAGCATCGATCCCGGCCACCATCGTATGCATTCCCATCTGTCGCGCCGATTCAATTAACGGCTTCATCAACTGCTTGCCAATGCCTTTATTCTGGTGGGCCACATCTACATAAATCGACAGCTCAACTGTGTATTGATAGGCCGCCCAGGCGCGAAACGGCCCAAGGGCACTAAACCCGATCGCTCGTCCGTTTTGATCCGCCACAAAGACCGGAAAGCCCTGTCCTTTTTTGGTGGCGTACCAGGCTTGGCGCATTTCAAGGGTATGCGGATCGTAATCATAGGATGCCGTCGTCAGCAAAATAGCATAGTTATAGATGTCGAGAATAGCAGGTAAGTCAGCTTCAGTTGCCGAGCGAATTATCACCGGGTTCATGCGAGGTCACTCCAAGTCCACAGGGCTGATGCAGCGGTCAATAAAGCCTTTGGGGACATTAGCCTCCAGCGGCTTGGTGATTCTGCATCAGTCCGAATCCAGAGATACCCTACACAAAAATGGGACACAAAGAAGTGTTTTGATGTACGGCAACCCCCACGCTGATTAGGGTTTTAGCTTAGAGGAAAGGAAGGACAGTTGATGATCTGGTGGGGTATAGCCCAGATGCGTCCAGGCGGCAGCCGTGGCCACCCGTCCACGAGGAGTACGGTTTAGATAGCCAATTTGCAGTAGATATGGCTCGTATACTTCTTCAATTGTTTGGGCATCTTCGCCAGTGGCGGCAGCTAGGGTATCGAGTCCGACAGGGCCGCCCCCAAAGTTTTCAATCATGACGCTGAGGAGACGCCGATCCGTCCAATCCAAACCGCAGGGGTCAACATTAAACAGTTCGAGGGCCTCAGCGGCGATCGCTTCAGTCACCGTCTGCCCCACCGCCTTCACTTCCAAAAAGTCTCGCACCCGGCGCAGGAGACGATTGGCAATGCGGGGTGTACCGCGCGATCGCCGCGCAATTTCTGCGGCCCCTTCCAGGGTTACAGCCGTTTTGAGAATCTCGGCTGTGCGCTGCACAATCTCCGTCAATTCTTCGATGGTGTAGAACCGCAATCGCTGGACTAACCCAAAGCGATCGCGCAAAGGCGAGGTCAATGCGCCGACGCGGGTGGTTGCGCCGACGAGGGTGAATCGCTGGAGGGGAATGCTGCGAGTGCGAGCGCTCTGCCCTTTGCCGATGGTGATGTCTAGCCGAAAATCTTCCATAGCAGGATACAAAATTTCTTCGGTGACGCGGGGCAGGCGATGAATTTCATCAATAAACAAAATATCGCCCGGTTTGAGGTTCACTAGCAAACCGACAATGTCGCGGGGGCGTTCGAGCGCGGGGGCGGTGGTGATTTTGCAATCAACGTTCATCTCACCGGCCAAAATCAGCGCCATTGTGGTTTTACCAAGCCCAGGCGGGCCGTATAGCAGCAGGTGATCGAGTGATTCTTGGCGAGACTGAGCCGCTTTGATGGCAATGTCTAGCACCTCTTTTAGCGAAGACTGCCCAATATAATCCGCTAGGCGCTGCGGCCGCAGGGATTCTTCGGCTTTTTCAGTTTCTTGAACCTGAACGTCGGGGTTCAGCAGGGTGTGGTCGGCGCGATCGCTGTTGGGGGCTTGGATGGCTTCTGGGGCATCTTCTGGAACCGCATAGTGCGATCGCGCTGTCTTGGCCCTCGGTGTGGCATCAGAATCATCGGGATGTTTGGAGGAAATAATAGCCATCAGGTCACTAGAGTAACAGCGATCGCATGTTTGTACTATAGCAATCCTAGATGATTTCTCAAGCGGTGACCCACAATCCACGCTGAAGACGAACTCCGATATCGGGTTAATGAACAAATCTAAACTGCAACCCCCAATCAATGCAGGAGGCCTGACTCTTGCATTGTCTAAAATTCGGTAGGGTTTCCGCGCCTGACGCCAAATTTTTGCCCATCAATCAGAGTACGATACAGTGAATACAACGGGGGTGCATGTCACCTTTTCGCCCTCTCTCTAAATCTCTCTCCCAATGGTGGGAGAGAGACTTTGACGGTTTTGCTCCCCTTCGCCCACGATTGGAGAAGCTTGTCCTGAGCTTGTCGAAGGGGGGTGGGGGATGAGGGCAATGCAGGATTTGCAAATATGACATGCTCCCTACAACGGTAGTGGCATTGATGATTTTGGGCGGTGTGGGCAGTTGCCCACACCGCCCAAAATCATTACCAAAAACATTACCAATAGAGGACGACTAAAACAACCAGGAATGAATAACTAAAGGCTATGACGACTTCATTTGTAGTGCCCGAATCTGTCAGCTTTGAAGAGGCGATCGCTCTTACCCAACGTTTGTTGACGGATTGGGAACAGCAGTCCCTATCGCCAGAGCAAATCCAAACTATTATTACTCAACTGGTCGCGTCGCAGAATGGCGCACGGGGCTTTTTTGTAACTTACCTAACTGATGAGCGATCGCAGTTTGATGCACCGACTGAGGCTGTGCTGGCCGCCCTGCAAACTTCGGCTGAGATTGTGGCAGAGCTGTTGGTGAAAAATCTAGCTATGTCCACGGCAATGGCGATGACTCATCGGCGCAATCATAATCAGGAGATGGCCCAAGGCTCTGACCGGGTGCAATCACGCACTGCCCAACTAATGCAGCAACTATCGATTGAGCCTATCCAAACGAAAACAGAGCAACTGCGCCAGAGTGTGTCGGGTGAGGGGCCGTACCAGTCTTTTTTGAAACGCTGGGGCTATGATGCCGAGCAGCGCCAGGCGATTGCTGCCGCCCTACAAGCGATCGCTTGTAAAATCTAGAAGAACTGTTCATTGTTGTTCTGGGCTATGGCTAAATCAGTTGGGTTAGTGCTGGGGAGCGGCGGCGCGAGGGGATGGGCGCACATTGGTGTCATTCGCGCGCTGACAGAGGCGAATATTCCAATAACTTACGTTGCTGGCTCCAGCATTGGCGCGTTGGTGGGGGCGATTTATACAGCGGGTGAGCTGGATGACCTCGAAGAATTGGTGCGATCGCTCGATTGGCGAACCGTCATTTCTTATTTTGATGTCGTATTTCCGCGCAGTGGGTTACTCGATGGCAACCGAGTTTATGAATTGCTGTCTGACCATTTGCGAGATATGAAAATCGAAGACGCTGAGATTGAGTTTTGCTGCGTAGCGACAGATTTACTGGCGGGTAAGGAAGTGCGATTACAGTCAGGTGCAATGGTGGATGCTGTACGGGCCAGTATTTCAATTCCGGGAGTGTTTACACCTTTTCAGAGAGGTGATTGCTTCTTGGGAGATGGCGGCATTGTTAACCCTGTTCCAGTGGACGTGGTTAAAGATATGGGCGCAGACATTATTGTTGCCGTTAACTTGAACCATGTAGTACCTGTTGCTCAGACCTTAGATATCGATGATGTTCAGACCAATGACCCACCATCTGAGCCATCTGCTGCGGATGATGAGGAGGCGTATGCACCGAGTTTAGATCAGGACATGGCTGGACAACTCGCTGATGAGCCGTCTAATTCTACGGATGCATTTAGCGGCGATCGCTCTGAAAATCAACCCTCAAATACCGGTATTGAAGATAATGAGGAGCAAGCTGCTAGCACGGTTGAAAATAATATAAATAGCAATCCCGATACTAATTTTGACACAAATAAACAGACTGCTAGCGCCATTGAAAATGATGCCGAAGGTTCTTTGAGTCTTTCTGACGATGAGGCGAATGCATCCTTTGTGCAAACGCTACGACTGACCAGCAGCACTGCCCAAAGCCGTTTCTCAACGATGATGACTCAGATTCAAGATCAGTATGCGCAAATGCAGGGGCAGGTGCAAGATAAGTTGGAAAACTGGATGCCAGAGCAAAAGCAGGAGCCTAACATTTTTGATGTGATTGGCATATCATTGAATATCATGGAGCAGCAAGTCGCCAATAGCCGTCTAGAAGCCTGTCCGCCGGATATCCTCGTCGAGCCACCGCTGAGTGAGTACGGTATTTTTGACTTTCACCAAGCCGAGTCCATTATCCAGGAAGGCTACCAATGTATGCAAGCGTTGATTCCAACATTGCGAGAACTACTCGACTGATGCAGTCCGCTGGGCCGCTAGCTGCTGCTGAAGCTCAGCAGGATTGACGAATAAATCAGCTTGGGCGATCGCATCTTGCTCCCCACTGCCCAACCACTTTAGATTAACCCGCTGCGTCTGCGCTTCCTCATCTCCTAGCACCAGACAGGCAACTGCGCCGCTGCGATCGGCTCGTTTGAACTGTTTACCAAATGCACTGCCGCTCAAATCTAGCTCCACCGAAAAGCCGTGCTGCCGCAGCGCCTGGGCTAACTGAATCGACTGAGTTTCTGCGCGATCGCCCCGCGACACCAGATAAAAATCAAGGGCTGGCGTTGTCGGCTGGGTCTGACGCTGCTGTAGCAGAAGCGTCAGCCGTTCTAGCCCGATCGCCCAACCCACTGCCGCTGTTTGCGGCCCACCCAGTTGCTCTACCAAGCCGTCATAGCGCCCACCGCCGCACACGGTTGCC
>CAYSIR010000095.1:4265-14734 GCA_964431105.1 uncultured Leptolyngbya sp. | reverse complement strand
TTGTTGCGACGTTATGGCGGCGAAAGGAATGGTGCTGTCTGAATATTCGGCGAGAGTAATGCTGGCGGCAAGCCGAGCGAGTGAAAACCTATAGCTGCTTTTCTGGCTGTAGGGGTAGCGTAAACCAAAAGGTCGTCCCCTGCCCAACGATGCTATCGACACCAATGTTGCCGCCGTGGGCTTCAATAATTTGTTGACATAGGTATAGCCCTAATCCTAGCCCCACCCCGCGCCGACTTGGGTCGCCCCGAAAATAAAGGTCAAACAATCGCTGTTGGTGGTCGGGATGAATGCCAACGCCGTCGTCCTGCACGGTGCAACGCGCCTGGGAATGGCTGACCTCAGCCGTTAGGGTCAGGGTTAGCCCTGGCGGGTTATGCTTGACTGCGTTGGCCACCAAGTTCTGAAACACCCGTGCCAATTGCATCGGGTCGGCCATAACTAGGGGAAATTCGGGTGAGATTTGCACAGTGTAGGACACATCTGACGTTTCTAACAGCGGGATTAGGTCAGTCATGGCAGAGTGAATCAGCCGATCGAGCGCGATCGCTTCTGGATGCAGCACAATTCCCCAAATTTCTGCGGCATGGGTATCAATCAATGAATTGATCAGCGATAGCTGCCGTGCATTACTCTCCGCCATGCGTTCTAGAATGGTGCGGGGCAATTCAATGGAGTTATCGGTTTGGTGCAAGACATTGTTCAACACCATAGATGTCCCCAGCACCGGATTTCGCAGATCATGGGACACGGCATGAAGAAATACATTGAGCCGTTTTCGTAGACGAGCTTCCAGCGTGCGCAGTTCTTCATTTGCCTGCTGTAATTCGGCAGTCCGTTCCGCTACGCGATACTCAAGGTGTCGGTTTAGGGTTTCGAGGGCGTGTTGGGCAGTGATGCGATCGCGCACTTCTTGCTGAAGCTGAAGATTTTGAGATTCTAGCTGTTGCTGAAGCTGCCGGATATGCAGATGGGTGCTGATGCGAACCAGCACTTCCTGCACTTGAAATGGTTTAGTAATATAGTCAACCCCGCCGACCTCAAACGCCGTTATTTTATCGAACACATCATCAAGGGCGCTGATAAAAATGATCGGAATGTCGGCGGTGCGATCGCTTTGTTTGATGACCCGGCATACGTCATAGCCATTCATCTCTGGCATATTGATGTCCAACAGTACCAAATCTGGACGCACCGCCTGAATCGCTCTCAGGGCGCGATCGCCGTTGATCGCCTTGCGTACTTTGTAACCGTGATCTGATAGCATTGCCGACAGCAACCGTAGGTTATCGGGCATATCGTCAACAATTAGGATGTCTGCAAGCGGCGGTTCTAACTTGAAGGGACATCCGCCGGGGCGATCGAGAGTGATGTCTTCTGAAAAAACAGGATCAGGGTTAGATCGGGGCGCAGCCATAACATCCCTCATAGTATTAAAGCAAGGATATTCTCTATTCTCTATGAACGAGTCTGTCAGTGCATCCATCTAGTGGTTTCGTTACAGCGGCGGGAGACAGTCTACCCTGGTGGATGACCCAGGTAAATGCGGCTGTGTGAGTCTTCTCCATAAACTGTTCTTAAACTGGCCTTGATCTTGATTGGTCAGGATAGGGAAAGGGTCGTTTGCCAAATGTCAAAAACCATTGTGCATTTCGCTATTTCACTCTATTTCGCGATGTTACACCGTCTCATCATCATTGTTGCGATCGCAGGGCAGCATAAACCTCTCGATGTTTTTCGCCAACCGTTGAACTATGAGCCAACCATCGAGTCTAACCCCCACTTCTGGTGTTGGAGAACTTGCCCTCTCTGATGTTCGGATTGCTCCAAATACTCTCGGAAAAGTAGTGTCCGACCAGTTTGAGCAGCGACCCGACCTCTCTGGCGTGCTGGTGATGCAAGACGAAACTGTGCTGGGCGTGATTTCCCGGCGACGCTTTTATGAACAGTTGAGCCAGCCTTATTCGCTGGAGATTTTCATGCGTCGCCCCATCCAAATATTCCTCGAACTGCATCAGCAGCCACAGGAACTGCTCCATTTACCCTATACCGAAAAAATTGACAGCGCGGTTCGGCAAGGACTAGGACGACCCAGCCGAGATGTGTTTGAACCCATCGTTGTTGTGTTTGAAGACCCGGATGTGCAAGGGCTACAGTCTTACTTTTTGCTGGACTTTGAAACCCTGTTATTGGCGCAGTCCCATATTTTGACGCTGATTAACCAAGAAAGCCAGCAACAGCGCCATAAGATTGAGCAGGAAAAACAAAAGGTGAATGAGTATGCTACCTTGCTTGAAAAGCAGCAGAAAATTATTCATCAGCGCAACCGCGCCTTAGAGCAGCAGCAGCGGAAATTGATGGAGCAATCCCAGCAAATTGAGACGCTGAATCGTCGCTTTATGCAAATTGGTAAGGTGCTATCTCTAGAGGGCAAGAAGGCATTTCAGGCCACCTTTGCGGGGGTGAATGCTATCTGCCAAAACACCAACCAGGTTGTAGAAATTGGTCAGTTGTTGGGGGCGGAGTTAAAAACGATCCACCAAACTTCGCAATTGATTGAACAGGTGAGTCGGGAGGTGCGGCATCTCTCGGTGCAGGCGTCAATTGTTGCCAATCGGGATAGCTCGGAGCTGAGCGGCTTTAGCCATATTGCATCTGAAATTGCCCAGTTGGTGAGCCGTACGTTTGAGGCGGGGCGGCAAATGAATTTGATTGCCGATCGCTTTGAAGATCGGATTGAGCATCTCACAGAGTCGGCGCAGGTGGGGACATCGGTGGCGCGATCGCTGGTTCGAGAAATTGAGCAGGCGGCGATCGCGCTGAATGAACTGGATTCGCTGGTGCAGTCGCAAGACCGCATCGAGAAGGGGCAGCAGGGTGTGGTTTATGCCATTCCAGATGAAGCCACAACGCTATTGAGTAAGCTGGAGGCGGCTGAAAAAACGTTGGCCAATATTCGCGAAATGATTAACCCGCGATCGCCGGAGCCACTCGTGCAAAAAATCCAGCGGGTGCTAGACCAAAATAAACTAGCGCAGTGACCGCCCGAAAATAGAAAAAGAGCAGACTGCACGCCTGCTCTTTTTCTCTCGTTCAGTTTCGGGTATTCACTTTGTCTAAGACCATGGGGATGCTCAGACAGTAGAGATGATCGGACAAATTGCCTAGGGAGCGATCGCCCTAATATGCATCCTGCAATTCGTAGAAATCAGGCGAAACATAATCTTTCCGCAGGGGCCAGCCGATCCAGTCTTCCGGCATCAAAATCCGCTTTAGATTAGGATGTCCTTCATACTCAATGCCAAACATATCGTAGGATTCCCGCTCCTGCCAATCCGCCGATTTCCAAATCCAGTACACCGACGGCACACGCGGATCATTGCGCGGCATAAAGACCTTGACCCGCACTTCCTCCGGGCGATCGGCATTGTCACTCACCTTTACCAAATGGTAAGTGCTTACCAACTCACCGCCCGGCCCAGAATCGTAGGCTGCTTGGCACTGTAGATAATTGAAGCCATACGCATAAAGCGCTGTACAAATCGGGATCAGTACGTCGCGATCGACCCTTAGCACTGGAACGCCCGAATGATCCGGCTCCATGATGCCATGCTGGAACCCATTGTCCGTCAGCCAGCGAGACACCGGGCTAGCCTCGACGATACCCTGCTGTTCAGCTTGAGACTCATCAGCCATTTTGCTCCTCCTCGACCTGCTGCACAGCATCATCAGCCAGCACCGGCATGGGCGCGCCCGATGCCTGCACCAACTCTTTTGGCGGCGCTTGGCGGGTGGCTGACCGCAAATATTCACCAGTTAAAATTGAGGGAACCGGCTTGAGTTCGTGCTTCACCGAGAAGTATCGATGCGTCTGCCCGATGTCGCCTCGCTCTGCCAGCGCCTCACCAGAGATTTTCTTGCGCAGCTTGATGATCGCGTCAATGATCGCTTCGGGACGGGGCGGACATCCGGGGATGTACACATCAACCGGAATCAATTTATCAACGCCGCGCACTGCGGTGGGCGAATCGCTGCTGAACATCCCTCCTGTGATGGTGCAAGCACCCATCGCAATCACATACTTTGGATCAGGCATCTCTTCATAGAGCCGTACCAGTGCCGGAGCCATTTTCATTGTGACTGTGCCAGCCGTAATGATGAGGTCGGCTTGGCGAGGACTGGCCCGTGGCACCAGCCCAAAGCGATCGAAGTCAAAGCGGGAACCGATGAGCGCTGCAAACTCAATAAAGCAGCAGGCTGTTCCGTACAGCATGGGCCAAAGGCTTGATAGCCGGGCCCAGTTGTGCAAATCTTCAACAGTTGTCAGGATAACGTTTTCTGATAAGTCACGGGTAACCTCTGGGGTTCCGGTGGGGTTCATAATCCGTTCGGGCGGATTAGTGGTGCTGGGGTTCATGACCATTCCAGTGCTCCTTTCCTCCAAGCGTAGACAAGACCAACGACCAGAATCGCAATAAAGATTAAGGCTTCTACAAATGCGAGAAGCCCTAGCTGGCTGAATGCTACTGCCCACGGATAAAGAAATACTGTTTCTACGTCAAAGATGACGAAAACGAGGGCAAACATATAGTAGCGAATATTGAATTGAATCCAGGCACCGCCAACCGGCTCCATGCCAGATTCATAAGTCGTCCGACGCTCAGCGCCAGCACGACGAGGACGGACAATACTTGAGACCGATAGGGCTAACACCGGCACTAGGGCGCAAATGATGAGGAAGCCCAAAAAATATTCGTAGCCGCTGAGTACAAACACGGTTTGTTCTGAACAATAGGGTTGCTAGTAGCAATGTTACTTGTTTTTTACATTATAAGGAATTGGCAGAGGGGCATCAGAGATACAAACAAATTATGAGATGGATAATGCTAGGTGAGGACATGAACTAGGGGGCTATGCGCTGGGGAGTATCCCAATTTTGCGATCGCAGGCAGTGTCTCTAAACGGGTCTCCCTATTTGGTTCGGACAGAGGCTATAGTTTGGTTGACAGGTGGAATCCGGTTGTTAGATGAAGGCAAACGATGGCAGTACACATTTCTCCAGCCGTGCTGGCGGCAAAGCCGATTACGTTTGGAACGGACGGCTGGCGGGGCCTCATTGCCGCAGACTTTACGGTTGAGCGCGTGATGATGGTGGCTCCTCTGGCGGCAAAAGTGCTGGCTGATACTTACGGTGATGCGGCTGGCAAGATGGCAGAACCAACGGTGGTGGTTGGGTACGATCGCCGCTTTATGTCGGAGGAGTTTGCACAGGTGGCGGCTGAGTCGATTCAGGCAATTGGGCTGAATGTGCTGATGTCAGATGGCTATGCACCGACGCCGGCCTTTAGCTGGGCAGCGAAGCAAGCGAATGCGCTAGGGGCGGTTGTGATTACGGCGAGCCATAATCCGGGTGTGTATTCGGGGCTGAAGGTGAAGGGTGCTTTTGGTGGTTCGGTGCCGCCGGACATTACGAAAAAAATTGAAGCCATGCTGGGGCAGCCGATCGCTCCTGCGGAAACACCCGGACGCCTGCAACGGTTTGATCCCTGGGACAGCTATTGCAGCGGTCTGCGATCGATGGTGGACATTCAGGGGATTCAGGAGGCAATCGCCTCTGGCAAGCTAGCGGTGTTTGCCGATGTGATGCACGGAGCAGCGGCTACGGGGTTAGCGCGACTTTTGGGAGATGGCATTCATGAACTGAATGGCGATCGCGATCCACTGTTTGGCGGCGGCGCACCAGAACCGTTGCCGAAGTATATCCCGGAGCTTTATAAGGTTATCAAAGCGCAGCGGCAGGCAAATCCGCATCAACTCATCACGGGGCTAATATTTGACGGGGATAGCGATCGCGTGGCGGCGATGGATGGTCAAGCCAATTTTCTCAGTTCCCAGGTGTTGATCCCGATTTTGATGGAGCATTTGGCCATGCGCGGCTTTGAGGGCGAAGTCGTGAAGACCATTAGCGGCTCGAACCTGATTCCCAAAGTTGCGGATCGGCTGGGGCTGTCGGTGCATGAAACGCCAATTGGCTATAAGTACATTGCCGATCGTATGCTGTCGGCAAAGGTGCTGCTGGGTGGAGAAGAGTCCGGCGGCATTGGCTACGGGCATCACATTCCAGAACGGGATGCGCTGCTGTCGGCGCTGTACGTCTTGGAAGCGGTCGTGCAGTCTGGTACGGATTTGGGCGATCGCTACCGGCAACTGCAAGAAGCCGCGCACTTCAGTTCGACCTATGATCGCATTGATTTGCCCCTGGCCAATATGGAGGTGCGATCGCGATTATTGGATGAATTGCAAAACAACACCCCGACCGAAATTGCCGGGCAAGCCGTCACCCATTGCCTCTCGATTGATGGCTACAAGTTTGATTTGGCGGATGAAAGCTGGATTCTGATTCGCTTCAGCGGTACTGAACCCGTGCTACGGCTCTATTCGGAAGCTGGCTCGATGGATCGAGTGAAGGCGAATTTGAACTGGGCAAAAGACTGGGCCAATGCCATTGGTTAACGGTTAGCTAGATTTGATTACAATCAGGGTGGGTGAGCGTGAGGGCCCGATTGCCGGCCGCGCTCAGCCGCCAACTGCTGTATAGCAAAGTCGCGATCGCTCCTAGAGGCGATCGTTTATTGTGTGAACCGTTGTCCACCACCCTAATTTACACAGCCCCATGGAGCAGGTATTACAAACCATTCCCACCAGTCCGATTGTGTCCTTTACAATTTTGCTGCTCGTTGTTCTGACCATTCCACCCATCTTCGAGCGGCTGCGGCTGCCGGGGCTAGTTGGGCTATTAGTGGCAGGTGTGGTGCTGGGAACCCACGGACTGGGCTTGCTGGATGCCGACAGCGAAACCATGAAGCTCTTGTCCGACATCGGCAAAATTTATCTGATGTTTGTAGCAGGGTTAGAAATTGACCTGAAAGACTTTAGCAAAAATCGCAATCGCTCCCTGGCTTTTGGGTTTGCCACCTTTACAATTCCGCTGCTCGTGGGCGCTGGAATTGGTCAACTGTTTGGCTATGGCTGGAATGCGTCCATTCTGATTGGGTCACTGCTGGCATCTCATACATTGCTGAGCTATCCTATCGTGCTGCGCCTGGGGGTTGTCCGCAATGAGGCCGTATCGGTGACCATCGGGGCAACAATTTTTACTGACATCGCAGCGCTATTGGTCTTAGCCATTTGTGTCTCGATCCATCAAGGTGAATTTTCACTATCGAGTTTGATTATTCAACTGGTTAGCCTCGGACTTTATGCGATTGTCGTGCTGTTCGGTTTCGATCGCGCTGGAAGAGAGTATTTTCGCCGCACCGGGGATGAAGAAGGCAACCAATTTTTGTTTGTTCTGCTGGCGGTATTTCTGGCGGCAGTGGGCGCACAAGCCATTAATGTTGATCAGATTGTGGGCGCATTTTTAGCGGGATTGGCTGTCAACGATGTGGTCGGCGATGGTCCTGTCAAAGAAAAAGTGGAATTTGTCGGCGGCGTTATGTTCATTCCCTTTTTCTTTGTGGGTATGGGGCTACTGCTAGACATCCCTGTGTTTGTGGAAACCCTGACCCAGCAATATTGGTTGACCCTGGCGATCGTGGGTGGGCTACTGCTTGCCAAACTGATGGCGGCCTTCATCGTCAAGCTGATATTTCGGTATTCTATACTGGCGATGCTAACCATGTGGTCATTATCCATTCCTCAGGTGGCGGCCACCCTGGCGGCGGCGCTGGCCGGGGTGCAGTCGGGTCTGCTCAGCAATCAGGTGTTCAATACTGTTATTGTGCTGATGCTGGTGACATCGTTAGTCGGGCCGTTGTTGACTGAGCAGTTTGCCAGTAAGTTACCGCAACCGCGCACGAATTTTGAGGAAGCACCTCAAGGCATTTGGTGGGAAACGATGTTGGATGCCAGTATCGATGACACGGAGTTCACGATTCCTGTGCGATCGCTGCCATCATTTCCTCAGATTTTCACCGTGATGGTGCCGGTCTCTAATCCTCTAACGGCGAGATACCTCATTGAGATGGCGGCCCTGTTGGCCCGGCACGAGTCGGGGCAGATTGTCCCGCTTTCAATTTCTAAGTCTCATGTCCACATGGATGAACCGGAACTCACTACTGAACTGGATCGAGGGCGGCGACTGTTGGATCGGGCGGTAGATGTGGCTAAAAGTCTGGAGGCGATCGTCGAACCTGAAATTCGGATTGATGACGACATTGCCAGTGGCATTAGTCGGGCGGCCCGTGAAAAAGATGCCAACCTGATTTTGATGGGCTGGAGCGAGACGGAGGGATTTCGGGCGCGGCTGTTTGGTAGCGTGATCGACAATGTGTTTTGGTCATCCCATTGCCCTGTCGCGGTGATGCGCTTGATGGAGCAGCCTAGCCAGATTCAGACTATCCTTGTTCCGGCTAAAAATGTTACACCACAAACGATTCGCACGATTCAGTTTGCGCTGCTGTTTGCGGATGTGAACCAGGCGGATGTCACGGTGTTTCATGTGAGCGATCGCCGAGCTACGGCTGATTCGATCGCTGAATTTAAAGCGGGACTGTCGAATGTTTTATCCAACGATCAGTTCCAGCACACCTTTAAGACCCGTCCTCATATTTCCAGCATGGTGAGTGACGATGTGGCGGATGCCATTGTTAGGGCTTCGCGGGGGTTTGATTTGGTGGTGTTGCGATCGATGCGCCGCCGCACGGCTGGGGGCTTAGCCGTCAGCGATGTGACAACAGAGGTGATTAAAAAATCGACCTGCTCGATGGTGTTGTTTGGTGAACCCCACTCATAGCCTGTGGCTCAGCTACCCATGCGGCAAATCTGGCTAACGCCTTTTTTCTGAGGGGCAGCGATCGCCAGCTAGGGCACAGCTAGAGCGAACCGTTCGATAGCAGCACAAGTACCTGCAACCGCTCATTGGTCTAGCCCATCAATGGGATTGTCAAGGAGATGTTGCAGCGCGGCGGCCAGTTCATCTGTGTTGGTTGTTGCAGTGCCAAACTGACGCACCACAATGCTGGCGGCTAGGTTGCCCAGTAGCGATGCTTCCCACGGGGTTGCACCCAACGCCAGGGCGATCGCAAGGGCAGCAGCAACCGTATCCCCCGCTCCGGTTACATCAAATACATTGGTACGGTTAAATGCGGGAATGTCATAGTGATGTCCAGTTCGGTCAAATAGGCTCATGCCCTCATCGCCGCGTGTAATTAGTATTTGCTTCGCATTGGTGAGATGTAGCAGATCGGGGCCAGCTTTGGCCAAACTGTGGGGAGAAGCGATCGCATACCCAGCGGCCTTCTCGGCTTCGGGCAGGTTGGGCGTAAAAATAGTTGCGCCTTGGTAGCGACACAAATCAAGCTGCGCATCCACTACACTCAGCGGATGGGACAGGGCTGCCTCAATTACCGAGGCGGTCAGCGTGCCGTCGCCATAGTCTGAACAAACCACCACATCTACCGACTGCACCTGCTGGCGAATATAGTCAGCAAGGGTTTGCTGAAGCTGGAGGTTGGGCAGTTCGTCTGATTTGCGATCGATGCGAACAATTTGCTGGGTAACCGACTGGCGGGCGTGCCCCGAAATGCGGCTTTTCGTGACTGTGGGGCGATCGCCATCGATCCGGATGCCAGCGGTGTCAATGTTAGAGTCTTCAAAAATACGTCGGAGGGCTTGCCCTTGCAGATCATCACCCACCAACCCCACCGCTTTCACCTGTGCGCCTAGTTTAGCCAAGTTGTAGACGGCGTTGGCCCCGCCACCAGGAACTTGCTGCGTCGATTCGTGGCGCAAAATGAGTACCGGTGCTTCTCGCGACAGTCGCTCTACCTGCCCCGTCACGAATTCATCTACCGTTAGGTCGCCGACGACTAACACCCGCACCGTATGGAATCGATTGAGGTAGCCAAAGAGGCGATCGCCTGCTGTCAGCAATTGGGCTTTAAAGTCAGAAACGTGGGTCATGGGAACGAATAAAGACAACAGAAGGACAGGGCGCAGAGGATAGGTTTAGATGGATCTCAGCTCTGCCGTTTCACCCTAAATGCCTTTTTTAGGAAGGGCTGACGTTACCTGCGAAGCCGTGCAGCGCGGGTTGCCCCCAGCGATCCCCAATTCTGAGGAGCTTCAACATGATTCAACCGGGGCCGCAGCCCGCTGAGCCGCACTGCACAGGAAGCTTACACTGATTCAACCAGATTCTGACCAAAACCGATCGCTCCTGGCTGTGGTTGCATCATTGAGCCGGCGGGGGCTAACGCCGTAAGACTTGATACAACACTGTCAATCCAGAACCGTTACCGTTAAAACAGACTCAATATTAATTTTTGTTTCGTATCGATTGCTTTTTGAGTCACTATACATCAATCTGCGCAACAGCAAGCTGTCGAACTGTTTCAGCTATTGGTGATGGTGATGGTGATGGTGATGGTGATAGTGACGGCGGGTGCGGTTCCCGGAGAGGGCTTTAG
>CAYSIR010000095.1:0-4165 GCA_964431105.1 uncultured Leptolyngbya sp. | reverse complement strand
GTGATGGTGATAGTGACGGCGGGTGCGGTTCCCGGAGAGGGCTTTAGCTTGGATGCGGAAACCGGAGCCTGTGGCCTGAGCGATCGCGCGGCTGTGCCAATCCGATCCTGATCCGATCGACGTGGGGCGGGCATTAATCTGCATGTGATCTGGTGCCATGCAAGCGCAAGTCTAGGACAACCGCGATCGCAGTTTTGCAATGAGGCGATCGCTGTCATCTTGGGTCGTGAAGTAGTGAGTGCAGGCGCGAATGCAGTCGGGTGAGGCTAGAGTTCTCAGCATGAACCGTTGCTCCTCTAGCTCGCTGACCAGTTGTTGATGAGCGCCGTTGGCGGCATGGGTTAATCGAAAGGATACTAACCCAGATTCGGGCGGGGCGCTGGTTCGCAAGCATTCAACTCCGGGCAACCCCTGAAGCTGTTTCCATAGGTATGCACTTTGTTCGCAAATCTGTCGATAGCGTTCAGTTGCGGTTCCCTGTTGCTGATGTAGGGCGATCGCCGTTTTCAGGGCGCTGTAGAGCGGATAGTCGGAAGTGGCGACTTCGTAGCGCTGCCCGCTGGGTTTCCAGCCGGTTGGTTCCCCTGCACCATCCATCGTAATTCCACGCCAGCCAATAAATGTAGGGGGAGCTTGCTCGCGGCGATCGGGACGAACGTACAGCCCGCCCGCACCAGCAGCACCACATAGCCATTTGTGTCCGGTAAAAGCGTAAAAGTCGGCTCCTAGTTGATCTAAGTCTAGCGGCAGCATCCCCACCGACTGGGCTGCATCGACCATTACTTGCACCGGAGTGCCAGACTGAGTGGGATGGCTATGACAAACGGCCACAATGTCTGCCAAAGGTAATACTTGCCCTGTATTCCATAGCACATGACTGATGACCACCATGCGCGTAGTAGGCAGAAGGCTTTGGGCGATCGCACGGACTGGATCTCCCTCATTCAAAGTGCGCTGCACGGGGCAGGTAGAGATTTTAATTCCAAACCGCCGTTGCAGTTCCTGGATAGCGGCAATGATGCCCGGATGCTCGCAGTCGCTCAACAATATATGGTCGCCTTCGTGCCAATCCACGCTCCACAGCCCAATATTGCAACCAGCGGTCACATTTTCGGTCAAAGTAATGGCATCTGCGGTTGTGCCCAGTTCCGCTGCGATCGCCGCACGAGTGGTCGCTGTTTCTTGAGTCAGCCAACGATTGGTGGCTCCGGAAAAGGGGCCAAGCGCTTGGATCTGCTGTTGCATCTCACTAAGGGCAGCGATCGCCTGGGATGCCATTGGGCCTTGCCCGCCATAGTTGAAGTAGGTTTTGTTAGACAGCGCTGGAAACTGTTGACGGTAGCGATCGATGGAGGGAGCAGTAAACACAGCTATATTGAGTAAACGTTGGCAGAACAAACAAAATCTATGCAAACACGGCAGGGCTGCCAGTAGCGAGGGTTTGGCTCACCGCGATCGCGGCTTGGCGGGCCCAGCTATCGTAGTGCAAAATGTCGTCTAAAGTTGGGGTTGCGCAATTGTCTACCTGATGGCGATCGCACACCGCTTCAATCACTTTAGGAATATCCAGAAATTGAATCTGTTCATCAATGAACAATGCCACAGCTTGCTCATTGGCAGCATTCAATACGGCTGGCATGGAACCACCCGCCCGTCCCGCTGCATAGGCTAAGTTCATACAGGGATACTTGTGATGATCCGGTTCCCGGAAGGTAAGGCTACCGGCTTTCACCAAGTCTAGGGGTTCCCAATTAGTATAGAGGCGATCGGGCCAAGATAGGGCATAGAGGAGCGGCAGCCGCATATCGGGCCAGCCCAACTGCGCCAACACCGACGTATCCTGTAGCTCAATCAAAGAATGAATGATGCTTTGGGGATGGATGACAATATCGATATGGTCATAATCCACGCCAAATAAATAATGGGCTTCGATGACCTCAAGCCCTTTGTTCATCAACGTGGCAGAATCAACGGTGATTTTGGGCCCCATCGACCAATTGGGATGCTTGAGCGCATCTGCAACGCTCACTGTGGGGAGTTTTTCGACGGGCCAATCCCGGAATGCCCCCCCAGAAGCCGTCAACAAAATGCGCCGCAGTCCGCCGTCAGGAATTCCCTGCAAACATTGAAAAATAGCGGAGTGTTCTGAATCGGCCGGCAGAAGCTTAACCCCGTGATCTTGCACTAACGGCAACACCACTGGCCCGCCAGCAATCAGCGTTTCTTTATTGGCTAGGGCGATGTCTTTCCCGGCTTGAATCGCTGCAATTGTGGGCAGCAACCCTGCACAGCCGACAATTCCCGTCACCACGGCTTCAGCATCACCATAGCGGGCTACGTCTGCTACGCCCTGTTCACCCGATACAAGGATAGGCTGTGGGTCAAGGTCAGCGATCGCTACCCTTAGCTCATCTAGCTTTTCTTCGGCACAAATCGCCACAATTTCTGGCTTGAACTGACGGACTTGCGCCGCCAATAATTCAACATTTCGTCGTGCGGCAATCCCAACTAAACGAAACTGGTCGGGGTATTGCTGAACAATGTCAAGGGTTTGTGTTCCGATCGACCCAGTTGACCCAAGGAGCGTTATGGCTTTCACGATTGCTTAAGGATTATCGGCCCTTCCACTATAAAATGCCGGGGATGCGTTGCGCTCAAGGAATTTTCTAGGGCAAGGATTGGGGTCTGCGATCGTGGTGCAGAATTAGGATAATGCTAGAGTTGCTCAGACCGGCGTTCCTTGGCGGCTGGCTACCCAGCGCCTTACGACTGCCCTCGGTGGCACCATCTGGCTGTCAGCCTGATCGTCTGCCAACGGTCTACCTCCAAACTATCGCCCCATCTTCCGGCACAATGGCATCAGTGAACAGCAATATATTATCTCCTACTATGACCCAGCGCGATCGCCGTGAGGCGTTTATTCCTTACCGTCGCAGCGACCTCATTCATCTGTGTTTAGACGATGGCAAACTCAGCGACGCAGCGGCCCAAACCTTCTGTGAATTCTGTGAAATTTTGGCAGCATACTATCATTTTCAGTTTCATCACATCTTAGAATCGCTCAAAGATAACTATGCGCCGTTCAATCCTGATGCTGATACACAATTGGTGCAGGATGTGACGGAGAGCGATCGCCAACACCGCATCCAGCAATTGATGAGTACGTTTCATGCGTTGCTTAAACGGGCCAACTACATTGAAGTACCCAAGGCTAGCCTAGAACGAGCGTTTCGAGAACAATCATTGATTGACCTCAATACTCACGTTGATTTCAACGATTTTGATGCGATGGTTTGCTACTGCCGGGGGGATGTCTACAAAGAAGTGATTCGCAAAAAGTGGATCTTTTGGAAAAAGAAAGACATTCTGGATGTATTTGAGCGAGTGGCGGTTTTTCTGACGTTCAAGAATGCCGATTACTTTGCTCGGAAAAATAAACAAACCCGCGATCGCCCCTTCCAGCCCGGACAGTCCTACGTTTATCTTTATCGCAATATTCCCAAGTCGGATATTGAGTTTGTATTTCCCAATGTGGAAATTAGCATGACGCTGAAAGATAGACTTCTGCTAGTGATTCCAGGAATTGGTGCTGCGATCGCTGTGATTGCCAGAGCCTTACCCCAACTGTTGCTGATTGCAGGCGCTATCTTGTTTTTTATCGACCCACCCGGATTCCTAGAGCAGTTCAAAGCCAGTGAGCGGGATATACAGGATTTGATGCCCGTGCTAGCGGCACTGCTGTCGCTATTGGTTGTATTCGGTGGATTCGCCTTTAAGCAGTACACCGCTTACCAAATGAAGCAAATTAAGTTTCAGAAAAATGTGACGGATACGCTCTTCTTTCGTAATGTTGCTAGCAACCTCGGTGTGTTTTATACCCTGATTGATGCGGCAGAAGAAGAAGAGTGCAAGGAAATTATCTTAGTGTATTATCACTTGCTGACTCACCCCGAACCGCTGACCGATCGCCAACTTGACCAGCATATTGAACAGTGGATGAAAGATAAGTTTGGCACGGTTATTGATTTTGATATTCGCAGCCCACTTCGCCATTTGCAGCAGCTTCGCGGCGAGCTAACCAACCCAACAGGAGAGGCGATCGCCAACGTTCCGATCCTCACCTACGATCCCCAAGGACGCTGCCACGTTCTGCCCCTGCATCAGG
>CAYSIR010000094.1:0-14933 GCA_964431105.1 uncultured Leptolyngbya sp. | reverse complement strand
TCCCCCACCCCCTTCTCCCAATCGTGGGCGAAGGGGAGCAAAACCGTCAAAGTCTCTCTCCCACCATTGGGAGAGAGATTTAGAGAGAGGGCGAAAAGGTGACATGCACCCCTTTGAAGTCTTGCTCCCCTTCTCCCAGTTTTGGGAGAAGCGTGTCCTGAGCTTGTCGAAGGGGGGCTGGGGGATGAGGGCGATTTGCAAAAGTGGGATGCTCCCATCTGTTATCCCCCACCCCCTTTTCAAAAATGGGAGGAAGGGGAGCCGGCTCCAATGTCTCTCTCCCCGCCTGTGCGATGTGTTATGCAAAAGTCGCCCGACCTTTGGCCTCGCGCATCTTCTATCGGTCACTCAGAGTCGTCATTGTTGAACTCTCATGTTTGAACGGGTTTCAGGGAAGTCGGCGAGCGGACTGGGAAAGGAATTTAGAGCGAGGGTTGCGAAACGGGGATACCCCAAAGTTGATCAACCTCATTGCGATCGCTCCATCGCCATTGCCGAACGGCTGAGCAACATCGTTTAGGATTAACTCTAGCGCTGCATGGCTGATGCATCGCTCGGTAGGGGTCTTCTACAAAACCATGCGGAAACTATGGCAAAACAGTGGGAAACCTAGTTAATGACCATTGGCGATCGCATCCTGTCTCCTGTGAGATACCGTTTAATGGAGTAAAGGAGACTAGCCCCATCATCACCGCTGGAGATCGCTGCTGGAGATGAAGGGAGCGCGATCGCTTCCGCTAGTCTGGTGCTTAGCACCTATTGTTGAGCAACAGCTTGATAGTTCCCAACGGTTCTGCCTATTGATTGACATCTGCCCCGGCTGGCGATCACGCGGGTAGCTACTCGGTATCGTGCGATGTTCTGCGTTAAGTCTGGGATTCTACTGTGACTTCTCAAACCGACCAAATTCAAACCCTGATTCAAGAAATCGATGAGGTACTGGGTAAAGCCAGTCCTCGATTGCCGTGGGTGATGTCAGCGGAGGTAGCCGAGCAGCGACGAGTGCTAGAGCAAACCCGGCGATCGCTGCTGTCACTCCAGCAACAGATAGACGCCGCACCGGCATCGGAAATGGTGCCCGTGTCAGAAGCATCGGCTCAGCAAGTGCTACAGGCATTTCTACAGGAGATGAACTATCTTCGCAGTAGTATGCTGCAACCGCTGCGGGCAGACGTTGAACGGCTGAATCGAGAGCGCGATTACCTCACCAAAGACATTCAGCAGCTTCAGGAAGAACGGCAGCAACTGCGCTTGCAGGGGGATGTTGCCGCTAGCCAGCAGCAGATGCTTGATAGCTTCCTGACCGCCCTGATGAACCGCCTGCAAGAGTCGTTGTCCAATCAGATTGCTCAAACTCTGAGCCAGTATGAGCAAGAGGCACGGGCGATCGCATCGGCGTCGTCAAGTGAGGCACCCGCCCTCCCTCCGTCAGAGTTGCCTCTCACCCCTCGGCAACGGCTAGAACACATTCGCCAGACTCAAGCCCGCTCCGACCAACTCTTACTGAAGCTGGATTCGACCCTAGAAGTCATTTTTGAATCGCTGCAATCCAACGTCCAAGGCTATCAGGATTCCTTGGCCCATGGGCTAGAAAAAATGCATAACCTGGGGCAGCAGGGCGAGGCCATGTTTACCGGATTGGTCAACCGTCTGGCAGAGCAGCTCGGGCGGGAAGCCTCAGCTTACTTAAAAGTATCGTTAGAAGCAGAGGAAAATTTGCGATCGCAGGCAGCTAACCTCGCCAATCGTCCTCAGACGGATAGCCGGACTGAGAGTTTAGATGACCTCTCCGATGAACAGATCGATCGCCTGTTGGAAGAACTCAACGGCAACAGCACTGAACCCACTAGCCCCTCATCTCCATCCTTAGCAGCCCGTAGCCAAGACGACGACGAGCGAACCATCTTCCAGGTCGATGAGCGTCGCTTGCAGCGCTACGACCAGGACGAAGACGTGACTGTTCTTCAAAACCAAGAAAATGCCGTTGAAGCCGCTCGGGCCATGATGCTGGAGGCGGCTCGTCGTCGGGAAGCACAGGACGCCCTTGGGGATGATGAACCGACTGTAGCGTTTGTTGATCCCCGCAAATTGGATGACACGCTCGATTGGCTGAGTCAATTGGATGATCAGGATGCCCCATCTGCGCCCATGCCTACTGAGGGCGTACCCGACCCGATCGCAGGCACCACTCATCCGGCAATTGACCAGCCTGAAAATCTGTATGAAGATGATTTTTACAATAGTTTATTTGGCGACAGCGTTGAAGCCGACCCGCTAGCTGAGCTAGGCCTGGATGAGGCGGCGGCAGGGGATCGCACCGATGCCGAAACAAATGTTGAGCGAGAGGCGGTGAGTCGGGCACGTCACCCCCGCGAGGATGACGAAATTCTCAACGAGGATGCGAATCAAGAATTATTCGGTGGATTATCAGATCCATCCATCACGGATGATCCAGCGATCGCTGAGGAACCCTCAACTGCCGCGACGGATTCCTTGAGCGATGATGGCGATGATGGCGACAATGACGACGACCTAGTAAGGGATGAATCGCTGTCAGAGCTATCAACCCAAGCCTTACAGAGCCTTTTTCCAGACAATGAGCCGCTGTTTGCGGAGTATGTTGCCGAGGCTGACGAGGCTGACGAGGCTGACGAAGATTTGATCGCCACATTGCCCCCCCTAGAAGAGGAAGGTGAGGGGGACGAACCAAGCACCGTTGCTTCAGGGGTTGCACCGGACTCCGTTGATACTGAATCCATCGAAGCGTCTGATGCTGAAGCAACGGTTGATCCAGCCAACATGGTGGTTAGCCTGGTTGAGCTAATCGAACAAGATGAACCTTTGGGCTTTTTGGATACCAGTCGTCTAGAGACCGGCGATGACGATCGCTACATGCCGGCTTCTCCTGATGAAGACTTAATTGGCGCAACGGATGAGGCGGCATCTCGTTCACTTTTAGAACTGGATGACCAGACCCTATCTGAGCTGGAAACTGACCTTTCTAATCTGGAAAACCCTGATACGTCAGCCGCGATCGCAGCAGAGCTAGGAGAGAATGACCGAGCTGCATCAGAGTCTTCCATAGAAGCAGAGGCATCCAGCACGACCCCTCCTGATGCGTTAGACCCTCCACCTGAGTCGGCTGAGCCGATGCAGCCTAGCGAATTAGAACCGCCGGAGACAGAACCGTCTGGTATCTCCGATCCCAATGATGTCATTGCACTTGGGGCGGCCATGGATTATGTAGATGACGACCTAGCAGACCGCCTGACCCAGGAGGCTGACAGCCCCTTTGATCTGAGTGATGACCTGTCCACTGAAGACCTGTTTGAGCCTTCGACTGAATCACCCGAAGCCGCCACCGAACTCTCCGACGCGATCGCTACTCCAGTATTTCCAGACAGCAGCGAATTTATCGACGAAAGCCTGGGCGATCCCGACGATCAAGGCATATTCGATGACTTTGATACGGACAGCGACGATTTGATGGACGAAGCTGAATCTCTGTTCAACACGGTGGATACGCCAACCACAGTGATGGATGTGGATGATTTGCTATTGCCCGATCCACCTCAACCGTCGGGAGAGCCAGCACCACCGGCAGACGAGTCTTCAGATGACGCTGGAATCGAAGCCAGTCGCATTGATGAGCTGTTGCTCGACAGCGAATCCGACGAGACAACTAGCGACGCTTCGGCAGATCCCGTAAGCGAAACCCTGGGTGACTGGTTCTTGTCGGATGAGGAGCCATCGACTAGCCAGGCCGAAGCGGGAGACGCGGCATCGGCATCGAATGAGTCTCTGTCGGACTTGTTTGACCTCTCGGCTGAGACAGAACCGGAAGCATCGCCCCAACCGCAGTCAGAAGCCCCTGAAAGCCGCGATCGCTCCCTGGGCGACTGGTTTTTATCCGATGAGGAAGATACACCGGAAGATACACCGGCGGTAGGCATTGTTAGCCCAGATGATGTAGGACTGAGCCTAGGAGATGCCTTTGGGGACGCCTTTGGGGACGCCTTTGGGGAGATGAATCAGCCCGCTGAGCCGTCTCCAGCCAGTCAGGATGAACCCACCGCAGATGAATCAACTGATTTATTTGGTACGGATGAGTCGCTTGACGAGTCTTGGGGCAGCGAGCCTTGGGGGGCTGAAGAATCGTCGGAGGTAATTCTGGAAGATGAGTTTGGGGATGCTGCATTTGAGGACTCCAGCACCACCTTCGACACTGTCTTTGGTGATGCGATCGCCCCTGATGATGAAGGAGACGCCTGGACGACCGCTGAATCAGATGCACCTGAATCTGGTGCGTTTAGCTTGGGAGCGGATGAAGACCTCTTTGGAGCAGACGACCTCTTTGGAGCAACGGAAGAACCGTCATCGGCGCTGGCGGAACCAGACGAGGCAGATGATCCTGACACTGCCGACATGATCGACACGCTGTTTACCAGTGAACCCATCGTTGGGGATGACGCCCAGGAGCCAGAACCAGACCCTACAACGACAGCCTCCGTCAACGACACGCTGTCTAGTTTGTTTGATGAAGACAGCGATCGCCCCGCCGACAGTGTTGACGATCCGCTGAATTTAGATAATCGCTTCACGCTGGATCACTTTTTGGATGATGCCCTAGAGTCAGCGCCTGAATCTAGCCCAGCCGATGCTCCGCCATCTGAATCGCCGGAACCGCAGGATGAACTGAGTCCGCTAGATACCCTGAGCGGCGGTTTATTTGGCATGGATGCTGAAGAAGCAGCGGACAATCCCCCACCGGAAGATGACACCCTAGGCAGATGGTTTGAAATTCTGGACGATCCGGTCTCTACCTCTGGAGACTCGACGGCACCCACAGCCGCCATGGAGAATGAAGGCGCAGATGAATTCGCCATGGAAAATGCCCTAAACGCTTTTGCTGATGCGGTAGAACAGGACGAAGCCCCTCCTTCAGAGTCACCGGAGGCAGATGAACTGTCGCTGGATGCCCTATTTGGGGATGGGGTCAACGATACCGACAGTGCCGACAGTGCTGACAGTGCCGACAGTGCCGACGATGGTTCGCCCGCAGATTTGGATGATTTCCTGGTGAATTGGGGAGATGAGTCTGAGCAATACACCATTGATAGCTTGGATGCACTCTTCGGTAGTGACGAGGGAGATGATGATTTGTCGGAAAAAAAAAGTCTATGATCGGCGGGCTGCGATGGCTACACCCCGCCGGGCAAGAAGTGCGATCGCCCCTTGATGGTGGTTCCTCCTCCAATCGGTGGATACTCGTGATTGATTTACAGTTCAGCGGCGTTTCTGCCATTCTGATTGACTGCACCCAATCAACGCTATATCCCATTCAATGGGCGAATGTAGCCCAACCCGATGACCCGGCCCCACTGCAACTGCCCGCATCGGTGTATCTGTCTTTAGCAGGACAGCCAACAGCCCTGGCCATTGGCGATCGGGCTGAATTTTTGGCCAATTTCAACACCCTCACCCCAGCGCATTTTCTCACAAGTGATTCTGAATCGGTCAGCACAGCGCGGCGTTTTCTGCTAAGACACGTCCTATTGTATTTGCTTGATCCGGTTCATCCTGTTGAACTACCGGCGGATGTTGCTGCCACCCTGCAACACCAGCTTGATGACTACCCGGTCAGTCGGCCGCCCTGTAGCACTGCCCATCCACCCAGTGCAGCGGATGCACCGTACCGCCATTGGTTAGCCGAAACAACCCAGCTTGCTCTGATGGCGCTTCTGTCGCCGTTGACGGGAGGGCGTGGCGCAGCAGGAATGCCTGCGCTTATTCAGGCTAGAGCTGATGGACTGTCCCGTGGAACGTTCCAATCGGCGATCGCAGACTTGAGTGGCGTAGTGCTGAGCTTGCCGGGAGTGGATAGCGTATCCTACGGTCAATTTCTGGTTGCGGCATTACTCGACATTGGGTTGGTATCCTCCTCCTCTCACGTTGGTTGGGTGAATACAGCGGAAGCGATCGCCGCCCACATTTCCGGACAAAGCCTAGCTGAACTCTCATCGTCGGGAAAATTGTTAATGGCTCCGATAGTGGTATTCCGCATGGGGGCGATCGCGACAGAATGCACCCTCGTCCAGTCATCAAAATCGGTTCATCCAGGCGAAATTGCCCCCGACCTCCACACCGAGATGGCGCCCATTGGTCAGCGATCGCTATTGCAGGCATTGCTCTTCCATCTGGTTCCTATGCTGCTCAACCCCAGTGCCGATCGCCAACGTACCCGCATTGATCCATCACGTCCTCACCTTGAGGTGGCATTAAGTTCGGCAGGGCTAGCTCAGTTTCAAGCAGAGGGGATAGACGGCTTCTGGCAATCCATGGGGCTAACGGCAGCGGAATATCAATCTCGCTGCGATACGCCATCCGTAGTATGGGGCAATCATATCCAATTCTTACTCGATGCAGCAGCAGATGGGCGATCGCTCCAAGATGCCTTACTGCGATTGTGGACTACATTAAGTTACTATCCTGAATGTCAGGTCAGCATTGGCGATCGCATCGTATCTATTACTCAGGCTGACATTGATCCGATCGTAATGGAATCATACTTACCTACCCTCGATCGCAGAATTGAACGATTGCTTCAGCAGTCAAACACATTGCCCAAAGCAGTCGAACACATCATTTGTAGCGGCGATATGAGTAACTGGGTAATGCTGGCCCGTTGGCTGCAAGAACGGTTTCCCACTGCTATCTTAATTCGCAGCGATCGCCCCGAAACCGTTCCTGAACCGGATCAATTACTGAGCCGCGATCGCCCTAGCTCGGTTGCAATGGGCACAGCGCGCCTTGTGTTAGAGCAGTGGCAATTGGTCGCACGATCAAGCCAATAAGAACAGATCAGTAAAAATCAGCAAAAGTAGGTTAGAGTTAGCCCGAATTAAGCTGGGCAATCAAGCAAGGGTCGGATATTTTCTAGGATGCTTTAGGACCCAATCTGCATCTGCATAAGCCCCGACTCACAGAAGATAAGAAATTATACCGTGCGGATTTCTCCCTCCTCCGGGTCTACCAATCGCTCTAACTTTTGTTTGACCTGCGCATCGAACACCTGCCACTTTAGTTGAGTATATTCCGAATTTTCGTTAAAGCCTGTTAGGAACCCCATCGGAATCTCGAAGCCACCCGCCATCGCCCGGCCGCCGCCAAAGAAGCGCCCTTGGCTATCATGCCCAAAGGCTTCCTTAATAAATTCATCTGGATCTAGAGTTAACTTATTCGTTCGCAGTGACCCAATCACAATTTCCAAATCATCATCTTCATCGTAGACAATGCCATACACCACCGCCGTATGAACATTTTCCTCAGTCACCAAAAAATCAGCCGCTTGGGGAATAGCATCGCGATAGTCGTAGCGTAAATAGCCAATACCGGAGATAGAAAAGTTATTTTCCAGCGTTCGATTGCGCAAGGCTCGTTCAATTACATCCATCACCTGTTTCGATCGCGCCGCCTGCAATACTGCATTTAGTAATTGCGTATCATAAAACCGACTCAGGAATCCCGCCGCCAGAAAATCCTCTTCCTGGGCGTGCATCAGCCCGTTAGTATCCGATCGCAATCCGTGCATTAGTGCCGTTGCACATTTAACATGTTCTCGATTGCTAGTATTAAACTGAAGGATGCCAGCTTGAATATATTGAGTAAAGATGGTGGAAGTGGCGCGAGTGTGCGATCGAATATCAGAAAATTCGGGTTTGAGATCATCCTGAACGCTGTGATGATCAACCACAACCAGCGGCGGAATGCCAGCCTTCTGCATCACAGATAACAATTGAGTTGTACTGCCCTGACTATCAATCAGAACATATCCGCTGTAGGTAGACATATCCTTATCTCGTGCTTTCTGTAACGTCCAGCGCTGAACAGGTAAGCCAGTCAACTTCACAAGAGCAATATTTTCCTGGTGGCTTAGCGTTCCTGCATACACCAAGTCACTCTGAATGCCATACTGTTTGGCGATCAGTTGAAATGCCCAAGCACAGGATAAGGCATCTGGGTCAGGAAAATCTTGCAGCAGCACTACCACGCGATCGCCCTTGTGGTTTTCGAGGACGCGCTGGAGAGACTGAACTTGGCGATCGCCCCGTTTACTTTTGGTGGAGAGAGTTTCAGGTGAATGATCCGTTTCTGTCGTTTCAGGCGGTGCGGATGTCGGGTTTTCAACAGCGTTGTGATCGGTCACAGCAGCAGCTCCGTTGTGAATGAGCAAGCAAAAGTAGACGCAGGAATCACACCCGGATTAGAGCATGGATCGCCAATCCAACGTGTCCTGTCTCTCTAGGTTAACGAGTTTATCCAGAGTCGTAACCTATCGTCTGGAATAGTTGTCATTACAATGCTGACCGGAGCAGAAGTGCGGCTTATTGGTCAACCTCTCCTGAATGGAAGGGGCGATCGCCCATACCTTACGGACACGTTAGCTGCGGGAGCGATCCATTATGCAAAAGTCGCTAGACCTTTTGCCTCATCACAGCTGCCGTCTTTCAACCATCGAGTTCTAAAACATAGAGATTCTAGAACGTAGAAATAGGAGTTTCAGAAACCTCTATGTAACGGATAGGCTGCGGAGTGAGCGGGGGCGATCGCCCATGAAATTCTTCCTTACAGTTTGTTGCTCTTTGTTCAGTGAGTCCCAAATAAACCAGACTTAAATTAAACATAAATGAACGTTAATGATGTCGTGAAAACATAATTTGGGTAGGCGTTGAGGGGTTTCCACTTAGGGTCACCACACTGGGCGATGCAGGTCAAGCTGCATTTAGTTCCTGCCTCTCACAAATTGGCATCATTTATGGGTAGATATGAGAATACATCGATTGCTTAAGCGCAACACGGCTAGGATGGCGGCAGTTTTGATGGCGGTTTCCTTAGTGGCGCAAGCCTGTGAAGCTCCGGATGCAGGCACCCAGGATGGTTCTACGCAAGACGTCACCGAGGGGCAGACCGATGAGGCAGCGATTCCCATAGCCATGTGGATTGCCTTTACAGACTATCGGTTGGATTGGGCGCAGGAAAAGGCGGCAGAGTTTAACCAACTCTATCCGGACTATGAGGTGACCATTGATGGTTACCCAGATTATGAAACCTTGTTTGACTCTGCCCTCCTGGCCTCCGAGCAGGGCAACCCTCCTGCAATCATGCATTTCTTTGAGGCGGCAACTCAGGAAATTCGTGATGCGGTGAATCCAGCGGGTGATCCGTTAGTGAAATCTGTAGCCGCAGCGATCGCGGGTCGTCAGGATATCAATGGCGTACCGGTGATCTTAGACGACGTGGTCAGTGCGCCGCGCAACTACTATACGGTCGATGGTGAATTCCAATCGATGCCCTGGAATACTTCGTCTACAGTGCTGTTCAGCAATGCGGATATGCTGGAGGCGGCAGGTATTGACGCCCCGCCAGCAACGTGGGCTGAGGTAGAAGCTGCCTGCGCTCAGATTTTGGCATTGCCCGATGCCCCCAACAACTGTATTACCTGGCCCAATCATAGCTGGATTGTGGAGCAGGCCATGGCTCAGCAAGACGAGCTGCTAGCGAATCAAGACAATGGTCGTAGCGGCCGCGCCGATCAGGTATTTCTCAACAGTCCTGGCATGGTTAGCTTCATGACCTGGTGGAAGGATTTGAATGACCAAAACTACTACGTCTATACCGGCTCCCAACGCGATTGGGACGGGACTCGCAATGCCTTTATCGCTGAGCAAGTAGCATTTTTGTTGACCAGCAGCTCAGATACCACCGATATTACGGAATCTGGGCAGGCGGCTGGTTTTGAGGTGGTTGCTAGCTTCATGCCCTACAACCAAGAGGTGGGTCGTAGCGGCAACGTGATTGGCGGGGCCACGCTCTGGCTGGTAGATGGTCTAGAGCAAGCTACTGAAGATGGTGCGCTAATGTTCATGAACTGGTTTAACAATCCGGAAAACGCTGCGGAATGGCACAAAATTACCGGCTATGTTCCCATTACCAATGGAGCGATCGCCCTATTGGAGCAGGAGGGCTGGTATGAGGAGAACCCTAACAGTAAGGTGGCGAGCGATCAACTGGCTGAGTCTGAAACTACACCGGCAACCTTGGGCGTACTGGCTGGCAACTTTGTCGCCATTCGTGATGTAGTTACCAGTACGGCGGAGCAGCTATTGGTAACGCCGGGGCAGTCGGTAGATGAGGCATTGGAGACCGCCAACCAACAGGCCAACCGCTTGTTAGATGACTACAACGCCCTACAGGCGGAGTAGACCCACGAGCTATTCTCTGACTCAGCCAAACTACCTTCAAGGTTCCTCTTGCTGAAAGGGGAATGACATGGGACTCAACGGTCTGCTGAGTCAGAAAGAGTGGGGAAATTAACAAGCTGGTCACGCTCTAAAGACATGACATAAAAGACATGGGTGGTTTAGTTGTAGGGTTGCTGATGCTCACAGCGGCGCTGGGGGCGATGGTCATGGCGATCGCATTTCGGCGACGGCGGCGGTCGGCAGGGATAGGAGCATTGGTGGGCGCGATCGTGGCGGCGGTGGGGTCCCTAAGCTTGATGGTGCCCCTAGGTTTTTGTACGTTCTCAGCAGAGCGATCGCTATTGGATCAAGGCTTTGGCGTAGTTTTAGTGCTGCTGGGTGCCGCCATGGCTCTGGGGATCGTCAACTGGCTTTTGATGCTCATCGGGGGCGATCGCTCCCATCGTTTGGGAAGCGAACCGGTCGTACCAGGACAGTTCAAGACCCATTGGAGCGTACCGCTGCTGTTGCTCGCCCCTACGCTATTAATTCTGCTAATTTTTATCTACTACCCAGCTCTTGATACCTTTAGCTTGGCAACCCGCCTAGCCCGCCTAAGTACGCCCCGCACTCAGTTTGTTTGCGTTCGTAACTTTACGGAACTGATTGACCCTAGCTATCGCGGTCAAGACCTGGTGGTTATGGGAATCACCGCGCTACTGGGATATGGCGTCTTCTATAGTCGGCAGCGAGGATTCGCTGAGTCTAGGCTCTATTGGCTAGGGCAACGGTTGCTGTGGGCAGGAGCGATCGCCTCTAGCTATCTCTTAGTCATGGGTTTGTGGAGTGATTATTATCACCTGATCTTCTTCAACACGGTATGGGTCGCCGTTTTCACGGTTGGCATTGGGCTGGCGGTATCTTTGGGGCTGGCAGTCTTGGCCTATCAACCCATCCAGGGCGCTGGCATCTACCGTACCCTGTTGATTTGGTCTTACGCGATCTCACCGGCCGTGGCGGGGGTTATTTTTGCCATTATGTTTAACCCAGTTGTCGGAGTCGTGAATCATATTCTGGTGACGGTTTTCCATACTAGCGCCTTGCCCTGGCTCACGAATCCCTTTTTAGCAAGATGTGTCCTCATCCTTGCCAGCATCTGGAAGCAGTTGGGATATAATATTTTATTCTACATCGCTGGCTTGCAGACTGTGCCTCAAGATCTGCTAGAAGCAGCTACCCTAGATGGAGCCAATCGCTGGCAACGCTTTTTGAACGTTATATTGCCTGCATTATCTCCCATCACCTTTTTTCTGATCATCACAAATCTTACCTACACTTTCTTTGATGTCTATGGCACCATTGATTATCTGACTAAGGGTGGCCCCAATGGCGCAACCTCTGTTGCTATCTATGAGATTATTCGGGTAGGCATTCGCAGCGATCGCGATCTAGGGCGGGCAGCAGCTCAGTCTATCATCTTATTCCTCATGGTCATTGGTGTTACCCTTGTACAGTTTCGCACCAGTGGACGCCGGGTGAACTATGGAGCCTAATATGCCGAAGCTTAAATTGTATCGTCGTGCGAAGGGCGATCGCTTACCTAAGTTACCTCAACGCTGGCCTATTCATCTCCTGCTCTGTATTGCCTGTATTTTAGTCAGTATTCCGTTGCTCTATGCCATGCTCGTCAGCACCCAGAGCAACGCTGAGGTTATTTCCTTTCAAGTTACCCCCGGCTCCTCCTTGGGGCGCAACATTTGGGTGGCGATGGTCTCTCGCAACCTGGGTCGCTATATGTTGAATAGCACCATCCAAGCTGTGATTGTGACTGTGGGTAAAACCATCCTATCGTTATTGGCAGGTTTGGCATTTATTTACTTTCGCTTTCCCGGCAAGTGGCTAGTTTTTGGCTTTGTTCTTATCACGCTGATGATGCCCACAGAATTGCTAACAATTTCCCTATTTCGTATTGTGGCGGGTGGTTTTCAGTGGGGCGACAGTCTTTATGCTCTCACTGTTCCTTTCCTAGCTAGCGCTACCGGCGCTTTTCTATTTCGTCAACACTTTGCCAATTTACCTGCTGAACTCTCGGAAGCAGCCCAGCTAGATGGGGCAGGGCCGTTGATCTTTCTTTGGCGGATTCTTTTGCCGCTGAGCTGGAATGCGATCGGTGCGCTTGCCGTAATTCAGTTTGTTTATGTATGGAATATGTACCTCTGGCCTGTGTTAGTTATTCGTAGCGATCGCCTACAGGTCGTACAAGTGGGCCTCAGCAGTATTCAAAGTGCTGGCGATACAGGAACGGCCTATGGCCCATTGATGGCTGGGGCAATCCTGGCTAGTTTACCGCCGCTGCTTGTTTTTATCCTGTTGCAGAAACAATTTATGAGCGGCTTTCAAATCTCTCGCGAGAAATAAGAGAGCGATCGCTTGATGATCTGGAACCGCATGGCTAGCATGGCATTGTTGCAGAGACCACCCTGTTTCGATTGAAGACTATCTTTGCAGGAATTCTCAAGTCTCGACGCTTTGACAATCAGGTCGCAGAGTTAATGATTCAATGTGCGGCGCTCAACCGCATGACTCAGATTGCTAAGCCGGAGAGTGTCTTATAGCAATCCTATTTGGATTGTGAGAAGGATTCCGCAGGAATCCTTCTCACAACAACCATTCTCACTTCACAACTCATTTAGGATTGCTATAGTCGAGGCGTAGACTGCGATAAGCAATTGAGGAATACCTCTGTCTCTTATCTTAACCATGCAACAAAGCCGTTGTTGTTTATGCCGGTTTTCACTGTTCTCAAGACCCGAAGAAATGGCGGAGTCAATTGTCGTAGAAGTAACTGATCGTAGCATTATAGATCAGTGGAGCCGACTGCCGAGATGTCATCGGCGAGCATTAGAGGTTATCTATGGTGGCTTATCTCAATCGTTAGACTCTGCGATGTGTTGTTCAGCACGATCGCCCCCCTTACAAAAGACATCGCAAATAAGAAAAATCATACGAGAAAAGCGATCGCCCTACCGTCCCAGATCATGTAGCGCATGAATCGCATCGGCACATTGCCTTGTCCTGAATGCCCAGGCGCAGGATAAGATATCTGGGTCAGGAAAATCTTGCAGCAGCACTACCACGCGATCGCCCTCATGATTTTCGAGGACACGTTGGAGAAACTGAACTTGGCGATCGCCCCGTTGACTCTTAGTAGAGAGTGTTTCTGGCGAATGATCAGGTTCTATTGTTTCAGGTGGCGCAAATATCGGGTTTTCAACAGCGTTGTGATCGGTCACAGCAACGGCTCCGTTGTGAATGAGCAAGCAAAAGTAGACGCAGGAATCACACCCGGATTAGAGGATTGCCAATCTAACGTGTCCTGCTTCTTTAGATTAACGAGTTTATCCAGAGTCGCCACCTACCGTCTGGGATATTCGCAGCAACGGAACGGTATGGATACCGGCATAGCAGATGACATCACGCTTTGGTCAAAAAGGGTTCAGGGTAGAGGCGATGAATTCTGTAGGTCATCACTGTATGCTGTTGCTCCCATTTCAGCTTGGTAATCACAATGTCGGCATGGGCAACCCACTGCTCATCCACCAAAGGAATCGGAACATCCATCGGAATGATGCGATAGCCAGATTTGGAAGCCGTATGGCGATCGCCCACACAGATTTGGGTCGGATACCCCTGGGCAGGCGTAAGCTTCAAAATGCTGTTGATGGTGCAAGGCATTCCCATCTGTTTGTCCGCCATTGTGCATTGAATTTGGACAGAACAGCCTGCATCAACTCGCCTTGCCGCGATCGCAGCTATCCCAGCAGTTGATCTACCATGAATTGAACATCGGGAAAAGACTGGAATGCGATCGCTTGCCCTCGGCAGAACGTCTGTTGCTGGTAGCCGGATGCATCCGGTTCACAATAAGTTTGCACCACTTCAGCATTGAGATCCACAATCCAAACCTCAGCGATCGCATTTTGAGTATAGAGCGGTACTTTGACCGTTCGGTCAAACTCAACGGTGGTATCGGACACTTCGATCAGTGCAAAGACATCATTGGGTTGAGGATGGCCATCAGCATAGAAATCTGGCTGCCGCCGCAAGATGGCGACATCAGGTTGAGGTTCGGACTGGTTGTTCAACTGGATGGGATTTTGCACGCGCACGATCGCCCTATCGCCTAATGCTCTGACCAGTAGTTCATTTACGCGATCGACGCAGGCAGCGTGTTGCCGACCGATAGGCGACATTTCGATAATTTCTCCCTGAAGTAACTCAACGCGATCGCGATGGGTCAGAATGCCGGACTCAATCATCTGATGGTATTGCGTTACCGTAAATTTCTTATGTGAGATTTGGACGGTCATGATGCGGTTCTTGTGGGAAAGGGGCGATCGCCCGTTTGATTTGCGGACAAGTTAACATATTTGCGAGGGAAGAAGGGGCGATCGCGCCATACACCGATTGCCCGCAGGGGATCTGAAAATATACGGAAAGATTCTCGCTATTCGGCGTGGACGGCATATTATGCAGACACAATCTGCGTAAGGAGTAGATTGAGGGTGTTATGCGGAATTGTTCTGCCTATCCACCCGATAAGGGATCTTAGGCGGAACAATTCAGTCTAATAATGAGTTAGCTGGCTCTATCCTGTCTGTGAGGCATTCGCAAAGCCCCCCTGTTAGCGCC
>CAYSIR010000093.1:0-15101 GCA_964431105.1 uncultured Leptolyngbya sp. | reverse complement strand
ATCGCCAAAAGCCGCTGCCTCAATCAGCCCAGTCAACTATCCAAAGCGGCTCAATACCCTAAGAGTACCGTCAGGCGATCGCACCCAAAACTTTCATCTACGGTAGCTTTAACCGCCGACCCCAGACCGAGAATCCGCCTTAGAGCGCGTCGTCATCCCAATCTTCAACTGCTAGTAGATCATCAATGGGATCTTGTAGAGAGAAGTCAAAATCCTCTAACTCTCGTTTCCAATATTGCCAGTCCTTACCAAAGAGGAATGCAATTTTCCAAATGCTATCCGTGGGTTTCACAACGCCAGATGTCACCAAAGACTGAACCTTACGCTGAAACTTAACCATTGGGTGAAACACCTGCTGGTTCATAACGCCATTCGACATAACTAATTAATTGTCCAAATACTTCTGTTGGAGCAACCCATCTTCTGAACGGAGTGACGGCTAGCACAATGTGTAGATAACTGCACTAACTGGGGTTGCTAAATGCCCAAGACACTGTAGCATAGAATTCCGACAAGCTACAGCGAATTGCGCCTGCGTAAATCATAGCTCATGTTAGTTGCTTTTGTCGGAGTTTATCTCTAGAATTAGAGTTTTGGGTACGTTCTTAAAGAGAGGGAATTCTGTTCATGTCTCGATATCGAGGTCCGCGCCTAAGAGTGGTGCGTCGCTTGGGAGATCTGCCAGGGCTAACCCGCAAAGCCCCTCGTAAAGCCTATCCTCCAGGGCAGCACGGTCAAGCGCGTCGGAAGCGCTCTGAGTATGCCATTCGTCTAGAGGAAAAGCAAAAGCTGCGCTACAACTACGGCGTAACTGAAAAGCAGTTGATTGGCTATGTGAAGAAAGCACGTCGCTCTGTCACTTCGACGGGGCAAGCGTTGCTGCAATTGCTAGAAATGCGTTTGGATAATACTGTGTTCCGCTTGGGAATGGCTCCTACTATTCCGGGGGCACGCCAGCTTGTGAATCACGGACACGTCACGGTTAACGGTCGGGTGTTGGATATCGCTAGCTATCAATGCAAGCCGGGGGATGTCGTCAGTGTGCGAAATCGCGATCGCTCTCGCAAGCTAGTAGAAGAAAATCTACAGTTTCCAGGGCTTGCCAATATCCCAAGTCATTTGGAGTTTGATAAAAACAAAATGGTGGCGACGGTTAATGGCATTATCGACCGTGAATGGGTAGCCCTTCAGGTTAATGAACTGCTCGTGATTGAGTATTACTCTCGGAAGGTTTAGTCCATGGGTTGAGCCTTGTTCTGTTGGGGCGCTGAGCGATTGGCACAGCATGAAGTATCGGAGTATCAATGGGAATGATTGTGGGTTGGCGGTCGCTCACCCGTCCGTTAGTGCTAGCTGCCCTAGGAGTTGTGGCGGGCAACCTAGTGAGCTGTGCAAATACGCCGGTGGGTGAACAAGTTGAGCGATCGCTAGCAGCCGATCCTCGATTGACTGATGAGCAAGGGCGATCGCGCCCCCAAGATTCATCTCTCTCAGCCTCTCGTCCATCCAACTCCTATCCCCTGGCTCCTCCGACGCTGCCGGCTCCAGTAGACCCTGCTGCGGTTGACGTGGCAGCCGAACGCTTGGGGCTTCAGTTTTCCCTGCCGTCTGACCGGGGCGCAGTGGTTCAGCCGTTTGTCGATATATCGGATGCTCCAGATGACCTACAGCCATACGTGTTGGATTTAGCGGCTCTGGAGATTTTGACGGCTGCGGATGGGGCGATCGCTGACGATGCAGCCGAAAATGCGGCCGGGGAGCGGGCAAACGAGCCGCAAAACTCAGCAACGGTGGGTGATGATCAATCCGCCTCTTCTGGAGTAGGTGATGGGGCCGGGCAAGTGGGTGAGGCGATGGTGACGGCTGGCGAGCGCGATCGCCAGTTTAATCCGAATCAGCCTATTCGTCGTCGAGATTTTGCGCGATGGCTGCTGACAGCGAATAATGCGCTGTTTAGCGATCGCCCCGGTCATCGACTGCGGCTGGGATCATCTGGGCAGCCTGCCTTTCAGGACGTACCCCCCAGTGATCCTGACTTTGCCATCATTCAAGGGCTAGCCGAAGCTGGAATCATTACCAGTCCACTCTCAGGGCAGGTGGCTGCGGTTAATTTTCGCCCAGATGCGCCCCTAACGCGGGAAACTATGCTGCGTTGGAAAGTGCCTTTAGATTATCGTCAGTCCTTGCCGGTGGCATCAGTGGCGGCGGTTGAGGAAACGTGGGGATTTCAGGATGCAGCACAGATTGACCCAGAGGCACTGCCCGCTGTTCTGGCCGACTATCAGAATGGTGATGCATCCAATATTCGCCGAGCATTGGGGTATACAACCCTGTTGCAACCCAAGCAGGTGGTGACACGGGCTGAAGCGGCAGCCGTTGTTTGGTATTTCGGTTATCAGGGCGATGGGCGATCGGCTCAGCAGTTGCGATCAGCTCAGTCTGTAGCTCAGTCTGTAGCGACGGATGATGCGCTGCACTCTGAATTAGGGACTCGGTTGGGAGCCGCGATCGCCCCGATGATGTCAGAACTGTAAGCCATCATTAACGGCTTAGATGTTCCGCATAGCGCTTGAGTTCTTGAGCCATTCGTCGCATCCCACGCTGTTCATCTTGCCGAATGAACGGCCAAACGACGGCAGCGAGCGTTCCCTCAAAGCGATCGCGATGGATATACTGAGTCAGGTTGGTATTCACATCTTGTAGTTCAAAACTATGATCGTTGCGCAGCCCCGGCGCAGACGATCGCCATTGCAAATATTGATTGAGCTGTACCCGCGCAATCCACGCCTGAAATTCAGTTTCACTGTCCCCATCGACTCGCCGCAGAGAGAGCAGTGTCGTTCGTCCCTCTGCAAACGGCTGGTTGGGGGCTTGGTCAAACAAAAATGTGTTCCACTTTAACCAGTCCTCCTTACGGATCAGTGCCTGCCAGACGACTGCGCGGGGTGCATGAATGACAATCTCGGTGTAAAGGCTGGGCATACCGTTCGGCTCCGTGAGTTGGTGTCATTTGGTACAGTCTTCCGACCAAAGTTCCTCCAGACTGATGGCATTTCTAGGGTAGCCTACGGCCAGCGCTAGAAAAATTATCGGTGTGGACTGTGGGCGCGACGATGTCCGCTAAGGTAGCGCTGTGTCGCTCTGTTTTGCGCCTAAACCGGATTGACTAGCAATTCTGGATTGGGCGCGGAAGCCGCTCACAAGATTTTAGACAATGTTGAGTCTAGGTTCCCTGACTGACTCAGGGGTTGGGGTTTGGCCAGTTTGGTCAGCCAGCTATCCTGTTAAGTAATACCAAGTCCTAGGTGAGGACACCAAAATCAGATGGGTTGCAATTCACAGACAGGAATGTAATGACTGATTTTGGTGTTGGGGTATGCCTGTCCGGATTTAGTATTGTGACCGTTTCCAATGGGAGGCGGCAAAACATCAGACCTTGTGCCCTGTCACCGCTGTGCTTCCAATCCCCAGTTTCAGAACGCAGGCATCAGAGGCTTAGCAATTTCTGTGCAACGAATAGAAGAATGAGGGGTTCGGAGCGCTGCAATTTTCTAAAGAGGAGTTCAAACTGCCGCCGCGTGAGTATGCTCTACTTAATGTCTAGGGCGATCTGTTTTTTAATTGGTTTCTTACTTATCATTCTCCGTAGATAAATGTAATGGTTGACCTGACTCCTAACTCTAGTTTTAGCCTGACAGTTCGTTTCCAGATTCCTAACCAAGCCGGAATGCTTGCCGATGTGATGCAAGCGATCGCCCAAACTGGCGGCAGCATTGGTCATATTGATTTGATTGAGCAATCGCGGCAAAAGGTCGTGCGTGAGATGACGGTGGATGCATTCAGTTCAGATCACGCCGAAGAGCTGGTCAATGTTCTGCGGAACCTCACCAATGTCGTGGTGCTGAATGTGTACGATCGCACTTTTGCACTACACCGAGGCGGCAAAATTAGCGTCACCAGTAAATTACCGCTGAAGCATCAGAGCGACCTGGCGATGGCTTACACTCCAGGCGTGGGTCGGATTTGTACTGCGATCGCCAATGATCCAGAGCAAGTGTATAATCTCACCGCGAAAAGCAACATGGTGGCAATTGTGACCGATGGCAGTGCGGTTCTTGGGCTAGGCAATTTGGGGCCTGCCGGTGCGCTGCCGGTGATGGAAGGGAAGGCGATGCTGTTCCAAGAATTTGCCGGTGTTGATGCGTTTCCGGTCTGCTTAGCGACTCAGGACGTGGATGCGATCGTTGAGACGGTAAAAAATATCGCCCCCGTGTATGGCGGCATCAATCTAGAAGACATCAGTGCCCCTCGGTGTTTTGAAATCGAATCGCGACTGCAAAAGGAACTGGATATTCCTGTGTTTCATGACGATCAGCATGGAACCGCCGTAGTCACGCTGGCGGCCTTGTTCAATGCACTGAAGTTGGTCAAGAAGTCGATGGCTGAGGTGAAAATAGTGCTGAATGGAGCCGGTGCGGCTGGCGTAGCGATCGCTCGTCTTCTGAAAAAAGCCGGGGCACAATCCATCTGTCTATGTGACTCCAAAGGCATCATCAGCCAAGCGCGCACGGATTTGAACCCTCAGAAGCAAGAATTTGCCGTGGCTGAAAGCGGCTCCCTTGCGGATGCAATGGTAGGTGCAGATATATTCCTTGGTGTCAGCGTGCCGGGGGTCGTCACGCCTGAAATGGTGAAATCTATGGCAGCCGACCCGATCGTATTTGCCATGGCTAACCCAATCCCTGAAATTCAGCCAGAGCTGATCAGTACTGACGTGGCAGTGATGGCAACGGGGCGCAGTGACTATCCCAATCAGATCAATAACGTGCTGGCCTTTCCAGGCATCTTTCGCGGCGCGCTCGACTGTCGGGCGACGGCTATGACGACATCCATGTATCTAGAAGCGGCAACTGCGATCGCCGCCCTTGTAAAACCAGCCGATCTCGATCGCGAACACATCATTCCGTCCGTGTTTGATGAACGGGTGGCCCCAGCGGTCGCCGCTGCCGTGCAGCAGGCAGCCCGACAAGATGGGGTCGCCAGCATCTAGAAACGCCTTAGCGCCGCCGTTAAATGCCATGACTTTTACCAATGACCCAGTGCCGCCGGAAAAACCGCGACAGGCTGGATTCTTCCAACGAGAGACAAATGGGGCGACCGTGGGGGCAGGTGTGCGGATGGCGCGTGGCTTGCCACTGATCAATCAGCGTTTGCATTTCAGCCGGGCTAAGTGGGATGCCGTTGCGGATAGCAGTGCGGCAGGCCGTTGCGACCAGCGCTGCGTCCAGATCGCCACCCTGACTCAGTTCGAGTAACGCTTCGGCACAGTCGGGGCGATGGGCCAAAGCGGCGGGGGCTGTGCGCAGGGCCCAGACACCCTGACCAAATGGGTCAGCCGTGAGATGAATGCGCTCTAGCTGTTCGACTTGTGCAGCAGTCAGGTCACGCAGAATAATCGGCGGCTCTAGCGCAATGGTCTGCCAGCGATCGCAGAGTTGTTCGTATAAAACGCGCTCATGGGCAATGTGCTGCTCGACTAACCAAATGCCGGTGGGATGTTCGGTCACAATATACATTTGGTGAACTTGAGCGATCGCCTTAAGCGGCTGGGTGGGCTGCGTCCCTGGCTGACTCTGTTGATCGGCTCGGTAGGCACGGCCCCGTTCAGCCGTTTTAATCAGTTGCCCGGTGCGCGGCTGATAAAATCCATCGGCGATCGCATCGGGATGCTGTTGAAAGACCTGAGCGATCGCGCCTTGCAGTTGAGTTTGCCATAGCTCTAAATGATGCAGATACAGTTCAGATTTTGCTGGATGTCGATTCCAGTCGATGTAGCGGGGCGGAATCTGAAGCTGGGCAATGCAGACCGGGTAGCGATCGCGGGGCAGCGTTCGCCGAAATGCGCCTAAAATTGTCTGTTCTAATTCAGGACATTGCACAATCCGTCCATTGATCGCCACTTTAATCCAGTCGGGACGGTGGCGGTGACAGCGATCGGGCAGCCCAGCCAAAACCGACAGGCGGGCCAGCTCTGGTGGCGATGGTAAATCAGTTCGTTCACTTCGCTCCGTCGATTCATTCAACACTGTCGATAAATCTAGCGATCGCTGAACTTCTTGAAGATCGATGATGGACACATCTCGGAGACACTGCGGTAAGATGTCTCGTCCTGTCTGTCCACCGCTGAGAGCAAACCAGGGGCGATCGCTCTGCTGCACTTGCCAAGTGATATGGGGATGGCATAGCGCCAGATTTTGAACCGTTTGTTGGATGGCTCGAAGCTGCCGGGCCATGGGGGGCAACCCATGGCGGCGGGCGATCCATGTTCCAAAAATTTGATCGGCAGTGACAACGGTTCCAGGCGCGATCGCCACCGGCTGCCAGTCCAATGGATGCCCATTTTGACGATACTGAACGCGCCAGCCGCCGTCCCCATCCTCTGCCCAGCTACAGATAACCAGATTCGACAACTGAGCCAGACTATGCAGCGCTTCTCCGCGAAACCCCAGGCTAGTAATGTGCCAAAGGTCATCACAAGTTTTGATTTTGCTGGTGCTGTGGGGGGCTGCCGCCTGCTGCAAATCCGCAAACGAGAATCCTCGTCCGTTATCAGCCACCTGAACCCGCCACTGCTCAGCCCAGACGTTGACCGTAATGCGGGTTGCGCCTGCATCGATCGCATTTTCACTCAACTCGCGTACCACAGCCGCCAGCGAGTCAATGACCTCACCCGCTGCCATCAGATGCACGACGTCCGTTGGCAATGTGCCAATCCTATCCACCATAAGCAGTAGTGTACTCCGTTGTGCCTGAGCTACCCTGTTTGGGCGAACTCACCATAGGGGAGCGATCGCCCATCTTTGCCAACTCGGTCGCGCGTCTCCCTAAACGACTGAACGGCTGGCTTAAACCTAGGTGCAGCCACATCAGGCAATACGTTGAACGGCTGATATTTGTTGAGTTTTTTCAAGAAACTAACGCAAACTGTTACGACGAAAAACAGGAAAGAATTGCTCTAAAGTCAGACTAAATGAGCGATCGCGCTGTTTTAGCCCAATGGCGCTTAGCGGGCGAGTCATTAAGTCTTCTTTCAGGAATCCGCTGTTCCCAGAAGAACTGGGGTTCAATGGCTAGTGGAGATTCGCATCGCTTGTATATCGAAAACACAAATCAAAACCACACATCACAAACCATTATGATGAATTGGCAATCTCAACTCACCCAACTCATTTTTGATTATTATCGAGAAAATCTTGGCGAACGTCAGAAGCTAGATATATTGCAGCACTGTCGTCTGTCTCGGCGATGGCGATCGCTGCGCATTGAATGCCAAAAGCTGGAAACGGCGCTGGCACTGCGGGAAGTGGGTGACTTACTGCGGCAGCCTGTGGCCCAACTGCGGCTTGCCCGTAATGTTCGCTTATTTGTCAATGGTCAGCTAATGGCTGTGATTCCAGTTTATCCGAGCGGTGTCTCACCGAATTTGAGCGATCGCGCTGGAGATGACGCAGACCTGTTGCGATGATTGACCGCCAAGAATGCGACAAATATGCAAAAGCCGGGCAAATTCGAGGACATGACCCCCAAAAATACCCGACAGAGTAGCTGAAGCGGCAGATTCAATGAAACGAGAATCAAGCGACTTCAGAAAAATTAAGCTAGTGTTCTCCAGGATGGTTCAGCCATTCGCACTACTTGGCGACGGGTTGACCTTCCACTGGGCTAGCGTTTTGAGCCGAAGCAGTAGCCGCCGGTGCTGACGCATCAAACAAGCCTGCCAATAGCGAATCGACAGAGAACAGACCTGCACCATTCACCGAGTAGAACAGAAAGACTCCGGCATAGAGGGCAGACAGCTCCAGATAAGGAATGCTCAGTCCGGCTACCGAAACGTGGTGGTACATTGCAACGAGCATCGTGCCGAATAGCCCTAGTGCCGCAGGACGAGTCAGCAAGCCGATTGCTAGCAGCGGAGCGCCAATCAATTCGGTGTAAGCCGCAACGTAGCTAAAGAAGATAGGGAAGGGTAGTCCGATCACTTCCACGTAAGCCTGAGCAAAGCTTTCAATGTTGGCCAACTTGTCGAGTCCGTTGTGAATCATGACAACGCCTGCGACAACGCGCAGAACGGTCCAAGCGGCCTGAGACCAGTAGTTAGCTGAAAAGTTAGGGCGAAGAACTGCGGTTGCGATCGCGTTTAGAGGTTGGGTGTTTGTCATAGCCTTAATGATGTATCTTCATCGTGTACTTATTATTGTAACTAATTTTAACAATTATTAACGCTTCTAAAAAGAATTACTCAGAATTTATGCCTAGTGAGGGTGGGTGGGCATGGCGGCGACATCAGCGCGATCGCGCCCCACACGCGCTGATGCCGCATCCCTCGCGGCAAACCGCAAGAATCCAGTCAGAACCCAAAACCTAGTCCAGGAGAGGGTGAGGGTGATTTTTCTGTGTCCACTGAAGGGCAGTGGCGATCGCATAATGCCTGGTCAAAGTTTCCAAAAAAGAACGCGATTCCAGTTTGGGAGTCGCGTTACAACAATGATGATGTTTCTAAATGTTAACAATCTGGAATTAACAATCTGGAATTAACAATCTGGAATTAACAATCTAGGCTGTGGCGCTCGTGCCATCACTTCTCCGCCCAAAGCGTCGCCGCAGGGAGTAAGGCAAAAATTAGAGGCTCAGCCACGACTGCCGGATCGCACAGGAGGGATGGCAACTGTATGATGCAGGCGTGTTGCACTCGCCCTCCAGCGCCTGATCGCTAGCGGGTGTTATTGCGATCGCGCTGTAGAATCAGGGATGTTGCATCTGGTGTGCCATGATTCCGACCTGTAGCTGGCAGCGTCCCATTGGTTTGGGCTGGGCTAGTCCTTACACTGTTCGATATGCGAGTAATTTGGACGATGGCCCGTGGCACGGAATGCCGCTGGGGGGCTTTGGGGCAGGCTGTATTGGGCGATCGCACCGAGGTGACTTTAATCTGTGGCACATTGACGGGGGCGAACATACTTTTCAGCCTGTCCCAGCCTGTCAGTTCAGCATTTTTGAGCAAGGTCAGACTACGACGGCCCATGCGCTAGTAACCGAACGTCTGAGCGATCGCCTGCAAACTTGGACACCCTACCCCGCTAGCAGCAAAGCACGGCACACGGGCAGCTATCATGCGCTCTATCCGCGCAGTTGGTTTGTTTACCAAAATGTGTTTCAGGCACACATCGTCTGTGAACAGTTTTCGCCAATCCTGCCTCACAACTATCAAGTCACGAGCTACCCTGTGGCGTTGTTTGGCTGGAGGCTGACTAATCCGACGGATGCTCCTCTTACTCTAAGTTTGATGGTGAGTTGGCAGAACATGGTGGGATGGTTTACCAATCGCATTACAACGCCCCAAGTACAGATGCGGGATGATGGCAGCCCGGTGTATGAGTATCAGCCTCGCTGGGAAGAGAGTGCGGGTAATGTGACTCAATGGCGACAGGAGGGCGATCGCGTTGGGGTTGTTATGGATCGGGTGAACCGTCCGGTGCAGCCTGTGGAGGGGGATGGGCAATGGGCGATCGCGCTGGATGCGGCGAATGGCGACGTTTTTTATCACACCCGCTGGAACCCGAATGGCGACGGTTCTGATCTATGGACAACGTTTGCCGCTGATGGTGCATTGCCAAATGTGATCGATGAAACACCGGCGGCTGAAGATGAGCAAGTTGCAGCGGCGATCGCCCTGCGAGTGACGCTATCACCCGGTGAAACTCGAACGGTGCCGATGGTGGTGGCGTGGGATATGCCTGTCACTGAATTTGCTCAAGGTGTTCGGTATAACCGGCGCTACACGGATTTTTTTGGCACGGATGGGCGCAATGCTTGGGCGATCGCTCAGACGGCGCTGGATCACTATGCCACCTGGAATCAACACATTCAGCAATGGCAACAGCCAATCCTTGACCGAACCGATCTGCCAAACTGGTTCAAAATGGCGTTGTTCAATGAACTGTATGACCTGACCAGCGGCGCTAGCCTGTGGACTGCCCAGTGCGATCGCGACCCGTTCGGTCAGTTTGCAGTAGCCGAGTGCCTCGACTATCGCTGGTATGAAAGCCTGGATGTGCGGCTTCATGCCTCTATGGCGCTGCTGTTGCTGTGGCCTGAATTGGAAAAAGCTGTGATGCGAGCCTTTGCCAGAGCGATTCCCACGGCGGATGACCGGACTCGTGTGATTGGCTACTATTTCACGATTGGGGCTGACAGTCCGATCGCAGTGCGAAAAGCCAAAAACGCTACCCCCCATGACCTCGGTGCGCCGAATGAACATCCGTGGGAACAAACCAACTACACCAGCTATCAAGATTGCAATTTGTGGAAAGATTTGGCGAGTGATTTTGTGTTGCAGGTCTACCGCGATTTTCGGCTCACGGGCGATCGCGCTTTTCTGCAAGACTGCTGGCCGGCTGTGGTGCAGGCATTGGATTATCTCAAGGCTTTTGATGAAGATGGCGACGGCATCCCTGAAAATTCGGGCGCACCGGATCAAACCTTTGATGATTGGCGCTTAAAAGGCGTTAGTGCCTACTGTGGTGGTTTGTGGCTGGCAGCGTTGGAAAGTGCGATCGCGATGGGTCAAATTTTGCAGGAGGGTCAAGGGGCGATCGCCCCAGACCCTGCTTCGCACATTGCCATTTATGAAGCCTTGCTGCACCAAGCCAGACCGCTTTATCATCAGGCTCTTTGGAATGGTCAATACTACAGGCTGGACACGGGCAGCGGCTTGGATGTTGTGATGGCGGATCAACTATGTGGTCAGTTTTATGCACGGCTGCTCAACTTGCCGGATATTGTGCCTGTAGACTGCGCCGCTGCAGCACTTGCAGCGATCTACGATACCTGTTTTCTGAAGTTCCACAATGGTCGGTTGGGTGCTGCAAATGGCCTCCGTCCGGATGGTTCCCCTATGAACCCCGACGATACACATCCGCTCGAAGTATGGACAGGCATTAACTTTGGGCTGGCCGCATTCCTGATTCAAATGGGCCAGCGCCCAGAAGCCCTGCGGATGACGGAAGCGGTCGTGAAGCAGATTTATACCAATGGGTTGCAATTCCGCACGCCGGAAGCGATTACGTCGGTGGGCACATTTCGGGCCGGTCACTATCTGCGGGCAATGGCAATTTGGCTAACCTATGCGCTGCTGACACCAGATACGCTGCAACCTGGCTCGGTGCAGTCAACCTAATCTGTCCTGATTGCATGAGACGTGCATTGAGACAGATACGCCTGGGCGATCGCTTTGACCCAATCGCTTTGACCGATTTGCGATTACTCTGACGCACTCTGGACTTACTTCGGATTCAGAACCGCTTTCGGGTAAGGAATCCGCTTATGGTTAAACTGCTGCCACACCGCCACGAAAATACTGGCAATCTCTGTCAAATCTGCACGGCTTAGCCCCGCATCCACCAGTTGATTATCTTGCCAACGATTACGCATGATTTTATTAACCGTTGCCAGCGCCTCCTGAGCAGTAGCATCCTTGAGCGATCGCAACGCAGCTTCACAGGAATCCGCCAACATCACAATGCCAGTCTCACGGGACTGCGGTATGGGGCCGTCGTAGCGAAAATCTTCTTCACGAACCACTAATTCAGGATTTTGTTGCGCAAGCTGCTGGGCTTGGTGATAAAAATAGGCAATCAACATAGTTCCCTGATGCTCAGGAATAAAAGCCTGCACTGAACCCGGCAACCGGCATCGCCGCGCCATCACCAGACCTTCGCTAACATGCTTTTTGATGATAGCGGCACTCTTCCAAGGATCGTTGATCGCATCATGCTTGTTGGGGCCGCCCATCTGGTTTTCAATAAATCCCTGCGCGTCATGCATTTTGCCAATATCGTGATAAAGCGTTCCGGCTCGGATCAGCTCAACATTGCAGCCGAGTTTACGGGCTGCTGCTTCTGCCAAGGTCGCGACAAACAGGGTGTGCTGAAAAGTGCCAGGTGCTTCTGATGACAGCCGCTTGAGTAGGGGACGGTTGGGGCTAGAGAGTTCGACCAATCGCGTTGGCGTGACCAAATCAAATGCGTGTTCGAGATAGGGGCTGACTCCCAAGGCAACAATGCTCCAGGCCACACCCAGTAAGCTTTGGAGGGCGGCTGTTGTTAGAACGGCATACCACACCGGGTTGGCGACCGTGCCCAGCATCATCAGGCTAAGGATAAGATAGACAATGCCCTGGGTTAACCCAACTCCCAAGCCTAGAAGGGCCAGTTCTTCACGCGATCGCAACCGACCCGACAAGATCGCACCAACCGCACTGCCAACGGCACTAGCAATCAGGGCATTTAACCCAACATTCATCCCAATGGGCAATACCACTCCTAGGATGGCAATCAGCGTCACACCCAGGGCAGAGCCATAAAAGCTACCAATCAATAACCCAACGGCAGCTAAGCTACTGCCTGGCAAACCAAGGGCGATCGCTAGAGGAGTCGTCAGCACCAACAGCAGCACCAAAACGTGATCGCGCATCCGCATCTGCACTGCAAAAATGCGCTCTGTCAGCCAAAAGAGGGCGATCGATCCGCTAATCAATGCCGCAAAGCCAGCCAGAGACAAGTGATTAATGCGGCGCTCGCTCATACCGAAATGGTCAAGCAACACAAAGTCTGCCTGAGTAATTGCCTCTCCCTCTTCTACAATGACCTCATCCTTACGAATTTCAATAATTTCTGGATCAACAGCTTCAGCCGCCTGCTCCGCCCGACGGCGAGTTTGCTCTGGGTCTTGTATTAGGTTAGGGCGCAGCACTCTCGCCAACCATTCGATCGCTAGCGGTTGCCCTGCCTCTGGAACGTCAACCTGGACTTGAGCCTGAACCGCCGCCTCAATCATCTGACCGGGAAGGCCAGGCGCAATGCCTTGAATCAGCATCCGTTCCATCACACGGCGCATTCCCACTTGAGTGCCCTGCCACTCGTCATCCGTCAACATCAAAAAGCTGCTCTGAAACGAATAGTCGAGATCGCTCGATTGATCATCTAGCAGCACCCGAGCCTGGCTGAGTCGATTCCGGGCCTGTTCGATTTCCCGCACCAACGACTCAAAGTCTACGGAAGAATGACCTCGGCGATAGCGTTTCAATTCCGAAAGCGCCAGCGCCATTGAACCATTTAGGGTGCTGCTGGATGTTGGCGGTAGGGAGAGAGCCGCATCATTTGAAGAGGATGGCTCCACGCGGCGAGCCTCATCACTGCTGGCCTCATCACTGGATGGCTCATCTGGCAAGGGTTTGAGCTGGGAAATGGCTGGCGTTGAATCACGAGGTGACTCCTGCCGTGCATCGGCTAGGATGTCTAGCCATTCCCAGTCTTCTACTTGCTGTACATAGCGCTGAGTAGCGATCGAAAGCTCATCGTTATCCAGGTAGGGAAACGGGCGGTAGACATTTTGGATCGCCTCTGCCCGTTCCAGAACTCGGTCAAACGAGTCGCGAATTTGCTGGCTGGCAGCTTCGTCAACCATCAAGACTGGAATAGCGCCCGTGCGGGCTGCTTCTCTGGCCGCTTCGGTGGTTTGAGTATCTTCGACGGTCGCATCACTGGGGGCAGTATGCGTCTCTGGCGATATGGTTCCAACCGCTAACTGGGGTTCATTGTAGAATCGATAGCCGATCGCGCTCGTTAACGATAGAACGGCGGTACTCGCTAGTATTGCCGTCAGTAAAGGATGTCGTTTTCGGCGGCGTGCCGGAGATGCCGCAGAGGGAGGCGGCTTAATTTTCTTAATTCGATCTGTGGCGGTACGAAGCTTGTCCGACGGGGTTGAGCGATCGCTCAGATGGCACGTCAGTTGGGATGGCGGGGGCGGACGGTGCTGATGCCGCCATCGATCAATCTGTTGGGTGATCTGTCGAAAAGATTTCATCTCTGAGTCAACATCTGAGTGAGGAGAGCAATGCGATCAAGTCTTTATATTGACCTATGGCAGCCCTGCGTGACCTGTGTAGATGGGTACGATCAAAAAGGTGCCGCAGGAACTTTTCTCTACAATCTAAATCGAATTGCCATAGCCAAACGTGAATCTTATGGATTCGCGGCAAGAAACTCAACAGAGTAGCGTCTAGAGGGTCACCAGTGGGCGATCGCTCGGCGATCGCTGCTGAACTGCGAAACGTTAGAGGCTAAGTTTAATCAGCTCTAGAACCAAATTCATATCGAACGAGCCGAACGTTGGGAGCGATTGTCATAGTCAAACCATAAACGATTTACATCAAACGCAGTGTGTTGCACTTCGGACGGGTTTAGCACGAACCTGGGCTGTGGAACTCAAACAGCCAAATGTGATGAAACAGACTGAGTGCGATCGCGTACCTATTGTCGATGCATAACTGATGTCTATAGTTCGGACAGTTTGATCGTTGTTATGCAATGTTATGCGATCGCCCCCCTCCACTCAACCGTTCAACCTAACCGCGCCAACCGTAAACGCATCTGTCTGAGTTGTCTAGGCTGCAATCAAGGCGTGGACAACAGGAGAATAGCTGGGCGGCTGGTAGACCTTCAGAAACCGATGCAATGCTGAACCGGCAGGGCTAGGACGAAATTGCTTTGGTTCAGCCGTTAACCCGATCGCACGTTGCCGAAGCAAGGCTTATGGCAACCCGTCAATCCTGAGAGCTTCCATCAATCAACCCTCCATACCTCACACTCCTTACAGCCATAATGACAGCTCCTAGCTAAGGCAGGTGCGCCATCGCTGACGGATCTTGGCGATCATTTGCGGTGAGATGCACCCGAGGCGCTCATCATTGATATTCTGAAACCCTCCGCCAACGGCTATCGACTGGTACTCCTCCATTGGTAAGCATTTTGGGTATTGTGGGCGACACCTGCACCACCCAAAGTCTCTACACGAAGCCCTTACTAGATGATTAAGCTGAATCCTAGTCTAAACGCTGACTTGCTTAAGCGGTTTGCTCCATCGGAGCAACGTATCAGCAATTTATATGATTGGCTAACGGAGCGGTGCGCTCAACGGTCAGTAATCGATCGGTGATGCCCATTTCATTACCTTTTTTTATCAATGTTTTTTATCAATGT
>CAYSIR010000092.1:0-15236 GCA_964431105.1 uncultured Leptolyngbya sp. | reverse complement strand
GGTGTATTTAGTAGCCCAATATTGGAGAAGCTTGTCCTGAGCTTGTCGAAGGGGGGTGGGGGATGAGGGCAATACAGGGATTTGCAAACGTGACATGCTCCCCATCGTGCAGCCTCAAGTCTGCACCAAAGTCTTCTGGCTCGGTCGGATTTGATAAGGGGTGAAGCTTCATCAAGCTTGACTGGTAGGATACGTCAACGTAACGCACAGTAACCGGCTGAATCGTGCGCTATGGATTTACTTGACAGCATCCTACCCCCTAACAGCCTAGCTATCCATTACGCAGATCTCGCCGAAACCCTCATTCCTTGGTTCAAAAACTAGGATTCTGAGTAACCCTTAGAACGGTTGTGGGGCAAAAGGTCTGGCGACTTTTGCGTAATGCATAGAACAGCCTAGCGCGATCGCAGAAGCATCGATCGACCTAGCCCACAAATTCCTTGCGTGGCTCGGACACACCCGGCGATTCAGAGCCTTTCAGATAAGCCAGCATAGTATCCGCATCCGAAACCTCGAAGGGATCGGTAGGGCAGTTATCGGAAAAGTCTGGCTCGACGAACAATTTCTCAATTTTACAATCATTTACCAGCATGGAGTAGCGCCAAGACCGCATCCCAAAGCCGAGGTTGGATTTGTCAACCAACATTCCCATTTTGCGGGTGAACTCACCGTTACCATCGGGCAGTAAGAATACGTTTTTCGCACCTTGCTGACGACCCCATTGGAACATCACAAACGCATCGTTTACAGATACACAAACGATTTCGTCAATGCCTAGAGCCTTGAATTCTTCGTAAAGTTCTTCGTAGCGGGGTAGATGGTTGGAGGAACAGGTTGGGGTGAATGCACCGGGCAATGAGAAGACAATGACTTTTTTGCCACTAAAAATGTCTTGGGTGTTGCTGTCTTGCCAACGGTAGGGGTTGGAGCCTTCTACAGATTCGTCACGCACACGAGTCTTGAACACAACGTCGGGCACACGTTCTAAAACAGGCATAATTCACCTCATTAACGATTGCTAGAACTACTAAAGCTATCTGGATTGACCTTGCCGGATTGACTGGGCAAGGCGCGATCGCAGCAACTGCTCGACATAAGAGCAAGAGCAAACCCCCTGCTGAACTCAGCGAATTCAGCCCAGATACGGGAATCTAAAATCTTTCTAAAATTGCAGAGCAGCGCTGTAAATCAGAATAATTCTGACTTAGGAACAAGTAAATAGTAATAAATGCTCAAAAAAATGACAAGTTCTTAACTAAGAACAATTCTGAAGCCTGGCGCGTAGCCTATAATAGAAAACTAAACTTTGGGAGAATCCAGACGCTACGTTAGATATGCCTCAGCACACTAGACAGGAAGTCAGCCAAATTTTGAAGGGTAAGGGGTTGCGCGTTACACCTCAGCGCTTTGCGGTGTATGCCAACTTGCTGAGGCGGGGCGACCATCCAACGGCTGAGCAGATTTTGACTGATCTCAATCAAGATGCACCGCAATCTTCTCAGGCAACGGTGTATAGCGCACTTCAGGCGTTGCGGAAAGTGGGTTTGGTTCGGGAGGTATTGCTAGAGGAAGGGGTCTCTCGCTACGATGCCAACGTTCGCCCTCATCATCATTTCCGCTGCCGCTGCTGCGGGGCGATCGAAGATATTCCCTGGGATTTATTTCAGTCGATTAAGCTGCCTGACTTACGCTCTGGACTGCGGGCTGAACGCTACGAGGTGACGGTTGAGGGACTGTGCGATCGCTGTCCTGATGATCCGAGTGAGTAGGAGTTGGGCAGCCAATCATTTCACAGCGATCGTCTTCAGGAAACATTTTTCAACGCATGGTCTTCAAGGAGATGCAGCGATCGCACGCCCGCTCCAGAATGCTCGGCCCGGCTAGAAATTTTCATCGTGGCGATGGAGCGCGGCTATGGAAGAGGTTTGAGTGCTGACCCATGGTGTCCCCTAGATTTTCTGTGGCGGCTGTGTCATTATGCTGAGCGAATCTACTGATTCGTCGCTGAGGAAGCGACCTAGGTTTTGCTGAGACGGTGACAAGGATTTCTGCTCGCACTGATTAAGGTACTGTCAAGTTAGGGTCAAACAAGTTAGGGTCAAATAGGATCAAATTAACTAGATTAGATTAACGTAATAGTTTAAGACTTACGTTCAGACTGTATGCTCGTCTTTGCTTATTTTACTGAGGAGTGACTGCATGATTGAGGTTCGTTCAAGTAATCCACCACGCCCCCGTTGGTCAGTGATCACCGGAACAGTAGTTGTCCATCTCGCGGTACTCCTTGCTTTAAATCCTAATTACTTTAGCTGGGCGGCGGTTGGCATCGCGATCGCTCTGCACTGCATCACTATTGGTTTAGGGATTTCTCTAGGCTTTCATCGCCTCGCCACCCACCGCAGCTTCCGCGTCCCCAAGTGGCTGGAATACTTTTTTATTTTCTGTGGAACCTTGGCCGGGCAAGGTGGCGTTAAAGGTTGGGTTGGCTATCATCGCCTGCATCATCTGCACTCGGATCAGGATGCCGATCCCCATGATTCAACCAAAGGATTTTGGTGGTGTCATATTAGCTGGCTCATGCATGAAAATCCGGCTCGCAAAGACCTCGATCGCCTCACCAAAGATATTTCTGGCGATTGGGTTTATGAATTTTGCCACGACTATTACATTCCGCTTCAGGCGGTTCTTGGCGTAGCGCTCTATGCCATCGGCGGGATGCCGTTTGTGGTGTGGGGCATTTTTGTGCGGCTGTTTGTCGGATTCCATAGCACCTGTTTTGTTAACAGTGTGTGTCATGTACTGGGCTATCGTAATCACGACGTGAGCGATCGCTCCACCAACTGCTGGTGGGTTGCCATTCTCACCTTTGGGGAAGGATGGCACAATAACCACCATGCGGTGCAAGCCTCGGCACGGTTCGGGCAACGCTGGTGGGAAATTGATCCCGTTTGGCTGGTGATTCGCGGTTTGCAATCGGTTGGCTTAGCGACCCATGTCAAAACGGCCGGCGCACTGAACACTAGCGGACAGTAACACCATGACAGGACTGCAAACTCGGAACCCGGTCGTCACGCCCTTAGATGCAGACTGGCGCGATCGCCTCAAGGCCCTGCCCAGCGGTGAACGGTATCTCTACCAACTGTTTAGCAACATCAGCCAGGGCAACCTCACCGTCACCAATCCTGACGGGCAGATCTTTCACTTTGGCAATGCTGACCTAACTCCAGCGCTGCATCTGATGATTCGCAATCCCGATACCTACGGTCGCATTCTGGCCTTTGGAACCCTGGGATTTTGTGAAGCTTACATGGATGGCTGGTGGGATGAAGAAAACCAAAATCTGGTGGAGTTGATTGGGCTATTCTACCGCGATCGCGTTTATAGCAAAGCCAATGCCCGCATCACGCCGAGTTTGCTGTTCAATGTCGTCACCCAGCGGCTGCGCACTGTTCCCACCCAGATCCAAAACAGCCGCAAAAATGTGCAGCATCATTATGATCTGGGCAATAATTTTTACGAGAAATTCCTCGACCCAACGCTCACCTATTCCTGTGGCTATCGGGTACGGGAAGCAGACACCCTGGAGCAAATGCAGCTTCAGAAATATGAACTCACCTGCCGCAAGCTGGAATTGAAGCCGGGCGAAACGCTGATTGACATCGGTTGCGGCTGGGGTGGAATGCTGATCTATGCCGCAGAACGCTACGGTGTGTCCGGCATGGGCATTACCCTCAGCACCGAACAGGCGGCTCTAGCTAAACAGCGCATTGCCGAACGGGGACTGAGCGATCGCATCCAGATCACCATCGCCGACTATCGAGAAATTGACGGGCAATACGACAAATTTGTCAGCATCGGCATGTTTGAACACGTCGGCAAGGGCAGCTTTGCCACATTTATGGAAAAAGCCGAAGCACTGCTGAAACCGGGTGGGATTGGGTTGTTGCACAGCATTGTCACCCAAAGCAACGAACGCAATGGCGCTTGGGTGGACAAATATATTTTCCCCGGCGGTTATGCGCCCCAACTGCATGAACTCACTCAAGCACTCTGGGCGGCGAAACTTTCGGTGGCTCATTGCGAAAACCTGAAGCCTCACTATGCCGAAACCATGAAGCGCTGGGCTGAGAATTTTGTGGCTAACTGGGATGCGATCGCTGCCCTCGATCCTGAAAAATATAGCGATCGCTTCTTCCGCATGTGGTATCTCTACCTGCAATCCTTCCAAGCATCGTTCCGCTATGGCGGACTGCACGTTTACCAATTGCTCTTTTTCAAAGGCAAGCCGTGGCCGCTGGGGATGCCGATGTCCGTCACCAGAATTGAGTAAGGCGGTTTCTAATCACCGTAGGATGTGTTGGCGCGTAACGCATCAAACCTCTTGCCCAAGGGTGAGTTGCGGCTTTGCCGAACAGCACCCTACGCTTACTGTAGCGACCATTGAGGTGCGAGATTGCGTCACAATGGGGAAAGCGATCGCGCCATTCAACTGCGATCGCCTTGCTTTTTTGATGAACGCCTGGTTTCACCGTTATGACGCTATATCCAACCTTAAAAAATACCCAACGCACCCGCGTCAGCGATGGTCGCACCACCTCAATTTTGGATGGCTGTGATTCGTTTAGCCATTTGCTGGTGCTGGTGTGGCCGCAGCTTGGCGACTTCGATAGTTTGGAATATGCCTGGTGGGTTCAGCGGGATCTCGATCGCTGTTTGGCGGCTAACATTGCCATTCGGGCCATCGGCATTGGCGATCGCAACTCAGGTCAAAAATTTAGCGACTACACTGGATTTCCCGCCGATTGGCTATTTGTTGACCCCACGGCAGAACTGCACCAAACCCTGGATCTCTACGCGGGGCTGTCGGTGAACGTTCCGGGTTTAACCGCTCAGCAAAATGCCTGGGTAAACTTAATGCTGATGTGTGCAGGTATTGGCAGTCCGGGAACGCTGGCAGAAGTATTTCGCGGCTACCGGGGCGATCGCTCTGCTCCCCAACTGTTTGGCCCCGATGAAGTCGTGAAAACCAACGTCTTGCCGCCGCTGAAAGGCTCCTTTTTTAACCGGGCCGGTGGCGAGGGCTTTCAGCGCCCGTTTGAGTTGGCCACCCTGCGGCTGCGCAACATGGCGGAAGTGCTGAGCCACTGGAATACCTACGTTCCCGACGCATCCTATCTAACTCAGCGCGGCGGCACCTTTCTGTTCGATGCCCAACACAATCTTTGCTACGAACACCGCGATCCGGGCGTGCTAGGATTTGCCGAACATCGCAATAATCCCCTCCTCTTTTTAAATGACTATTGCGAGGTTAATCTGCCTACCGCTGGCGCTGGACAAAACGGGTAGCGATCGCCCTTGATGTATCCCCTCATCTACTTACCAAACGTGTCACCTTGCTGTCATTTTTGCATCCTAAACTAGCGAGAGAGACATTCACTAGCCGTCATGTCCTGTATCCGCTGGAGTGCGATCGCCCTTCGAGTAAACCGTGATGCAGTGAACGGCTCCCGATCGCGATTGATTTCTAGATATCGGTATGAGAATTTTAGTTGTCGAAGACGATATTGATCAGCTTGAACCATTGACTGCCGCTCTTACACAAGCCGGTCATATTGTTGAACAGGCCGAGGATGGAAAAACCGCACAATGGCTCTTATCTGAAAAAACCTTCGATCTGCTGATTCTGGATTGGATGCTGCCCGATCGCACTGGCATCGAAATTTGTCAGGATTATCGCCAAGCCGGGCACACCAACCCTGTTCTGATGCTAACCGCCAAAGATGCCGTCACCGATAAAGTGCAGGGGCTAGATGCCGGAGCCGATGACTATTTAATTAAACCCGTTGACCTGATTGAACTGCTGGCGCGGATTCGAGCATTGGGGCGGCGATCGCCCGTTTGGACGGGGAATACCTTAACCGTCGATGGGGTAACGCTCCATCTCGATCGCTTGGTTGTAGAACGGAACGGTCAAGACGTGCAGTTGTCTAGCCGAGAATTTCAACTCCTTGAATATTTCATGCGGCACCCGCAACAGGTGATGACCCGCGATCAAATCGAACAATCCCTATGGCAATGGGGCGAAGAACCGGAAAGCAATGCCGTAGCCACCCTGATCCGCCGCCTGCGCCAACGCCTGAAACCCCTTGATATTGCTCAATGGATTGAAACCATCTACGGCACGGGTTATCGACTGATGCCGCCGAGCGATCGCCTACTGGACACCTAGCGGTTTCTATGGATTACACCCATGAAGCAGATCACCCACCGCACCCGCACGTTTCTGCGCACCCTCAGCACTAAGCAACGCGGCGTCATCATCATTTCAATTCCGGTCACTTGCCTCATGACCTCCTTGGCGGCCTTTGCCTGGCTGAATGCCAACCTAATTGAAGGCGAAGAATGGGTCTCTCATACGCAGCAAGTCCGCATCGAAACCAAATTGCTGCTAACCGCGTTAGTCGATGCCGAAACTGGAATACGCGGGTATGGGCTAACGCGACGAGAGGAATTTCTGGTGCCCTATCGGCAAGCCCTCAGCGAAATACCCGTTTCACTCGATCATCTCGAAGAATTAGTTGATGATAATCCCGACCAAAGCGATCGCCTCCAGCTTATTCGAGCAAGAGTAGATGAAACATTAGCGATTCTGCAACAAAAACAACAGCTTCAACAGGAATTGATCCGTCTTCAAACTGGACAAGAAGCCCCCCTCGTTGCCCCCGATTTACTCTACGACTGGTTGGAAGAAGGCAACGATTTGATGAATGCTACCCGCGATGAAATTGATGCCTTCGCTCAGGAAGAAGAAAGGTTGCTGGAACTGCGAAACCAAAATTTTGATTTTTACCGCAATGTAACCTATGTGGTACTGATTATTTCCGCCATCATTGGCAGCGGCAGCGGCGGTTTGGCCATCTATTTATTTGGGCAACTTCAGAAAGAACTCAATAAACGCCAGGTTTCCTTAGAAGAAACCAACGAGAATCTGCAACGGGTCTGTGACCAACTTCAGCGCTTCACCGCCAATGCGTCCCATGAGTTACGTGCGCCGTTAGCCGCTGTTCTCAGCAATGCCCAAGTGGGGCTAATGGCCCCTGAAGAGGATGCGATCGCCCCCCGAAAGCGGCTTGAAAAAATTGTGGTGATCGTCAAATCCATGAGTACGCTAGTTGGCGATCTCTTATTTTTGGCGCGGCACGAGGGACGATTGGCTAACGAAGTGCGCCAAACACTCAACGCGGTGGATTTGGTACGGGCGATCGCCCAGGACTGGCACACTCCATTGGCCGACCAGGGCATTCACCTCAAAACGGATATTCCTACAGCACCCGCTTGGATTAGTGTGGATGCCGGTCTACTGCGCCAGGTCATTACGAACCTGTTGAGCAATGCCAGTCGCTACACGTCTAGCGGTGGATGGATTCGCTTGGCCGTCCAGGTCAGAGCGCCCCAGGTTGTGATTACCGTGGAAGATACGGGCAGCGGCATTCCCGAAGCCGATCTGCCCTTTATTTTTGAGCGATTTTATCAGGCCGATAAAAGCCGCCGCCGCAAGGGTGGATTTGGTCTAGGACTGGCGATCGCCCAACAAATTGTTCATGCTCACAACGGAACAATCACCGTCAACAGCATCGAGAAACAAGGCACAATATTTACGATTCAGCTTCCGATTTTTATAGCTGAACCCCCATGTCGTTTACCTCATGTTGACCAGCATATCTAGTTCCGCTCAAACAGATTTCGTTTCTCGAAACCAAACAGCCCAGCAATAATTGAACTCGGAAAGGCTGAAATCCGCTGATTGTAGAGCGCGACCGCTTCGTTGTAGCGCATTCGTTCTGTAGCAATACGGTTTTCGCTGCCAGCAATCTCATCTTGCAGTCCAATATATAGAGGACTTTGCTGAAGCTGAGGATTGTTGATCAACGCTGTTTGTGCTTGACCGAGTGCCTGATTCAAATCCGCCACGGCTGCGATCTGTTCTTCTGGCGTTTGAGCTTCCAGGTATTGTTGCCGCGATGCATTGAGCTGGTTAATCAAACTGGGGTCTTGCTGGGCGCTGGCTTGCACTACGCTGACCAAATTGGGGATGAGATCCGCCTTCCGCTGAATTTGGTTTTCGACTTGGGCCCAGGCTAGGTCTGCATTTTGCTGCGCCCCCGACAAACTGTTGTAGGTGAAGCCAGCCCACAGCAGCATTACGGCTCCCACCCCGATCGCAATGTTTTGGATTTTCTGACGGTTTTGTTTTGCCTGTTGTTGGGCGATCGCCTGCTGTTTTTGCTGTTGCTTAAACTGTTCGATCGCCGCTTGGATAAATTCGGGTGGAATATTGACCTCAGAACCCGCCTGCTGGAGCTGCTCCGCCGAATAGCCGCTCTGTTGCTGCTGCTGTTGATAAAGCTGAGTCGCGAGGGTAAAAATGTCGTCCGCGTACTCGTCAGGAATGCGATCGCTCATGGTATTTGCTCCGACCAACCTGTTGGACGTTTGGGGCGATCGATGGGAGCGATCGCCTGCAACTTCATCATCATGCTTGAATCAGCTCAATCCGGCGACGGAGTCAAACCACCTTACAATTCTTATTGACTATCTGTCTCTTATCATTGAAAACAAACTGTCATCGATCGGGCACTCTGATGGCAACTGCTGTTATGGTATGCCCCCCATGCTGAAATCTCTGATTCGTCATCGTTTGCATTTCATCGCTGTTGGTGCGATCGCCAGTGTATTTGCAATGACTGTATCGATGGTTTTGTGGAGCGTCCCAGGTTGGGCACTAACGCCGCAGGAGGTTCCCAATCCGCAATTGTCGGGCGGTTGGGTCACGGACATGGCCAATATCATCACGCCAGAAACCGAAGCCAGACTCAATCAACGAATTAGTGCGCTAGATGCCTACAACGGCAGCCAAATCGTCGTCGTTACGGTTCTCCAAACCCGCCCATCCGCCACGCCCAAGGTATTTGCAACTGAATTATTTAATCTGTGGGGAATTGGTCAAGCCGGTGAAGACAACGGCGTACTGTTTTTGGTTTCTATCGGCGATCGCCGCACTGAAATTGAAACAGGCTATGGCATAGAAGGCGTGTTGCCCGATGCGCAAGTCGGTCGCATTTTGGACGAAGCCGTCATTCCTCAGTTTCGGCAAGAAAACTACGATCGCGGCATTGAGCAAGGCACCGAAGCATTGGTGGCTCGGCTGATGGAAGTCGAACCCGGCGGGTTTGGTCGCGCCCGCGCAGTCGGCATGGTCAGGCGCTTTGCTACTAACTTTGATCTGCTGGCTGGCATCGCTGGCATCGGCATTGCGATCGCAGGGTTGGGAACCGCCAAAAAACGGCGCGGGCAACCAGTGTTGCTGGATGCGCAAGGATATTCACGGGAAACAGGCTTTGATAAGCACGATCAGACCCTTCGCTGGCTATCTACTCTAGGCTGTAGCGGTATTGCCCTGACTTTACTCAGTGCCGGCCTGGCGAATACCGGTCTGCCGATCGCGATTCTGCTCATTGGAGCCGTGATTTTTACATTTCCGCTGAGCATCATCATCAATCGATTTTGGCTCGATCCCGATCGCCGCAGTCGCACCATTCGCCCATGGCACTGCAAACGTTGCCAAACACCACTCACTCAACTGGATGTATCTCAGCTTGAGACTCACTTGACAAAATCCGAGAAGGTCGCTAAGGATCTCAGAAATACAGTGTATGAAGGCTGGACGTGCGATCGCTGCTATCCAGAAGGGCCAAAACTGGCGGCTCGCCGTCCCCGCCAAATTCCCCAGGGGATGCATCTGCGGGCCTATGTCACGGGTAGCGCTAGCTTAGAATGTCCGACCTGTCGCGAAATTACCATGACTTCCACCAGTCGCGTCATCCGGCACCCCACGGAATATAGCACTGGAGAGCGGCTCGTCACCAAGACCTGTAAGTGTTGTGGCAATGTTACCCAAACGACTGAAATCATTCCACGAGTGCAAAAGTCAAGCAGCGGCGGCAGCGGCAGCAGCGGCGGCAGCAGCGGCGGCAGCAGCGGCGGCGGCAGCAGCGGCGGCGGCGGTGCAGGACGGAGCTGGTAGTCTTTAGGGCTTAGGGCTTGTTAAACATTGGTTCACCAAGTCCAGAATGGTTTCAAGCTGAAATTGTTGGTTCAATGATTCCAGCGATCGCTGCAAATTTGGGTATTGCTCTGGAATTTGAGCGATTAAATCTTGAATACCGACATCATCGCAGCGCAGCGCCTGAACCTGAACCTGATGAAGCCATTCATCGGACATTACAGACAAATCCGCCGGGGCGATCGCGGGGATAGGCGCATCGGGCAACTCCACGGATATTGCATCATACAACACAGGCAATTGCTGAGCGATCGCCTCCAGCAATGCTGATAAATTGACAGGTTTTAGTATCCAATCATCCCAATCAGCAGCCGGGCGATGCTCCAGAACGGTTGCCGTTAAGACAATAATTTTGACTGGATAGACCGTTGGAGGGGCGTTCGCTTGGGTCATTTCCGCTGACCGAATGGCCTGGATGGCCTCAATCCCATCGACGATCGGCATCCGAATATCCATCAAAATCAGGTGCGGCTGCCATGCACGCCATTGTTCAAATGCCTGCTGACCATTTTCAGCTTCACGTACCACAAACCCAACATTGCTCAAAAACTGGGCCACCAGTTGACGGTTCATCGCCGAATCATCCACCACCAAAACCCGATAGGGCGGCTGCCCGGCACTAAGAGTCATCGTGGGGCGATCGCTATGGCATAGGGATATATCCTGGGCAGATCCCACCTCCACTGGAATTGTAAATTCAAACGTGCTGCCCTGCCCCAATTGGCTACAGACCGTCAACCGCCCCCCCATCTGTTCCACCAAATGCTGACTAATCGTTAATCCTAGCCCGGTTCCATCAGGAGACATCTTACCCGTTTGGGTTTGCTCAAACGCTTGGAAAATGAGCTGTTGCTCTTCGGGGGCAATGCCCACGCCCGTGTCGCTGACCTCAATATGGAGGTTGATGGGTGACAGTTTATTGGCGATCGCTAGTCTGTTTCCGGGGCGCGGCGCAGCGGTTAGGCAGACGATCACTTGTCCAGATGGCGTAAATTTAATGGCGTTGCTAACCAAATTGATCAAAACCTGCTGAAGCTTTTGTTGATCCGCCTTGATCACAGACGGCAGCCCTTCTCCTAGTTCCAGGTTCAGTTTTAGACCCTTCCGCTCAGCCGATTGGTTGAGCATGGCATGAAGCGATTGCAACAGCACCTCTGGATTGAAGTACCGCATTTGCAGATCCATGCGTCCCGATTCAATTTTGGCAAGATCCAACACACCGTTAATCAACGACAGCAAATGTTCACCACTGTGGAGAATCGTCTGTACGGATTCTTGATGGTCGGGTGGCAGCGTGGGATCGTAGGCTGTCAGTTGCGCAAATCCCAGAATGGCATTCAGCGGTGTTCGCAGTTCATGGCTCATGTTGGCTAAAAAGGTGCTTTTGGCTCGATTAGCCGATTCAGCCGCTTCTTTCGCCAGCTTTAGCTCAGCCGATTGGCGTTGAATGTGCTGGAATAATTCGGCTTGATAGATGGCGATGCCAAGCTGAAATGCGGTCTGGGTCGCGATCACCATCTCTGTTGATTGCCAGGTAGCTTGATTCTGAAACAGGGCTAATATTCCCCACAGGCGATCGCCACAGAAAATCGGCACACCATAAACAGCGTCCCTAAGCGATGCAGGGGCCCCCTCAGCATCGTCGGTTGTGACTGGCTGGCAACCATAGAGCAACGGCTGAAGTGGGCACAGTTGGCTAACGTGAGCTTCATAAAACGCCTCAATCGAGCGATCGCGATTCTCTAGCGCCGCCGAACTCGCGGGGATCGCGGCATGGGTACCGTGCTGCTTCAGCATTGTCACCCATAGGTCATGCAGGGTTGCGATCGCCCCCTCAGACGAGGATGAGCCATCCCCAGCCTGCGCGCCGTCTGCCTCGACCCAGTCCGCCACTATCTGCTGCTGGTCTTGTTCTTGGTAAATCACCACCCGATCGCAGGAAATGGCTCGACCGAGCGTTGTGACAGCCGTTTGCAAAATCGTGTCAACTTTGAGCGATCGGTGCAGTTGGTTCAAAATTTGGGCGATCGCCTCTTCTTGGCGCAGTTTTTGCTGAAGGGCGGTGATGGCCTGGTGGCGATCGGTCATATCCCGCACAACCAACAGCACCTCGTCTGGATTGAGAGGCACCACGCGAATTTCTTCATGGCGAAGATCCCCATCAATGTCAATGTCATGCTCATAGCGTTGGGCTTGTCCGGTCGCCACCGCCCGCCGAACATACTGCATCCGTAAATCTGCCAGTGCCCTGGGCAGGGTCTCGTAAATGGATTGCTGGAGGGTTGGCTTAAAACTGCGTCTCAGATGAATCTCGCCCCCTGAAATAAAGCTTTTCCGAATCCCGTTTTGGTCAAGGCGGATGAGCAAATCGGGGATGGCTTGCAGCATGGCGCGCTGGGTTTCTTCCGTTTTTTCCAGGGCGGCTTCCGCCTGCTTCCGTTTAGTAATATCTCGCACCATAAACAGCACTTCGCGATCGCCCGGCACCACACGCACTTCTTCATACTGCCAGCGGTCATTGATCCAGTGTTGCTGTTCGTAAATGCCAACCTCTCCGGTTTCTAGCGCCCTGCGAATATAGTTGAGCTGGCGTTCTGCCACATTGGCGGGTAGGTAGTCCGAGAGATGCTGCCCGACGGGCTCATAATCCTGGGGCAGGAGATCGATCAGCGCATTCGTCTTGACATAGCCCAGATAAATGCCGTCATGGCTCACCCGGAACATGAGATCGGGAATGGCGGTTAATAGTGCCTTGTGCTGGGCTTCTTGCTGGCGCAAAGTGGCTGCGATCGCCTCTTTTTCTTGAATTTTTTGGGCGAGTTCAGCCGTGCGTTGCTCAACTTGGTGCGTCAGTTCTTGATTGTAATGATCGAGCAAATACTCCGCTTGTTTGTGGGCAGTAATGTCCATAAATGTCACGATTGCATACAAGATACGCCCTTGGTCATCGACAATCGGCGTTGCCTTCACACTGAGGGTAATGCGGCGATCGCCCACTCTTACATCCAAATCCTCAATATGGCACTGCTCTCCCCGCAAAGCCCGCGCCACAGGCAACTGATCCGCCGGGTATAACTCATCACTGTTGTGGCGATAGAGCCGATAGGCCGCAGGCTGAGACGGCTGGGATACCTCATCCGGCATGGCATCAATCCCCAGCAATTGTTTACCCAATGTGTTGATATATGACACGGTACCATCGGGGCGGTGAATGGCCATTCCCGTCGGAGCCAGCTCCAAAACCGTTGAAAGCTTCGCTTCGCTTTGCTGCAAGGTTTGGTTCAATCCCTGCATATCCGAGAGCGATCGCCCAACCTGCTCTGCCATCTGACGCACCGCTCTCGACAAATCCTGAATCTCGGCGATGGCATGGTGAGACGTTGGAATAGGAACCGGATCGGTTGGATACTGACTGAGATGTTGGGCCCCGTCCCGCAGCTTGCCCAAGGGTCGCAAAATCCAATGGCTGACCCCAGCACCGACTAGCAGCATCAATAACGCCGCGATCCCAACATAGACGGTCGTTTTGTGCTGTGCCGCATCAAAATCGCTGAGATAGGCAGCCTTGGGTATAGCCACAACGAGCGTCCAATCCAGTTGCTGGTCAACATCAATGGATTCGACATGTATAAAATAGTTAGCCTGCTGCCCTGGCTGGTCTAGCGGCAGCAGGCTGCCCTGGCTCAATTGTTGACCGACATCGGCTAATACCATCGTTTGGCTGTTAGCCAGCGATCGCCGTTGAATGGTTCCGCTGTCGTCTATTTGAAAAGGTGATTCATCCGTCGAGGTGGCAATGATGTACCCATCGGCATCCACAATCGCGATCGCGCCCTGCGGAGCGATGTCGATTTCGGCTAAAAATTGGCTCAGGTCAATCAAGCTCAGGTTGACAGCCACCACCGCATCTAGCGATCCCGTTGTTGTGTTGTAAATCGGCTGATAGGCGCTGATGGCTAGGGATGGATCAGTTCCAATCTGAAACGGCGATGTCCAGCCAGGCTGGCGATCGCGCACCGCGCTCTGATACCAGGGGCGATCGCGCACATCAAAATCAGCCAGCACCTCCAGGCGATCGCCCCATTGCTCGGCTGAGTCGAGGCGATATACCTCAAATTGCTTAGCAATAGTGGAATGCGATCGCCCTCCCTCCACTTGATTGCCATGCAGCACATTGCGATGCATCGTCCGAAAGGTACCATCTGGCGCACTGTACATCACCGTGCTGACAGAGAAATGGTCGATCAGTTGCCGATAAAGATGCCGCTCTACCTGGGTTAAATTGCTGGGGTCTAGCTCATCATTGGTAAGCGCCGCCACCGTTTGCGCATTGATGATTTTAGGGAGTTCTAAATAACTGGATAGGTAAACCTCAATGCGATCGCCCGTGTTCTGCATCAGCTCCTGGGTCAAACCTGCGATCGCCTGACGACCCGCTCGTTGGTGCAAATGGCTGACAACTCCAGCCACCCCAACCACCTGCACCACAAAAATGACCGTTAGAATATCTCTCAGAGAAAAACGCATGACGATTTCAGGTTCCTATCCTTACAAATTGAGCGCTGCGACCCGTTCAAGACTCAAAGCGAATGATTGATGTAGGCAAACATCCCTAATATTGCAAGTTTATTCTCATTCCCCCTTCTGAGCGACAGCATAGCCTCCCTCAAACCTAAAGGATCACAGACAAAAAACCTAAGCCTGGTTCAAAGCAAACGCCCGGATGTTGCCTTTCCCCTGCCTTAGCATTCCCTCAATCTCAGCTATTCCCGCCTCATTTCAGCTTGTATCCGTTCCCTCATTTCCACCTACTCAGTACACAGATCCCAGACAGGACATCCATTTCTTGACTTGATCCCCCTAAAGAGTGCATCCCAGTTTCGTGAAAGGCATGTGACGCGATTGCCCTCACCCTAAATCCCTCTTTTTAAGCTATCCATTACGCCGATCTCGCTGAAACCCTCATTCTTTGGTTCAAAAACGAGGATTGGGTGCATCCCAGTTTCGTGAAAGGTATGTGACGCGATCGCCCTCACCCTAAATCCCTCTCCCAAGCTTGGGCTATCCATTACGCAGATCTCGCTGAAACCCGCATTCCTTCGTTCAAAAATGA
>CAYSIR010000091.1:0-15240 GCA_964431105.1 uncultured Leptolyngbya sp. | reverse complement strand
CTCCCAAGATTGGGAGAGGGATTTAGGGTGAGGGCGTAAAGGTGACATGCACCCACTTCTCGTGGCTCCGCCGCTATAGCCATCCTATTTGGATTGTGAGAAGGAGTCCGCAGGACTCCTTCTCACAACGCCCATTCTTATTTACAACCTATTTAGGGTTACCATATTACAGCCCTAAGTAGATAGCCTCAGATGGTTTTGATGGTCGGCTCCGCCGCCCATCAAACACTCTCATGTTCTATGTAAAACGGCTACTGGCGATTTACGAGTTCAGTCAAGCAGGGTAAAATCCTTAACGAGAAATTATTGTGGGTGCAGTTATCATCACGATTACAGGCAACTATACGGGTGAGGTTGCAGCATTAACCGCCGCATTAGTGTGGGCGATCGCCTCCTCGATTTATGCGGCGGTCGGCAAGCAAGTGCCGCCCCTTTCCTTGAATCTGGCAAAGGGAGCGATCGCCATTGTGCTGATTAGTCTGACATTGGCTCTAAGATCCATGAATCTGCCAGATGTGCCAGTATGGGCGATCGCCCTCCTGCTGCTCAGTGGGGCGATCGGCATTGGTCTGGGCGACACCGCATTTTTTACCTCGCTAAATTGCTTAGGCGCACGGCGCGGGCTATTGCTCGAATCCCTAGCGCCGCCCATCACCGCCCTCATTGCATTAATTGCACTACAGGAACAGTTAACCGTTCTGGCATGGGCAGGAATTATGTTAACAATGGCCGGTGTGGCCTGGGTCGTCGTAGAGCGCACCCCCAATACGTCCACCTTCCAGTTTCGACCCCGACAGGGCATCATCTCCGGTATGTTGGCAGCGCTGGGGCAAGCGAGTGGAGCTGTTCTATCGCGTGCAACGTTATCAGGAACGGATATTGATCCGCTGTGGAGTAGCTTACTTCGACTGTTGGGCGGTGTATTGGTGCTGTTAGTATTGATTACGGTACAGCGGCAGCAGCATGGGCTAATTGTAGTAGCGCGATCGCGGCAATTGTTGACAACAGTGGCGATCGCCGCATTTTTAGGAACCTATCTCGCCATTTGGCTACAGCAAACTGCCCTCAAGTTTACTGAAGCTGGCATTTCTCAAGCCCTGGGTGCCACCAGTCCGCTGTTTGTGATTCCGATTGCACTGTGGACGGGCGATCGCGTCAGCCTTCGTGCCATTATTGGCATGGCGATCGCTCTATCAGGCGTTTGGCTATTATTCAGATAAAATCCTAGCCCATAGCAATTTGGCTCGGATCATGGGAGACGTTCCATTGGAACGCCTCCCAAAAATTTTATCTACATTCACCCATCTTTTAGAATCGCGAATGAAAATATCCTATCTCAAGTCTGAAACAATTGGCAATGACGGATCTTGCTCCAGACGACTCATGTTGATGGGATTCAGCGTTCCATCCGTTAGGAACCGATAGGTTTCTTGATACATCGATTGCCAATAGCGATTGGTCATCCCTTGGCTAATTTCAGTGGGATCAACCATTGGGTGCGGCACTAAGTCACTTGCAGGATACAGATACGAATAATGTCCCTTAAGCTTGCCGCCTAGCTGCTGCGTAAACTGTTGATTGGTTTCTACGTCAGCGGCATCTTCATTCTCTGTTAAAATTAGGCAGGTAGGAATCGGTTTGAGGGATTGAATTGTCTCACTACGCTGCACAAACTCCCCAAAGCGACTGTTGGCTGTGAGGCAGCCTACCGTAAACTGAACGTTTGGGTTCCATCCCGTTTCCTTTAAATCCAGCGGCCCGGCAATGTTAATGTAATGTTTCTGGGTTTTGTCAAAGACTTCTAAAAATGGAGCATAGGCAACAACTCCTTTAATGCGATCGCGCTGATCGGCAGCTAACGCCAGCGCCACGGCTCCACCAACCGATAAACCAACTGTGTAAACTGGCCCAGGCATAGCATCTAATTCTGCCAACCGCGATCGCGCATCAATTAGATAATTTCCATGAGACGAAATAAAGTAGCGATCGAAATTTGGGTCATCATAATTTTCCATAGCTCGCTTAATCTCTAACAGCTCCGGTTCAATTTTCAACAACCGTGCCGAAAGCGCCGTCTTTTGAAGTAAACTAAGCGGCTGAAGCTGACCCGATTCTTTCCCTATTATATTAGCTACCATTTCCATCAGTACAGGATCTTGCCGAACGTTTTGCTTAATGGGTTCAGCATATTCAGGTCTAAGATCAATCTGTGGCCAGTAAGTGTTGGCTGGCAAAAACGAGTGCCCCGCCAAGCCAGCCTGATATACATTAAACCCGTTTTGAAATAAATAACTGGCTAAGCGCCACATTTGATGAGGACGATTGCTGAATCCATGAAACACCATGACCGTCCCCAAAATAGGATGACCGGGTTCATGAAATAAGTAATAGGGATACGCACCATCCCGGCGATCGGGATGCTGATCAATAGTGGCAATGTAGCGATCAATCGCTTGTTGCGTTTGCGTGACCTGTTCAGCAGTCGGGGTAACACGAGTATTAACCATAGGAGGCGACGATTGGGATAGAATAAACAAGTGCGCATTAAGTTATTCTAGATAACTCATAGCTGTAGATATAGCGATTGGATTGTGAGAAGGAGTTCCGCGGACTCTCACAACGCCCATTCTTGTTTACAGCTCATCTAGGATGGCTATGGGCAGCATAAAACTGGTTCCGCAAACATTTTTACGGGGCAACCTTTCACAATCTGAGCAGAATCCCTAGTGGTTGTCTCATAGTCAGCGTTTTTCATGGCGTAGTCATCGCCCACACCATAAAAATCGCGACTTGAATACCACTAGCTCGCGATGCAGCCCAGATTAGCTGCCCTGTTTACCCTCATCGCGATCGGTACATATTTCTGACGGATCTTGGAAAAAATTAGAAGCGTTAGAAACCGGTAGTGGTATTCACGTAAAAATTTTGGGTGGCGCTGCCCATGCCACCCAAAATCCTTACCAATACTATCCATTACGCAGATCTCGCTGAAACCCGCATTCCTCAGTTCAAAAATGAGGACTCTGAATGACCGCTAGACGGGTTGTGAGGCAAAAGGTCTGGCGACTTTTGCGTAATGCATAGACCAATAGAGAACTCACTGGAAACCGATTATTCAGAATCGGGCGGAGCAGCCGTGGAACGGCGACGGCGGCAGCGTTCAGAGCAATATTTCACTTCATCCCAACAGTCAGCCCATTTTTTACGCCAAGTGAATGGCCGTTGACAGACCGGGCAGACTTTGGTGGGTAGATCAGACTTGTTGCGGTTGCGTCCCATGAGTGCTTGTCTTAACGGCGGCAATCTTGTCAATGATGATTCAGGGGTGGTGGTATTCATGTAAATACTTTTGTTGGTGTGAGCGATGCCCACACCAACAAAAAGCCTAACCAATGGAGGATTGCTGAGTCAGGTTCTATCCGATCGCCCCTCAACGATAGTCACCATTTATCACTAACATTATAAAAAGACTCAGAAGACAAACCAACCGCTACTCTGGGATGGCACGGGATCGATGGGCGATCGCATGACACACAACGGTGACGAAAATGGACAGTTGGGGCAGAAACCGGGTGCGCCCCAGGCGGAAACTATCCTAGATACCGTCAGAATTGTATTAGTAGAGCCAGCCGGGCCCCGAAATGTGGGAGCGATCGCCCGCATCATGAAAAATATGGGACTGTCGCAGCTTGTGGTGGTCAATCCGCACTGTGCCATCACCGGTGAAGAGGCGCGAATGATGGCAGTCCATGCGGTAGAACTGTTGCAGCAGGCCGTCATTGTGTCTAGCATTCCAGAGGCGTTATCGGGCTGTGCGCGGGTGGTGGCTACGGCTGGTCGCGATCGCCATGCCGAGGCGGTTCCTCTGATGTCGCCACAACAGGCAGTCCCCTGGCTATTGGCTATGCAACCCTGCGCGCTGATGTTTGGGCCTGAAGATCGGGGCTTGAATAATGCCGAATTGCGCTACGCTCAGCACATTGTTCGCATTCCATCGAGCGATCGCTACCCCTCCTTAAATTTGGCCCAGGCCGTAGCCATCTGTAGCTATGAACTCTATGCGCAGACCGTTAACGGCGATCCTATGTTGGATGGAGCAGCTCCCTCAACGGTTCCGGATGATCCCGCTCCCTTCGATGCGCTCGAACAATATTACCAAGACCTAGAAACCGTGCTGTTGCAGATTGGCTACCTCTATCCGCACACTGCCGAAAGCCGTATGGCAAAATTACGTCGGTTGCATGGTCGAGCAGGAATTTCAACTCAAGAACTAGCGATGTTGCGGGGGATCATTCGTCAGATACGATGGGCGATCGCGTCCTCTGACCCACGTCGGTAAATGGGTAATACTCCATTAGGCAGGAGCTTGGATAGTCTGGGCATCGCCCCTCCCCAAATCCTGGCATGAACCAATGCCAATTGATGGTGCTTGGGTCTGGCTTAAATTGTGAAAAGTGAAAAGGCTTGGCAAACCCCCTTTCGCAGTGGTGTTCTCCATTCACCCACCCTTGAAGATGGCTATGGCAATAACAGGATTGAGTTCATCGGTACAGCGCCGAACTATAAAGCTCCATTGAAGGGCTGGGCACAAATGTAAAGAGTTTGCGCCGTTGCGTCTCACTACCAACCATCAAGGCTGAGAAATAGGAAAAAAATTTGGTATGTTAGGCTTGGTTGACGCCGATTGCTAACTCAGCACTAAACTCATTTTTAATGTGGGTATCCGTGATGAGGAGCCGTTCAGTTTTGTCGCCTTTATCCTCAATTCCTCTACCCAGTATCTTTCTGAAAACGCGGCTAAACCTTTCATTCCCACTCTCCGAAACCAAGTCTGTCAAAACGGCAGAAATGGTGATGGGGCAAAATGTCTAACGACTTTTGCGTAATGAACTGCTTAGGGAAAGGACGGTCAGTTCGTATCCGCTTTTATGTCGGGCAGATACGAATGAGGAATCCGCTTACACAGATGGGATGCTTTCTAGGTGCTTTCTAAATGATGTGAATCGCGGCGGAATTTGCTGCGAGACGGGTTCGGCGTGAGGCTGGGCCATCGTGCTTCCGGCATCCATGTTACGACTGCGCGGATAACTATCCGGGTACTCTAGCTAAGTCACTTGACGTATATTGGCAGACGATCGCCATCACCCTATCCTAGATTTAGCTATTTGAGTGGGTTGGAAGTTCCTAGGTCAACCTCCCTAGGATACCCCTCCTGCTATTGGGCGAGTCTGTTTAAGATATGTGCAGCTACATTGCAAAATAGGATTCTTAGGAGAAAACGGTCTATGACTCAAACGAAGGAAGCGAAGGATGCCAAAGAATCAACGGTTCCCGTTGGTCTATCTTCTCTGACAGGCAACTCAAATGGGCTAATGGCGGCTGAGCCACGTCCCTGGGGCACATACACGGTTTTGGAAGAAGGTCAGGGCTATAAAATTAAGCGGATTGAGGTCAAGCCCGGTCATCGCCTGAGTTTGCAAATGCACCATCACCGCAGTGAACATTGGATTGTGGTATCGGGCACTGCCAAGGTGGTTTGTGGTGAGAATGAAAAGCTGCTGTTTAGCAATCAGTCTACCTATGTGCCGGCTTGCACTAAGCACCGTCTTGAAAATCCTGGCGTTATTCCCCTAATTTTGATTGAGGTTCAAAACGGTCAGTACTTAGGTGAAGACGATATTATCCGCTACCAGGATGACTATGCTCGCACGGGCGATCGCCAACCTGCTTAGAGCAGCGATCGCCCATGAGGTAAAGCCGCTAGACCTTCTGCCTCACCTTGCTTCGCAATTTAGCCTGACTCGCAACCTTTGGGTTGTGGTATTCATGTAAGAGTTTTGGGTGGTGTGGGCGACGCCACCCAAAATCTCTACCAATGAAGAACTACCGACCTTTGAACGTAAAGATAAGCGTTTCAGCAAGATCCGCCGGGTCGCAGGTATCATCGCATTTTCGCAGACAGGGACGGAGCAGTGCCCGTTCCTGTTTTTGCATGGGTACAGTCCGACTAGACCTTTGCTATGACAGTAACCATTTTGTTGAAGACATGGAATGTTTTGTAGGACGTAGCCGTTCCACAAAACACTCCTAAGCGATCTGCTTAGCGCGATACATCCGGGCGATCGCGCCCCTTTTTACGGTACAGTTTTGGGGAGAATATTGCCTTTGCGCCCTCTCTCTAAATCTCTCTGCCAAGTTTGGCGGAAAGACGTTGAATGTTTGGCTCCCCTTCGCCCGCTGCTTTTGTGTAGGGGATGGCAACGCCAGCTCTAGTAGAAGGATTAGGCAGAGAGCAAACGAGGATACATCTATTGGAACGCTTTGTTGGATAGATTACGCAACTATGATTCACTTTAGTCAAGCCGCGATCGCCGAAATCAGTCGCCTAAAGCGTAGCCGTGATCAGCCTGATGCCTGGTTTCGACTATCGGTGAACCCAGGCGGCTGCCTACAGTTTTATTACAGTTTGGATTTGGTCGATCGTCCCCATCCGTCCGATCGCGTTTTTCAGTATGAGCAAGTATGGGTAGCCATTGACGATGCCAGTGTTCCGTCTGTAGAAGGCTTAACGGTTGACTACACCGAAGACCTGATGGGAGGAGGGTTCCGGTTTCGTAACCCCAATGCTCAGCAAGATTGCGGCTGTGGCAATTCATTTACAGTGGCATCCAGCGATCGCGCCGATGCATCAACCGAACATACGGTCAAAAAACGGTAGTGGTATTCACGTAAAGATGTGGGGTAGTGGGGTCAACGCTCCCACCACCCCACATCTTTGCCAATAAAGAACCAACCCCAAACTGGGGCAAATTTTGGCAGACCAGCAAGCTTAGCTCTAGGCTTTCTTACAAGATGTCGCATCAGTACGGCATTTTATCCGACTTAGCCATCCACTCCTGAAATGCAGCCTGAGCTTCTTCACGTAGGAGTGGCTGAATCGGCAATTGGCGATCGCCCATCGGCACCGCTAGCTCATCGTAAATAAACTGGTCATCAAATCCTGCCTCGGCCGCATCTCCTTTGGTGTTGCCATAGTAAATGCGATCGAGCCGGGCCCAGTAAATTGCGCCTAGGCACATGGGGCATGGCTCACAACTGGTATAAAGTTCACACCCATCGAGTTGAAAATGTCCCAGTTGGCGGCAGGCCTCACGAATGGCCATAACCTCAGCGTGGGCAGTCGGGTCACTATTCGCTAAGACTTGGTTGTGTGCCTTGGCAATCACCTGTCCATCTTTGACAATCACGGCTCCAAATGGCCCGCCATCTCCGCAGTGCATTCCAGCGAAAGACTCTGCGATCGCGGCCCGCATAAATTCAGGATTAGGTTCTGGCATTACTATCCCCTGAGTTTGACCTGGACTGAGCTGCTTTATAAGCGGCCCAACTGCCATATTCTTCTGAAATATCCGGCCAATTGTGTTCATCAATCAGCGTCTTGGGATACAGCATGGCGGTTAAAATTTCGCCATCGTCGAGTACCACATCCGACGGGTACATATTCGGCGGTTCGTTTGCCAACAGATGCTCATACTGCGGCAGCGTCAGTTCATACACTTCACCGGGAATACGAATGCCGCTGGTATCGGTTTCATAGATGGCTGGATGCCAGCCGTCTGCTGCCGAGTGGAGGCGATAGGTTGGGCGAGTTTTGGCAGCTCGAATAAAAACAGCGCCTTGCAAATTGCCGTGATCGGGCTGGCCGCGCAGCGCAGAACCACAAATAAAAATTCGTTTGACAGATGCGTTGGTGTCGGTCATACGGTGAATCGGTGGGATAGTTAAGTCACCTAGGGAGCCTACTGCCATTGCGCCTCCACCTAGAACCCTACGCCTAGGACGGACAAAGAAAGTTGAGCTTGGCTTCCCATCTATTTAGCTGTGCATTATGCAAAAGTCGCTAGGTCTTTTGCCTCATCGCAGTTTCTGCCGTTCAATCGCCTAGTTTTGGACGGCACGAATTAGAGGCCCTGCAACTTCTGTATAACTTCTGTATACAGAATAGCGCCCATCTGGCCCTTTATTCTCAAGTTTTAGGAGGCTAGGGGACAAGGGCTGTACAGTCGCAACTCCCCTGCAAAACTGTAGTCGCCGTATCGATTCAATCTTGCTGCGGTTGGTATCCGAAGCTCCGTCTATCAGCTCATCGTGTAGGGGTTTGTGCAAAACCCCTCACCACAACCCGTTCAGAATCGGTGATGTACGCACTCGATCGCTGAAACCGCGTGGATTCGAGGTCGGTGTTTCAAACCCCTACAAGATCTATCAGCCCTTTATCTTGGGTTAGGGGGTTGCCCATCAAGAAAGCTTATTTAAGCCATCGAAGGATACCATTTCCCAAAATCGTCATTAACGTCCAATCAAGTATTAGGATTGAGGATGAATGACCCGTACAAGGCTGACGCGGCAAAACCGATTCTAGTTTTAGAGTCTCAGCACACCAGGCAATGTGCTGATGATCAATGCTAAACGATTGAGCGATTGGCAGGGCTTAGGGATTGACCATGATGTCGGCGTTGACAGTCCTTATTAACCTATGTCAATTTTTGCCAGTTCCAGCAGTTAGTTCTATGAGGTAGGTGTATTCATGACGGCAGTTACTCCACAGCCCGCTTTTTGTGAGGGGATTCGCTTCTTTGGTGATGAACCACCCCAGTTTGAGACCTATGGCAAAACCCCTGCGATCGCGGCTGGGCAAACTGCAATTCCTTCTCCGACCGATCCAGCCGCTGTTTACCAGACGTTACTCGCCGCCGATGCGCTGCGCTATCTAACGCTACAAACTACAGCTAGCAAGGCATCGGGGCATCCCGGCGGATTTGCCAGCATTGCTGATGGGATTGCGGCACTGATGATGCTGGGCTACAAAAATATCATTACTGAAGTCGGGCATCATGCCCCCGGTTTCTACAGCAATATGTTCCTCGATCGCTCCCTGGAGGCGATGGGCATCACCAATGTGGCGCAAATTGGCGATCGCTTCCGGGAAACCCACGGGCTACTGGGGCACCTATCGGGACAAATTCCTGGCTTACTCAACCCGGCCGGGCCGCTGGGGCAGGGGCAACACTTTGCCATGGCCGGCGCAAAGCTGCATCCAGGCGTATTGTTCCCGGTCACTATTGGCGATGGCGGTTTGGGTGAACCCTACATCATGAGTAGCTTTGGGCATTTCAATACAGCCTATCCAACCGTTACTAATTTCCTGCCCATTTTGGTTTGGAACGGGTATAGCCAGGAACACCACAGCATGGTGTCTACCAAGAGTAATGACGATATGCTGGCTTACTGGAACGGTAATGGCTTCGCCGAAGTGATTTTGGTAGACGCTAAAGATTATGATGATGCCGACCAACCTGGTGATTATGTAGACAGCACCCGGTTTTCGTTTGAGAACCGTTTGGCGTTTACTCAGGCGGTTCTGGAAGCGAGCGATCGCGCCGCAAAATCTGCGCTTGGCGGCACTCTCACCGTCTTAATTGTGAAACAACTGAAAGGGGCGGGCGTTCATAAACGTGGAGCGCAGTCTCACAACCTGTATGCAGGCGACACACTCGACAAGGACTATATTGTCAGCGCCTTGAAGGAACGGGCATTGCCTGTGGCCGCCTGGGAATTGGTTCGCACTAATTTTGAGCGATCGAATGGCGGCCCTGCTGTCAAAACAGTGGTCACTGAAACAGAATTGCCCCTTGCGGATCTGGGCACGCTGCCCCTGCATGAATTTCCGCTGGAGGATAAGCAAGTAGCTACAACGGCGATGGGTGCTGTGGCGGCTCATGTGGGGCAGCAAGATTCTACATTTGTCGTCACGAACGCAGACGGCAATGCGGCATCGGGGATCAATAACATTAATGTGGCCCTAAAGATTATTCACCCTACGTCTGATGAAACCTATTTTCAGCAACCGCAAGGGCAGGTGTATGAACCGTTGAGCGAAGATGCTTGTGCTGGGCTGGCGGCGGCTCAGGCGCTCTTTGGGGGGCGATCGCTCTGGTGTTCCTATGAATCCTTTGCGATTAACGGGCTGCCGATTTGGCAAACGGTGACCCAGGCCATGGCTGAATTGCGCCGTCCTACGCCTTCTACTATTACTCTGTTTACGGCTGGGGCGCTAGAGCAAGGCCGCAACGGCTGGACGCACCAGCGCCCTGAAATTGAAAACTATTTTGCTGCCATGATGCGGAACGGCAATGTGTTTCCGCTGTTCCCCTGCGATGCCAACAGTATTCAAGTGTGCTACGAGTGGGCACTGGGTACGAAAAACAAGGGGGTAACAATTACAGCAAGTAAGTCTCCGCTACCGATTCGCTCAACGTTTGAGCAAACTCGCCAGGGCTTGACCGATGGAGCAGTGGTGCTTCAGGAAATCGAGGGCGATCGCACGGTAGTCTTTGCGGTCATTGGGGATATGACCCTGATTCCTGCGTTTGAGGCGGCGGCACAGCTCAAAGCGGAGGGCATCGGCTCTCGAATTGTGTCGGTGATAAACCCGCGCCGTCTCTATCGGTCTACCGATACTGCGTGGGATAGCTGTTCTCAGGCGGATGGCGGATTCTTGGATGATACCGGCTTTGAGCGCTTATTTGCGGGAGAGGTGCTGTTGGGCATTACCGGCGGCAGCAGTGCGATGCTCGAACCGATTTTGCTACGCACCACTGCAAAGCGGGATACGTTTGCCTGGAAGCGCGGCGAAACGGCGGCCAGTGCCGCACAGGTGATGGCAATTAATGGCATTACGGCGGAGCAGTTTGTCTCTCGTGCGAAGGCGCTGCTGGGTTAGATAATCTACTCACTGAAATCAAATAAAAATGCGATCGCTCCCTAGCACAACACTAGAGAGCGATCGTCTTAGCTGCTTCACTGACAAAAGATTCTGCCTTGGGTATATAAACCGCTCCCCTGAAAGCGTTTAGGAAATGTAGGGTTTAGGTTTTCTGATCCGCTCAGTTGTTAAGGGGCTACTGTTAGGGGGCTACAACGGCTATGCTAAAACATCGGTTGATTAATAAAAAGATCCCAAATAGGTTCTATAAAATCCGGGTATTGCTGAGCGGTTGAATGTAGCAATGGCGCGACGATTAAAACAGTTAGCCTTGAGCAATTACGAAAGCTTGACTCCTTAATTCCGTGCTAAGTGAAACCGGAGAAAATGTCGCTGAAACAGCGCTCCATGCCCCAGGGCGATCGCCCCAGTCCAGATGACCTGCTTTCGGAACAGCCTGGCGATGACATCCCATCCCATGGTATGTCCGTTCGCTAGCATTGGATACGCTAGCATGATTAGCCCTTGGTAAAGCGCAAAACCACCAATGAGGGCAAGCATCACCCAGAAAAAGTAACCAACCAAAGACGTTCGGCTAAATCGCGGCCGGATGCTGGCGAATGCAACGACTAGCACAACTCCTAACCCCATCAAAGCACCCCAGATAAACGCCGTAGCACTCAGAGGATAGCCGCGCAGACCAAAGCCAATAGCTTGGTTGACAAACCAGATAAGTATCGCGATCGCGACCGCCCGATGACGGGTCAGCATCACCCCACTCATCACGGCAAACGCTACTAAAGGAGTATGAGCATAGATTGCATTGCTAGCAACTGCCAATGCCAGCAAGATAAATTGCATCCAGCGAGCGTAAGCAATCGATTGCCGTTCGTCAGAAAAACTAGCAACATCAGACGATGCAGTTGAATGAGACATTATTTTATCTACCCTCCAACTGTCCGATAGAGTAAAGACTGAAGCGATCGGGACAGCAGCAGCAAACCGCACAAGGCTGTCCGGAGGCAGCCTTTCAAACAATACCAAGTCATCATCCGTACCTCGCAGATGGTGTAAAACATAAACTCATTCATTGGCGGGCATTCTGACTGAGAGGTACCCAACCCCCTTCACAGTTGCGGGACAGCGGCAGATTCTCACTGCACTTTCCCCGTTTCCTCTAGCGGCTAGTATCCACTAGAACCAATGACTTAGTAGCATCGTATCATCCAACATTAATCTTTCAATACCAATCTTTTGGAGTCGTCTCGCTCTGGGCAATTGTCAGGGTGGGACTGATCTTTAACGAGCTTGATGGTTAACGTTGAAGATAATCATCATTTTGCTGCTCCTAGAACCTCTCTCTGGGTAGTAATTCATGCAATGATCTTGGGTGGTGCGGGCGATGCCTACACCATCCACATTACCAATCTATCCATTACGCAGATCTCGCTGAAACCCGCATTCCTTAGTTTAAAGACGAGGATTCTGAGTAACCCTTAGAAAGGTTGTGAGGCAAAAGGTCTGGCGACTTTTGCGTAATGCATAGACATTACCAATGGAGGACTGCCTGAACGTTTGTGCCTCGAAATGCACGCAAAAATCTCAAATAAGAGTACTGTTTTCTGGGTACTGCTCTTGTTAGAATTGAGTGCAAATTTAGGCAAATTGAGTATAGGATTGACCATTGAGGACGCGATGATTCCACCAAGTAGCGATCGCTATGTCAGCTTTCAGGGCATTGACTGTGATCGAAAAGCCCGACAGCTTATGGCATACATCAAGCAATATCTGGAAAAGCCACCTCACCCTAGCCCTTGGGTTGATTATTTCCACACAAAGTTGGCAAATCAGCGAACCCTAGAGCAGGATGATCTTTACTTTGTGGGTAGTCAGATCAATTCGATTCACGCCTTATTTGAAGAGTATCGTAACGACGAAGCTTTAGAACTTCTGGAGCAAGTAGAAGAAGACTGTTGTTAATCTGTCACCCCAGAACGGAATCAAGAGCGCGGGTGCCTGCACATTCGCTACCGTTTTTTAGCCTCATCAAGCTTGGGCCGCCTCTGATGCAGAAGTTGCTGAACCGTCTATGTCTAATACCAGATGCGGGATTGTTCTTCACTGGTGAAGATTTTGACGGTGTGGGCACAGCTTGACTGACATAACGATTCTGCACTGGATGCAGCAACCTTGCCTCTGTCAGGTTTTAGGCGAAGTAGGGCCAAGTTTCCTGTCCCCTGTGGTGGTTAGAGTTTGGCAAGTTTCGTCAGTCAACTAGGGTACAGATCACACCCTCAGAGAGTAGCATTACGTTTGAACAACTGCGGTAACCTTCGTGAGCGTTTGTGTAGAATCCTGATAGCTGAAATAAGGTGGCTATGTTAACTGCTCGTGTCGTTTGTGCGATGATGCAATCGTTCTATGCAGCTATAAAAAATGGTGGAAGAATCGCCAAAACACGGCTTAAAATTATGGTCACGGCGATCGCTACCTGTTCTGCCGCGTTCAAAACCACTGGGCGATCGCCTGCTGCATTACACCAGCCTCAGCGCAGGGCTGATAGTGGTTGGCCTCATGGTTGCGATTATAGCGATGATTGCCTATGATGCTATGCCCGCGATTCGCGCCTATGGTTTTAAGTTTTTTATCGCCCGTGAGTGGAATCCGGTTGCTGGCCGCGAAACCTACGGCGCACTGCCTCTCATCTGGGGTACAGTCATCAGCTCTGGGTTAGCACTAGCGATCGCCTTGCCGTTGGGCGTAGGAACTGCAATAGTGTTGAGCGAACCAGTCTTGCCACCGAGGATGCGATCGCTCCTTTGCGGAATAGTCGAACTGTTGGCAGCCATTCCCAGCGTGGTCTATGGCCTATGGGGCTTGATGGTTTTAATTCCGTTGCTGCAACCGCTAAGCCGTTGGCTGCACCAAACGCTAGGCTGGTTGCCTTTTTTCAGTACGGTTTCTGCTGGCCCTGGGCTGCTTCCTGCTGTTTTAGTTTTATCTATCATGATTTTGCCGTTTATCACGCTGATGACGGCTGCCTCGCTATCTGCCCTTCCCAATGAATTACGTTGGGGCGCTATGGCTGTCGGAGCTACCCGCTGGGAAACACTGATTCATTTTTTGCTGCCGTCGTCCCTTTCGGGGATTGTGGGCGGCGCGTTATTGGCGCTGGGTCGAGCGTTGGGTGAAACGATGGCTGTGACTTTGTTAATTGGTAATGTTAATCAGATCCAGCTCTCTATTTTTGCACCCGCCAACACGATCGCTTCGCTCCTGGCCAATCAGTTTGCGTCAGCGCGGGAGCTTCAAGTTGCCGCTTTGATGTACGCGGCATTGGTTTTGATGGGCATTACTCTTAGTGTCAATATTGTGGCGGAATGGATTGTCCGTCGAGTCCGCGATCGCACGGTGCGCCTCTAGTGACCATGGATTTTTATTCTACCTCCTCTAATTTGACCTCTAGCTCCAATTGGGAGATTCCTCTGCATCGGCGTTGGGTTAATCAGATCATGTGGGCGGCGGCGCTCGTCTGTGCCATTCTAACGTTAGGAAGTCTAGCGATGATTGTATTGTATGTACTGTGGCGAGGGGTGCAGCGCGTAGATATTGCTTTATTTACTCAACTCCCACCGGCGGCTGGATTGGTGGGTGGTGGCGTTGCCAATGCTATTCTCGGAACGCTGGTTGTGGTTAGTCTATCTGCGGCGATCGCTCTTCCCCTAGGGCTGCTGGCTGGTCTCTATATTGCTGATGTAGAGGGCGATCGACCCTTTTCTGATTTAATTCGATTGATGGCTAATGTGCTGAGTGGATTACCTTCCATTCTCGCTGGCGTTTTTGCTTACGGAGCGCTAGTTACCAATGTTACCGGGTTCTCAGCGATCGCGGGCAGTGTTGCTCTCGCCATTGTCATGTTGCCGATTGTGGTTCGTACTACAGACGAAGCTCTGCGATCGGTTCCAGAAGAATTACGTTGGGCGGCTACCAGCTTAGGCGCATCCTCCACCCAACTGATATTGGGTATCTTAATTCCTGCTGCTCGCCCTGGTATTTTAACTGGCATGATGTTAGCGATCGCACGGGCAGCCGGGGAAACGGCTCCGCTGCTATTTACGGCGCTCAATTCATCTCTGTTTCCATCTGGCTTACTAGAACCCATCCCAACTTTATCTGTACTTATCTATAACTTTGCGATCGCTCCTTTCCCAGCGCAGCAAGAATTGGCCTGGGCTGCAGCACTTTTATTAGTCAGCTTAGTCTGTGTTACCAGTATGCTATCCCGATGGGTGACGCATACAGCCCTTAAGTAACTGAGTCAAGCAAATTTAGCCAACGGCCAAATTTGCAGAACTGATTTGATGGATCGGCTCGATAGCCATCTTATTTAAATGGTGCTACTAAGTACACACAAGTTGCCTATAGCAATCCTATTTGGATTGTGAGAAGGATTCCGAAGGAATCCTTCTCACAAC
>CAYSIR010000090.1:2998-15341 GCA_964431105.1 uncultured Leptolyngbya sp. | reverse complement strand
GCAGGGCAATGCAGAATTGGCAAACATGAGATGCTCCCGATGGATTGGCTAGGCTAAGTTACAGCAATGAGACTAGCCACGCGACAACACCAGACCATACACCAAGCAACGCGCACTACACCAGGTAATGTAGAAACCAAAAAGAGGGTGCGACCACCATGCGATCGCACCCTCTGTCACAAAAAATCACCTACAGCGTCCATCGAAGCCTTACCAAAGCTAATCAAGACCGCTCAAACAGGCTCAAAATCCTTAGCCTAGTAGGTTTCAACATGCCAGCGACCTTCCTTTTTCATCTGGCGCTGATACTCTGACCAATCCACATCATTCTTTGCGGCTGCAGCAGCCAGAGCCTCATCAATGCCGCCTTCCATACCTTTCAGTCCACAAATGTAGGTATGAGTCTTTGGATCTTGGATAAGCTTCCACAACTCATCCGCCTGCTCTGCAACCCGGTTCTGGATGTACATCTTGCCGCCTTCCGGGTTCTTCTGCTCACGGCTAATGGCGTACGTCAACCGGAAATTGTCAGGATACTCACTCTGAAGCGCTTCCAACTCCTCCTTATAGAGAATGTTGGGCGTGACCGGAATCCCAAAGATGAGCCAAGCAAACCCCTTAAATTCATAATCCGGGTTGAGCTTCTTCTCCTCATCCTTAAACATCCGCCACAGGTATGCCCGGAATGGAGCAATTCCCGTTCCAGTCGCCATCATAATGATGTTAGCGTCAGGGTCATCCGGTAGCAGCATTTCTTTACCCACCGGGCCGGTAATTTTCACATCTGCTCCAGGCTCCAGATTACACAGATAGCTAGAGCAAACGCCATAGACCGTCTCATCGCTTTCGGGATGCTTATACTCAAGCTGGCGAACGCACAACGAAACTGTTTTGGCGTCTAACTTATCACCATGGCGAGTAGAGGCGATCGAATACAGCCGAAGCTTATGGGGCTTCCCTTTCTCATCCGTACCTTCCGGAATAATGCCAATGCTTTGTCCTTCGAGATAGTGCAGATCGCCACCTGACAGGTCAAAGGTAATATGCTGCACTATTCCGATTCCATCTTCTCCCACCAGTGGCTCGTTGCTAATGCACTTGCCCACAAACGGAGATTTTGGACGATAGATATTGACAGGAACGTCACTGTGCTTCTTCTTTTCAGCTTTTGCTTGAGTCATAGCTTCACTCTGGGTTGCTGACGAATTAGATTGATGGTCTTCTGCACTAGAAGCGGCTCCGTTCACCGAAGTAGCGGACTCTCCGTTCATCTCACTGACGGGGCGAATACTGAGGATTCGCCCCCCCATGCGGGTAATGCGCTGCATTTCCTGATTCATGCGGGCATAAGGGACGGTGATGTAAACGCTTCCGCTCTTACGAATCGGGTATTCCGTTTTATCCGTTTCTGCGTTTTGACGAATGCCCTCTACTTCATATACAAAAAGGCGACTACCGTAAGTGGTGTTGGAAGCCTTGCCTGCTGCGCTTGGATTATACATTGCCTGTTAGTTAAGTATTTTTAAGTTCAAACCTAGCACAGCGCGGGTCACTTAATCATCCACACTGCACCACATTCAAAGCTAACAGAAATGTAAGCACTGAATCTATAGCTCCACAGTCAGAACCTCTATGGTCAGGGAGTCTATCGCTTAATCCATGGCTTGAAGCCGATGGCTCAGAACTGACTGACCAGTGAGCCACTAACCATTTCTGCGATCGCCCACTCTGAAGCCAGCCTCAGCCAACAAACGACCCTCCAGTTAAAACGGAACGTTCGTCAGTTCCATAGCCGCCTCTAGCCAGCATCGAATCCATCGCTCCTAATCTATCGAAGCCCTTTCAGGCAAACTGAATCTCCTGCAACAGTTTCGGAAAGATCGGCTGAAAGATATAAAAGAATTGGTAGTGGTATTCAACTCATCATAATAAAGATTTTTTAAAGATTTTGGGTGGTGTGGATGATGCCCACACCACCCAAAATCTTTACACGAAGGACTACCAAAGAATTGTCTGGAATTCATTGCTCACAAATGCTCATAAATGTGCGATCGCCCTGTAGCATAGATGTTAATCAAGAGAACTGACAGTGCAGGAACGCATTCTTGCTTCTGATATTCTCGCCATCATTCTTGATTGAGAAGCAACGGGTCTGGTAGCATAGCAGACAAATATAAGTCTAAATGCTTACCATCCGCATTTTTTAGACCTTTTTCAAGATGCTTGCGAAGCAGCGGAGTCATGTTGATCTGAGACCAGGAATTGCTCATCAAAGCATCTGATTCAGTACCAGCAGCACACTCTGAAGCACTTGAGAAGCGATCGAAAGCTAACGCTGAGCCGATGTGACCTTGATCCATGCTCAGCGGTTCAATTTGCAGAATGCAGTTTTGTTGAGCCATCCGCTGGAGTAACTAGCCCATCGAGGTACTAGGATTTCAGAACTATTTTAGATTGCTGAGTTGTTTTCATTTTTTCATTATTGAATTTTAGAGGTATTTATGAGCAGTAAGCCAGATCGTGTTGTTCTCATTGGCGTAGCTGGAGACTCCGGCTGTGGTAAATCAACCTTCCTAAACCGTTTGGCAGACCTGTTCGGAGAGGAACTCATGACAGTCATCTGTTTGGATGACTATCACAGCCTAGATCGGAAGGGGCGTAAAGCGGCTGGCGTAACAGCACTCAACCCGAAGGCGAACAACTTTGATTTGATGTACGAGCAAATCAAAGCTCTGAAAGAAGGTAAATCCATCGACAAGCCCATCTACAACCATGAGACAGGTGAAATTGATCCGCCTGAGCGGGTTGATCCCAATCGTATTGTGGTGATTGAAGGCCTGCACCCCATGTATGATGAGCGAGTGCGAGAGTTAATTGACTTTAGCGTGTACTTGGACATCAGCGATGAAGTGAAAATCGCTTGGAAGATTCAGCGCGACATGGCAGAACGGGGGCATACCTACGAAGATATTTTGGCGTCAATCAATGCCCGTCGCCCGGACTTCGAGTCCTATATTGACATTCAAAAGCAGTATGCAGATGTCGTTATCCAGATCTTGCCAACGAAGCTGATTCCCAACGACGAAGAGCGAAAAGTGCTGCGAGTGCGGCTGATTCAGCGTGAAGATGTGGAAGGTTTCGAGCCAGTTTATCTATTTGATGAAGGATCCACAATCGATTGGATTCCCTGCGGGCGTAAGCTAACCTGCTCCTACCCTGGCATCCGGATGTTCTATGGGCCCGATACCTACTACGGCAATAATGTATCCGTCTTAGAGGTCGATGGTCAGTTTGATAAGCTTGAGGAACTCATTTACATTGAAAGCCACCTCAGCAACACTTCGACAAAGCACTACGGTGAAATGACTGAGCTATTGCTCAAACATAAGGAATACCCTGGTACTAACAACGGTAGTGGATTGTTCCAGGTGCTGGTTGGGCTAAAGATGCGCAGTACCTATGAGCGTTTGATTCAGGAAGCTAAATTAGCGGCGAGTGTTTAGTTGAATCAGAGCTGCATCATTGACTGATGGTTAATTGGCTTTAGAGATGCAGAGAGGGTGAGGATACTTACCCTCCCTGCTAATTGCTTTCTCTCTCTGGCTTTGGCTCCCGCTTCGTTAAAGCCGTGACACCCCTCTACAATGATTGACATTTCAGGGATTAGTGGCAGGATTACCTTTGGGGGCTAACCTCAATGCAGCGCTAATATATAAGAATGCCAATTGCAGAAGAATTGTGGCAAGCGAATCAAGATTTAGCGATCGCCTGCCTAAATTGCGAATTTGTTCAGGGTATCCAATCGGGCACCCTTCCCCGTGAAGCGTTTGCGTACTACGTCAGCCAAGATGCATTTTTTCTAGAATCGTTTGCTAGAGCCTATAGTATTGCTGCTGCAAAAGCTTCAACCTGGCAAAAATTCGGGGTATTCCATGAGCTAGCAGACGGGGTTTTGCAAGAACTGCGACTGCATCAAAGCTATGCGGCTGAGTGGAATGTCAAGCTAGAGATTGTTATTCCAGGTTCTGTGACCCGTCAGTACACTGATTTTCTCTTGGCAACAGCCTGGAGCCAAGATGTCAGTGTCACTACAGCCGCTATGCTTCCCTGCATGAAGCTGTATGCCTACTTGGGGCGGCAGCTTGCTCAGCCAGAAATCCCTGAACATCAATATTCAGACTGGATTAAAACGTACAGCAGTCCGGAATTTGATGATTTGTCTGCCAAGCTGGCCGGAATTGCCGAGAAGTCTCCGCGCACCCGTGCAGTGGATACGGCCTACCGCTACGCGATGCAATGTGAACTCGACTTTTTTAATGCAGCCGTTGCCTACTCTCCTGATGACGAATCGCCGGGAGCTTGACGCTGTGCGGCTGAATGAGTATGGGGATGAGTCTGATGTGCATTGTGGGGGCAATGTCTTGGGCAGGATCGTCACAGGATGCAGAGGTTTCTATGCGTTGCACTGCTCAAGACGACTGGTTTCAGCGGGGTGACAAGCGGGTTGACAGCTAGAGGACTGTGCCCCTGTTATCACGTAGAAGTCGGACTTTCGCGGCTGCTCTAGCCGTTTTTAGGCTAACTCAACCTCGGACTGCGGTAGGGAGGCCGCGTTGAGGCTAGGCATCCCAGCCAAACCAGTCCATCATTTTTCCACGGTAAGCGTTAGCCGTAAGCCGTCGGGGAGAGGGGTGGTCTGTTTTGGGTACATTGGAATGCGTCTCGGATGGGCTGGCCGATGGACGACTGAAGACTACTTCAACTAGGCAATTAAAGAACATAAATTTTCCTCAAAAATGAATCGAATGATACAGAAATAATAGCAATTATTCTTTTTTGGAGGAGAGGCTCTGGCGCGATCGCATCTTTTAGGGCATCGCTAGACCGATTGGCTGAATCGTTTTGTCCATCACAATCTAGTTCCATCACAACCTAATTCCATCACAATCTAATACTGAGGATTGAGGTTACTCTAAGTTCTTTGCGACATACTTGAATAACCGATGGTTCTAGTGTTCAAACTCACGCTGCACTGGGCGATCGCTTCTGGAATCATCGTTAACCTTGTTGTAGATCACAGCGCTAATGCACTGAATCTTTGACAATGGATATAAGGTTAAAAACGATACGTGCCTGGGTTTGTCTCAGCATGTTCTAAATGCGGGCACGCAGATTTATAGGATTCAGGGATCTACACCCTCGTCACGGATCCGTCTATCTCCATCAAGACTTCAAGGAATGCTCTGGGCAATGCAGAGTATTGAAGTCTGCATATTATTAAAGATTGGTACAGGCTCTGAGGAGGATTATATGACGCATTCATTCACCCCCATCTCCGCTGTTTCATCACGTTGTTGGTTTCGTACTATCGGCAATACTCTTGCGATCGCCCTGGGTTTGGGGGCAGCGCTGATTGGCACCTCTTCAGCAGTTCATGCCTCAGAAGTGCCGTCACTCATTGCTTCTCCTGTTGCTCTAGATGATGCGCCGGTTATTCAGGATGGTGTCTACCTCTATGGGCAGTCGCCTCAGCCTGAGCAGATTGGAGTTGCCTACATGATTTTTGAAGCGCAGAGCGATCGCATTGTTGGTGCATTTTATATGCCCCATTCATCCTTTGACTGTTTCTATGGCAATGCTCAACCGGATCGGTTGGCGCTGACGGTCATTGATAGCTATGAGCAGGAAGCATATACCTACAATGTGGCAATGCAAGCCAATGCAGATATTGCCAGCGTTGTCGGAGGTGCTGTTAATCCAGTCGCCCTAGAGGGATTCCACCCCATTGAACCCATCAGTGACAACGACCAACGGATTTTAGGCGTGTGCCAAACCAATTATGTTGATCGCATCTAGCTAGGGCATCACCCACTGGCGCAATCGAACAGCGACACCGTGAAATGTTCGCTAAGTGTCCAGGAGTTGAAGCAGCAGTTCCCTATGCAAGGTTGCTCGATCGATCATGGCATTAACCTGGGTTGTTGAAAGTGCATCGCCATTGGCGTACTCTTCAATCCAGGTTTTTGCGATGGCACTAGAATCGGTAGGCAGTTGCTCCAGCTCCCAGCCGGGTATAGACAGTTCGTCCATCAGAGAACTCACTTTAGGATCGTAGCTGAGCGCAAAGCAGCGACATTCAGCCGCCGCCGCCATAATCAGAGCGTGATACCGCATGGCTATCACCATTTCAACGCCTTGAAACACCCATTTCAGTTGTTGGGGATCAGGAAGCGATAGAACTTCGCTATGGTCGGCAAGGGCAGTGTGGATGCTCTGAGCGATCGCTTGGTCATTAAGCGGCTGGAATGGAATTAAGAGCAAGTAGGCTTGGGTCGCTTGTTGGAGTGAGGCGAGGGCCCGAATCAATATTTTTAGCCGTTGAGGTGTCAGACTGGGATGCGATCGCAGCACAACGGCAATTCGCGGAGCCGGGGAGTTCCAAAATCCTGATACGGGTTTACTGTCCATAGCCCAGACGGGGTCAGGAGCTAAAATACATGGAATCTGCCAATTTGCCAGCAGTGCCGCAGAAGCGCGATCGCGCACGCTAACGGCAGTACAACCAGCAAAACTACGGCGGGCGATAGAGTGAGTTGTCCTTCGATTGAGTGGACCAATCCCCTGGGCCCAGGCAATTGTTTTGAGACCACGCCACTGAGCTAGCCCCATCAACCCAGCATAGTACACTGGATTGAACGCACTGGTAGCATCTTGAATCAAGCTACCCCCGCCCCAAATGAAAACATCTGATTGCTTTAGAGCGGTCAAAATCGCTTGAACAGATTTGCGAGGGCAGGCATCAACGCCATAGCGAGCCGTCGTTTGTTCTGGGTCACCAGACAATACAATTGGGCGGACATTGGGTGGCAACATCTGCAACAAGGTCGCTAGCAGCGCTTCGTCGCCACCATTTCCCATCCCGTAATACCCACATAACATTGCTCGCATATTGCTGATTCCGATTGCTACTGACCCAATCAGCATTAGACAACAAAACGGTAAGCGCTGCACATGATGTGAAGCAACATCACAGAGGTTGAGTTGACCTACTGTGCTGACCAAAACCAATGGGATACAAGCCCTGCCCTCTAGGGCAAAAGTCGTATACTCATTTCAGCGACAGGGCATGTTGTCTGTAATGGGCAAACGCTAAGTAGTGGAAGACTTTACCGAGGCAGTTGTTTACCCATCAGGAGTCAACCTAGCGCTGGCAGATTAGGTATCTTTGCGCCCTTAGACCGGAGAGGATGTCAATGTAAGGGTAATTCGATGCGATCGCCGACCGTAGGTTCAATAATCTGAGTAGACAGTTGGCGATCGCGCAGACCGGCCCGAATGTCATCCACTGCCCCTGTGGCACGCAGCAACGATAGCAGTAATCCCTCATACTGCACTTCACCCGCAGCGGCCGTTGGCAGCATCACCTGCGGCTTGAGCCACTCCGCTGCCTTAAGAGCGCTGTCGCGCCCTTTGATGATGGGGCCAATCAGTGGCAACTCTAGATTGATCATAGGGGTTACCACAACATCCACCGGGGCATAGGCTTGGATCGAATCTGAGTGAAACCCGTGGGGTTCATAGTAGAGCGATCGCCCTGTCTCTAAGTCTTTGAGAATGTAGGCATTTTCCACCAATGTTGGCCCAATGGGAGAACCAGGTAACGCCCGGATTTCAAGGCGATCGTTGAGGCAATACGTTTCACCATGGGCGAGGGCAGTAATACTGGTAAAACCAAATGATTCAACTACTGAGGCCGCATTAGGAGAACTCACAACCGGAATGGAGGCATCTAAGTGCTTCAGCGTTTCAGGGTGGGCATGGTCTTCCAAACCTTGGGATAGCAAAATAACATCAATCGCGTCAGGAGTTGCCAGAGGCTTAGGACGGGAGCCTCGAAAGAGCCAGCCAGCACCACCAAAAACTAAATCACCTTGTAGCCAAGGATCAAGCAGGATGCGAGTCTCACCGACTTCAATTAACCAACTGTTGCTGTCTAACCACGTGAGATGCATAGGAACACTGTGCGAACAGGACGTTTCTATTGTAAACAATTGTAAAACAGTCATGTTCTGAGCGATGGGTGTTAATCTACCAAAATGCGCAATTCTCAATTAACGGGAAGAGTGTTTGTGATAGTATGGGATGCTTGTGGAGTCTTGTGCGGGGGCGATCGCTGACTGGCCGATCGGCTGGCGGCGGCGTCTTATCTTAGCGGACTAGAGTGTCCCGCTTGAGGATAAGCATCAAGGCGACTGTTTACTGATTCCAAGAGGTTGAGAATGGCAAAACGCCGAAATCCTAAGAAAGAAAAAGCGTTGCGAAATCAAGCCTACGCTCGTAAGTTTCGGAAGCGTTCGTCTGGGCGGTTCAGCCGCAGACGGCAAAATAATAGTTCATCGAATGACGATGATAACAACCAAGATAATTCTGAAGAAACGGAACAAGCGAATAACTAATATTTCGAGTGGTTGGGCGCTGACCGTTTCAGCGATTCTGGAACGTGTTGCAGCGTGAGCAACTCCGATGCGTGACTCTGGGGGTTGTCATCATGTCCAGAAATTTTGAGATCAACAAGCTGATGGCTGCCCTTGGTTGATCTGAGAGCGGCGTAGAGATGCCGCCCACCAGTTTTGAAGCGATCGCATCCTAACGTCAACCATTGACACGATCGCTCAGCCTAGTCGGTTTCTGTCGCTCACCCGGCGGTGCGATCGCTGATGGCCTCCAGAATATCGCTGAGCGATCGCGCTGATTTTGAGTCGGGCTGATTAATCCTGTTGGCGGCATCTAATCCTGATTGAATGGCATGGGTGACTTGATTTCCCCCACACCAATCTCCAGCGCAGACTAAAGGCAGTGGCGTTTGTGTAGAAATGTAGGTTTTGGGATGGGGGCAGGATGCGATCGCATATCGCCAGCGATGCACCGCCAAGTTGGCGGGCATATCCATCCACTCATAGAGATGTTGAGTGGCTTGCTTAAGCAAATGCCGACCGACGGGGGCCAAATCTGCGGTGTCGAGGTGCTGCTCTGCAAAATTAGCCGTACTTTGAAAGATGAAAACGGGCAAGGTCGGCGGTGACTCAGGTCGGTGTGGCGGCTTTAATGTTGGTCGTTTGCTATTCTCAAATGAAATCCATGCCAGGTCTGAGTGCGCATCAAATAACAGACCATGCCAGGTCTGAGAGTGATCTAAGTCATGCCAGCGCTCTGCATCATAGGTCGCGATCGCTGTAATACAGGGTGCAAACCTTACGGCATCGATCGCATCGATCACAGAATGAGACAGCCCTAGCGAAACCAATGGTTTCAGTAGGGCGGAAGCTTGAGGCGCAGGAACCGTTAACACGACCCAGTCCGCCCCATACTGAGCAGAAGAGCCGTCCGGTTGTTCTGCGGTCAGCGCCCATCGGTTAGATTCTGGCGCGATCGCTGTGATGCGATGATGGCGATAAATGGTCAACCCTTGAGCCAGCCACTTGGCAACAGCCGTCATCCCTTCTTTGGCCACATATCGACGGCTATGGGATAACATCTGACAGCTTCCGTCCGGCAATAGTCGAGCGATCGCACCGCGCCAAGAGCGTACAATCTTGCGATCGTGTAAGACCCCCATCAGTTGTCCAAGATTACCGTCCGGTTCGAGATAGCGCACGCCATGATCCGCCGAGGTTCCGCCCACCCGTCGGGTGGCCATCCGTCCGCCCAATCCCTTGGATTTTTCGTAGATTGCAACTGAGTGTCCCTGCTGCTGTAACGCTTGAGCGCATACCAAACCCGTGATTCCTGCACCCACGATCGCGATCGTTGCCATTCTTCTTGCCTAAGTCATTATCAGTATTGTTCTGCTGCTAGACCGTTAACTGCACGCTCCCCTAATTCCCGCAGCCATCCCGGTTGGATTGTGGAATAAATTCCAACGAAACCCATTCCGCCAAGCCTATCCCCCCATCATCTACATCATCAAAGATGGCTATGAGCAGAGGGTGAATAAGAGGGGGATGAGATGCCCCGTTCTCTTTTCATCACCATGATGGCTACCCCCGGTAGGGTGAGAGCGAACACGCCATGGCTCGATCGATTGCTGTGATGAATAGATGATGGGACTGAGCCGCAGCTAGACTCCATGAATCAGGAACGCCAATGCATCAGTCAAGCATTGACGTTTAGCCTATCGCGTCTTGACGATGGGTGCAGCCTGCTGATTCTTAACTTACAGCATCTCTCGTTTTAGATAGGGTTGGAGCGCTTCTGGAACGGCGATCGCCCCGTCAGGCTGCTGATAATTTTCCAAAATGGCAGCCATTGTCCGTCCGACAGCTAGCCCTGAGCCGTTGAGAGTGTGAACATATTGAGTTCCTTTCTGCCCTGGTTCCTTAAAGCGAATATTGCCGCGACGCGCTTGAAAATCCAGACAGTTGGAGCAACTAGAAATTTCTCGATACTTCCCAGACGACGGTAGCCACACTTCCAAGTCATAGGTTTTGGTTGCCGAAAACCCTAAGTCGCCCGTGCAGAGTTCAATCACACGGTAGGGTAGTTTTAGCTTTTGCAAAATTGTTTCGGCGCATTGTGTCAAATGCTCTAGCGCATCGAATGAGGTTTCAGGACGCACGAATTTGAACATCTCGACTTTGTGGAATTGGTGTAGGCGAATCAGACCTCGTGTATCCCGCCCATAGCTGCCCGCTTCTCGACGGAAACAGGGGGTGTAAGCACAATAGTGCAACGGCAATTGTTCGGACGATAGAATTTCATCCCGATGGAAACTGGTGAGTGGTACTTCAGCCGTTGGGGTGAGCCAGAGGTCATCGCGATCGCATTGAAAGCTCTCCTCAGCAAATTTAGGCAACTGACCCGATGCCGTTAGGGATTGGCTGTTGACCAGAAATGGCGGAATGATTTCCAGAAAGCCCGCGTCGATGTGGCAGTCGAGCATGAACTGAATTAGCGATCGCTCCAGCGCCGCCCCCGCTCCCAGCAATGTGACAAACCGGCTCTGAGCAATGCGGGACGAACGCTCGAAATTGAGAATGCCCAGTTTTTCACCAATATCCCAGTGGGGCAAAATATCCGGATGCGTGGGTAAATATTCATCGCCCCAGCGTCGTACTTCCACATTGTCATCTTCACTGGTTCCTGCTGGGGTGGAGTCGCTGGGTAGATTGGGAATGGTCAGCAGGATGCAGTGGATTTGTTCTTTGAGATCGCGCTCTTGGGGTTCGAGGTCAGCAATTTGAGTTTTGACTTGATTGCCCTCTTCCCGCAGGGCTAAAACTTCAGGTGCATTGGGAGCCGTGCCAGATTTAATCTTTTGCCCGACGGTTTTACCAATCTCGTTGCTGCGGGCTTGCAGTTGCGATCGCTGCGTCTCAATATCTCGCTGCTGTCGATCGAGGTTCAGCAGCCCTTGCAGATCGTACTCTCCTCGTAGGGCTAGGCGAGTGTTGATCGTTTCAAAATTGTCGCGTATGTGTTTGAGATCCAGCACAATCTTTCCTCAACCCCTCATGCTCGTTTGGTTGCAATTGATGCTATTCAGCCCTCAATGACTCAACGACAGAGAATGCCGCAATCACGGCTAGTTCTGGCGTAATTTTTATCAATCGAGAGCGATCGGGATTGCCCCTTCTACAACAGCACCGCCAATACATCAGAATATACTCACCCCGACTCTTGACACAAACCTTTTGCAGAATTGGTAGTGGTATTCATGTCAGGATTTTGGGTAGTGTGGGCAACGCCCACACTACCCAAAATCCTGACCAATAGAGGGCTACCGCAGAATTTGAGCAGAACCTGTTGGATCGGTCGGGGCAAGGATCGCAGCCGCTCCTATCAAGAGCGATCGCCCATTGCTGACAAGACACCATTTGCTATGGCGAGCAGATAGCTTAAGAAGTCTTTGAAAGTCATCGATTTGGATAATCCACACAAAAAGTCCCCTGCAATACTGCAAGGGACGTACACATCTCAGCCAGGAAATTTCATCACGACAACAACTCTAGATCCATTCCAAAACCGCATCTTCTTTCGTGTTGGTATGGCGTTCTGGCGTCTCGCGAGTAAAGGTCATTTGAATCGAGCGAGTTTGCTCTCCATCAGCAGCAACTGCTTGGATGGGATAATCAATCACGCCATCTTGGAACGACATCTGAAAACGGAACGTCCCGTCGGGATTCAGCTTAATGGGGCGACCGCCAATCGTAACTGTTGCGTCTGGTTCGGTTGCACCATAAACAATTAGCTCAGCATCGGCAATGAGCCAGAACTGACGTGGACGCACAGGCGGTGCCGAGGCCGAAGAACCCAGTCCCGCTCCCGACATCGTCAGCCCGGCACC
>CAYSIR010000090.1:0-2898 GCA_964431105.1 uncultured Leptolyngbya sp. | reverse complement strand
CTCCCGACATCGTCAGCCCGGCACCAGACATCGTGAAACCTGCACCGGTCAGCCCGGCACCGGACATCGTTAGACTTGCCAGCCCAGCACCGGACATCGTGAGGCCCGTCAGCCCAGCACCGGACATTGTGAGACCCGCTAGCCCAGCACCGGACATCGTGAAGCCTGCACCGGTGAAACCTGCCCCCGACATTGTCAGACCGGCTCCCGATTGACCCATCATGCCCACTAGACCCGCACCAGACATTCCTACACCAGACATGGTTTTGCCTGCCCACATACCAACGCCAGATGGGAAGACATAGGAACTCAATGCCTGCTCTGGAACTTGCTGCATGGAACCAAATAATGACCCAGCCACCCGCTGCGCCTCGACCGACTCTGCCATGCCAAAGATCTGGTCGTAAATTGGATTTTGTGCGTCGGCTCGCTTGCTAGGAGGCACTAATTGAGCGAAGGTCTTGCCGTGCAATTCCTCGTCCCAGGAGACGGTGAGGAATTGATCCTCAATCCAATCTGATGGGTACACAGGTGGAATATGAGCTTTTGGCGATCGCGCCAGCATCAGCCAGCGTCCATCAGCACAGATGTAGCCAATCTCAATCACGTAGTCGCGATCGCTCACCGGGACTGGAATGTACCACTCCCGCGCCATCTCATCACATTCGTACTGTTGAAGGCTGTGAGGACGCTGGGTATTCATGTCAATGTCTGTCACATCATAAAAGCGCAGCGCTAGGCGAATCCCACCCTGCTGTCGCAGCGCTTCTTTCTGAACATTGGGCACATCCCAATACGCATACGCCCACTGCGGATCACGAGGCATCAACGCAATTTGGCTTTCACCATAACCACTCGGCAAGTCATTTAGCGATTCATCGACAGCCGCTAAGGTCGCAGTCGAACTTTCAGCTTGCCCAACTTCAAACTTTGTAGCTTCCACTTCTTCCTGTGCTTCCGGGGAGTGGGATGGACTAGCCGCTACAACCGCTGAGCCAGGAACACCAGCCTGAGCCATTTTGTCGCGGATGGAGCTGAGCAGCTCGTCTTTTCTCATTCGGCTATATCGAGAAACCCCGTACTTGCTCGCAAGTTTGCGGAGCTGGCGTAGGGTCATGTTCTCTAGAGGGGGGAAGTCTTGTGCCATGTGTTCTCTCCAATAATTCGGATAGCAATCAACAGACTGCTCGAATGCAGATCATCTAGGGTTTCAAGAGATTTTTTTGATCCTGCACTGTTCGAGGTAGCCACGTACATCATTCATTCGCGAGGGGGCAGCTATCTCTAGCGCCCAACTGATCGACATCACCACGATACGGAACATGACCTGGGGATCGTGCTTGGGGATCAATGTGATCCAAATATTGCAGGATCGTAATGTTTTGGTCAAGTAGTTACATCGCTGACTATTGGCGGATTACACGCAAATATAAACGATTCGGGGATCTGAATGTCAAGAATTCCTGACGAAATATTCTGAGTCGGGATCGGTTTGGGATCGGTTTGGGATCAGCCTGGGATCAAGCTTTGTCAAGGTTTGATGACATCGTTCATCAGTCGTTTGAGCTGGCGATCGTCAACGCATTAAAGCAGTGCATTCTTGAAGTGCATTCCTCTATGTCCGTAGCCATTTTGTTCAGGACATGGAGTTTTGGGTGAAATGGCTTATTCCTAAGCTTTCTGCTGGGCGCTGTGTCAAGCTTTAAAGGCAGGGGATCGCCAGGACTCAAGAAAATCCAGCCATATCAGTCGTTTACCCTAAAGCAAACAGACTGTAAATTTCTGGGTGGCATCCGAACGGAGCGGCCCGTATCAATGCTGGAACTTTAGAACAATTGCTAAACCGGGAAACATCGGCTGTGCCTACGGTTGCCGTTTGACCAGAGAGGCTGCTGTTTTGGAAATGGGAGAGTATGGCAAAGTGTGAAAAGATTCACACAGCCGTTGGTTCAAGCTATGTCAGATTTTTCAAAGTTTTCGTCATCGGGCGATCGCCAGGATTCAACCGTTGAGCGCTCGGTCGCGTCACATCGGAGTCATCTTATTACTCGGTTGCTGACGCCTGCTTTAAAGGTGTGGTTGCGATCGCAAGTGGAGAGCGTGACGGCACTTGAGATTCAGGTTGATGGGGGCGATCGCCAAATCTTATCTGGCTACCTGCCATCGGTATCATTGACGGCTATGAAGGCTGTTTATCAAGGTCTCCATCTCACTGCGCTTCAGATGCAGGCGACTAATATTCAAGTCAACCTGAGACAAATTTTGCGCAGTCAGTCATTGAAATTACTCGACATTGTTCCGGTCTCAGCAGACCTTATGCTTAGTGAATCAGACCTCAATGCATCTCTACAGGCTCCAATCCTTCAAGACGCCTTGGTTGACTTGCTACGGGTGCTGCTACTACCTGCGGGAACAGAGCAACCTTTGGACATTCAACATCTTGAGATCGCAATGGAGCGCGATCGTTTGGTGCTAACGCTGCAAACGGAACAAGGCGAAACGGTGATCGCAACGGGATTATCAGTTGTTGACGGACATATTTTGCGTTTGACAGACTCACAATGGCGATCGCCCGTTGATCCCATTCCTGATTGGATGAATGTTGATATTGATCTGGGGCAAGATGTGGCGATCGAAGGTTTAGTCATTGAACCCGAAAGACTCCGATGCCAAGGCACCATTAACGTTATTCCATGAGCCTGGCAGATGAGGACACTTCTGTAGCGATGGATAGCTTAATCCGTCTCCAAGGACGGCTCCACCGCCCCAAGCTCATGTCCTAGGTAAAGTGGCTGCTATATCTGTGTGTGGCGCAAGCGGTAGCACTCTACACGGATAATTGCCCCAACGCAAAAAGCGCCCCCGAAGGAGCGCTTCACAATCTAGCTCAGAGCAGAG
>CAYSIR010000089.1:0-15420 GCA_964431105.1 uncultured Leptolyngbya sp. | reverse complement strand
TGCGCTTATATCCCCCGGTTGAAACGCGGGGGCTTTACGCCTGCTACTCGTAACCGAGCCAAAGTCTCCTAGTCAATTGAGCGAGGCTGTCCAACCATTCGCCCGCTACTCGCCATAGTCCGCCTGTAGCGACTCATCATTTTCGTCGGCAACTGTGGCCACAATCGTGATGTTGCGGGAGATTTCCGCAGGCGATAAATCCGCCACGGTGCGGCTAGCGGCCACCACAACTTGGTCGTTAACGATCGCAAAGCTGGCTTCGAGTGTATCCGACCAGTTCATTGTCAAGAGCTTTTTGGTTAATCCTATTTCGTCTTTCGCTGGTAAGTTCATCACAGGTGCCCAGACCTTCAGCAAATCCTCGTCACTGCTCCCTGTCAACAATACAAAGACTTCGACGCTGCCATACTTAAACTTCCAGAGGTTGCCATTTTCGGTTTGGCTAACCATTGCGCTGTCGTCTTCTTCCAAGCTGGAAATGACGGTTTCAATAACGTCAATATAGCTGGTTGAGAAAGCGTCATCGGCTGTCGTTTCGGAAACCGTTTCTTGATAGGCTGTCATGACTTCATCCAATGGCTGAATTTTTCAATGGCTGAATTTTTCCTACATCACTCTAGCTTGTGGAATGGCGATCGCTCCATACTCTAGAAAATTATTTATGTTTTGTAGTACAAGATGTCCGTTCAGGTTTCCTTCCTGATTATCCAGTTTCAACTATGCCGGATGCCCCAAACCCACCCATAATTTCACTACCGACGACGATCGCACCCTATGCCTCTCAACAGCAGGGGCAATCGATCACCATAGGAGACGCGACCATTGCGCCAGGACGGCGGCAGCGCCTAGAACTTCCCATTGCTCGCCTGCCGACTCAAACGTTGCTGAGCCTGCCGGTAACGGTTGTGAATGGACGGTACGACGGGCCATGTCTATGGCTGAGTGCAGCGATTCATGGAGACGAGATTAACGGCGTTGAGGTGATTCGCCAAGTGCTAGCGACCGTGAAACCCAACACACTGCATGGCCGGTTGATTGCAGTTCCCATTGTGAATATTTTTGGGTTCATTGAACAATCGCGCTATTTACCCGATCGCCGAGATTTAAATCGATCATTTCCGGGATCAAAACGGGGATCGCTGGCGGCACGGCTGGCCCATCTTTTCATGACCGAGGTTGTTGCCCACTGCAACTATGGCATTGACTTGCACACGGCGTCTTACCACCGCTGCAATTTGCCGCAGATTCGCGGCGACTTGGGCAATATCGATACCTATGCGATCGCTAAAGCCTTTGGTGCGCCCATTATGATTCATGCCTCGACGCGAGACGGTTCGCTACGCCAGGCCGCTGCTAAGCAGGGAATACCCGTTTTGCTCTACGAAGCTGGGGAAGCCCTGCGGTTTGATGCTGATGCGATCGCCACCGGCGTCAGTGGCGTGATGCGAGTCATGTCAGCGCTGGGCATGCAGACCTTTGACACCCTAAGTTCGCCCCTTGCTTCTGTTGAAATCCGCGAAACGAAATGGGTGCGAGCTAGCCGTAGCGGGATTTTGCATTCATTGGTGAACTTAGGCGATCGCGTTCAGAAAAAGCAATTACTCGGTCGGATTACCGATGCATTTGGCGAAAAAAGCGGCAAGGTCGATAGCTCCCACGCAGGTATTGTGATTGGCTACACCAAAAATCCGCTAGTGAATCAGGGTGATGGCATATTTCACATTGCAGTACAGCCAGATGCCTGACGACGCGCTGGCCCAATTACGCACCGCCCCAATTCTGAGAAGTTTTGTTTAGAAAACGTAACAATTTTCAGAATTTCGGCCAACTGACTGACAAGCAATGGGTTTCAGTATCGTATATTACTAAATATAAATTGCCCATGTAAATTATTGGATCTTTTCTATAGCAATGTGGTTTATCGCTTCAGTGATCATTATTCTCGGCGCGGCCTGCATCTACGATAAGGCAGAGCGCTCTTCGCAGGAAATTGCGATTCTTTGTGTCGCGATCGCCCTAGTTGGAATTTCGCTAGCAGTAGTCGCTGCCCCATGGCCGATTCATCTGCTGATGTTAGTAGCTGCTCTCCAATCGCGAGCGGTTGTTTGGAGATAGTTCAATAGACTGACAGGCTAAACGGATGCACCCGCCGCCTCAGTTTTTTACGGGTTGTTTGGCCGTCGAGCGCTGTCTTGAATGCCGTGGGGCATAGGTTTCGCGCCAAATGTCGCATCTTTTATTTAATCAATCAGAAGCTTTGGGGGAGCCTCGCGCTGAGCGATCGCTCCTACAGCCTGAGCAAGGCAATGCTTTGAGGCAGTGGTTCAGAACAGCATCTCAGTCTATGCAACGCTTCCGCAAGATTGCCAACCATTGCTAAGGAGAACGATCGCGTATTCAGAATTTGTTACACTCGGAATACATTATTGGGCGGTTTATCAGCAGGCGATCGCCCTAGGATCACCTCTAGAATTGCGGTCAAGATTGTTCTGGGGATGACTTTTAGGAGTATGCTAGCGATCGCCCCTGCGCCAACCGTCAGCACATATTGACCGCCATACCCGTCTGGCATGATCCGTCTAGCATTCAGAAACAGGCTCTAGGGCAAACCTACCCGCCCACTGCACAATCTGTCCCCTGTCACCGCCCACCAGGACATCCATCTGGATGATTAAGCCAGATGCTACACCTCATCCGCTATGCATATCCCCCGATTCATTCGATTTTTTGGACACATTAACATCACCACTATCCGTCGAGTAATATCGGGAGTGCTGGCTCAGCGGTTGCCCAGTCTGTCGGCAGAGATGGCATACAACACCCTGCTGGCTCTATTCCCAGCCGTCTTGGCAATGCTAACCGCCATCAGCCTGTTTGAGCCGCTGACCAACTCCTTTGAGCGACTGACAGGTCGGCTCAGCGAAGTGGCTCCCGTTGATGCGCTGAACCTGATCGAAGATTTTGCCAGTGACATCATGGACGGCGGCAACAGCGGCCTATTTTCAGTCAGTTTTTTGGTGGCGCTGTGGGTGTCATCCAGTGCCCTGAGCGCTGCAATGCGGGCACTGGATCATATCCACAAAATTCCAAAACCCCTAATGCGCCCGTTCTGGAAAGCCAAGATTATTTCTCTTGGTCTAACCATTGGAACGCTGGTTTTGGTCATTTTAGCCTCGACGCTCGTTTTCATTAGTGATTGGGCAATTCAATATTTAGCTAATCAAAGCACAACGCTTGCACCCTGGCTATTGCGGGGCTGGCGATTGCTGACCTGGCCCGTGGCGCTGGGGATTATGTCATTAGCTTTTGCCTTCGTCTATCGCTTTGGGCCGAGTCGCTGGAGTCCTAACAAACCTCTATTTCCAGGGGCAGTGATGGCGGCGGTGTCTTGGGCGGTGATTTCCAATCTGTTTCGACTGTACGTTTCCTATTTTGGGAATTACAACAAGGTTTATGGCACTGTTGGAGCGGTGATTGTGCTGCAATTGTGGCTGTATATGAGTTCGCTGGTTATGCTGATTGGCGACCAAATTAATGTGACGGTGGGTGAATCGATGCAGAACAGCGATCGCCAACGACTCGCTACAGCCCCTGCATTTGAAGATGAGTTAGATGAGACGGATGAAGCCGCCGTTATGCATCAAAACGCCTTTAATGTGAGCGAATCGCGCGCCATTCGGAAATGGTTTCAGAGACCATCGCGATCGCGGCACTGAAGGCTATCATCATTCAACTCATCTTTAGCCTACCGACCCTAGCCGATAGGGTTGAGGCGGGTGCGCCATAACGAATGTCTACCCTTAGATGTCTCGACTGAATGCTGGAATTGATGATGTACTCTAGCCAGCATCCGACGATTTCGGTATGGTGAAGGGTGCAGTTCATTTTGTGAGCGTTGGACAACGCTGAAGCTGGATCTATGCCTCTTCTTTTCCAAGTCTGTGTATTGATATGCCGTTGGTGTATGAAAACGGTGCTAGAGGACAGGCGATCGCGCCTTGCCAGAGCTAGTTTGACGGGGGCAGTGGCGATCGCAGTAGTGATAGCGTCTGCGGCTCCAGCCTGGGCAGGCTTAAATGACGATCGCTTTGATGGGAGCATCTTTCCGCTCTATGCAGGGAACGGTTCCCTCGTGCCGCCGCGAGTCACGTTGGCTGAATCCATCCGCAGCGATCGCCCTACCCTGCTAGTGCTGTACATTGATGACAGTAGCGATTGCAAACGCTATAGCTCCGTCGTTTCCCAAGTGGATGCTTTTTACGGACGCGCCGCTAACATCATTCCAATTGACGTAGACTCAATCTCAGTTAAAGATGAGTATGACCCAATGGAGCCAGGCTACTACTATCAAGGGTTAGTGCCGCAAACCGTCATATTTGACCAAACTGGAAACGTAGCGCTCAATGAGACTGGACAGGTTGATTTCAACAAAATCGACGATCGCTTTCGGGAAATCTTTGACCTACTGCCGCGATCGGAATCTCAGGAGCTAAAACGGCGCACCGTTAATGAGGTCAACAGCGAGCTAGTTCAAGAAGACGAATGATTCTCTAGACTGCCGCACTAGCATACAAGCCGTGGTGAACTCGATCCTTGATTAATGTCTAGACTGATGATGGTTTCGATCTCACCCAGTTAGAAGTTAGGAGATGTAGAAATGACTGCAATGCAAACCGATGCCCGCGAACTGTTTCGGGCGGCTTATGAAAACCGCTACACCTGGGATCATGACTTCCCCGGCTTCACAGCTAATGTGACCGTGACCCAAGGCGATGAGGTTCACACCGCAACGGTAACGGTGACGGGCAGCCTCACCGTTGAAGTAGACAATATCGACGATGAAACGGTTAAAGAGTCAATCTACACTCAGATGCGAGACGTAGTGACGCACCGCAAGCGCAGCAGCTTTGATGATGCCCACGGTAAGCACACGTTTGAATCGGGTCAGCAAGATGAGACCGGAGCGATCGAAATTTTGGTCGGCGGTGATGCCATGGGATCAAATTACAAACTCCGCGACAACGAAGTGTGTCAGGTCAGCCGGGTCATGGGTCGTATGGCCTTCACTATTGACCATCAAGCCAGCCTCAATACTGGTAACGGCTATGTATCTACCCGCTATGATGCTGTGTTCCGCAACCCAAAAACCAGCGATATTCTGCGCGAGATGCAGTTTGAAGATGAGTATGAGAAAGTAGGCAATTATTACTTGATGAAAAAGCAAGTCATTCGCAGCACTCAGGACGGGCAGCAGACCAGCACTACCTTTGAATTCTCTGACTTTAATTTGCTGTAGCGGCTCGTCTACTCGTTCTACTCTTGGTCTGAATAGCCAACACTTGTTCTCTACTCCCTAACCATTACGATGATTCATGCCTATGCTGCCCATTCTGCGGGCGCAACACTGGAGCCGTTCGAGTATGAGCCTGGCCCCATCGGTGATGAAATGGTTGAAATCCAAGTCAGCTATTGTGGTATTTGCCATAGTGACCTCAGTATGCTGAACAATGACTGGGGGATTAGCCAATATCCGTTTGTTCCCGGTCATGAAGTCGTTGGTCAAGTGGCGGCAGTAGGTAGCCAAGTGACAACGTTGAGCGTTGGGCAATGGGTCGGTCTGGGCTGGTTTTCGCATTCTTGTCTGCATTGTGAATGGTGCATGGCAGGCGATCATAATCTGTGCCTAACGGCTGAGCAGACCATTGTCGGACGGCACGGCGGTTTTGCCGATAAGGTGCGGGCCAATGCTGAGTGGGTGATTCCGTTGCCCGATGATCTTGACCCGGCGAAGCTGGGCCCAATGTTTTGCGGCGGTATCACTGTCTTCAATCCGATTGTGCAATTTGATGTGCAACCTACTCATCGAGTTGGCGTAATTGGTATCGGCGGTCTCGGACATTTAGCGCTGCAATTTTTGAGTGCTTGGGGCTGTGATGTGACGGCCTTTTCAAGTAACCCAGCGAAGGAGGCTGAGGCTCGTGGTCTGGGGGCCCATCATTTTGTCAACTCCTGCGATGCAGCCGCGATCGCAGCCGTCGCTAATTCGTTTGACTTTATTCTGTCTACGGTGAATGCAGACCTCGATTGGGGCAGCTACATCGCCGCGTTGCGCCCTAGAGGTCGGCTGCATTTTGTGGGAGTGGTGCCGGGTGCAATTCAAGCGCAAGCATTTGCGCTGATTGCTGGACAAAAATCGGTTTCAGGTTCCCCATTGGGCAGCCCTGCAACGATTGGACAAATGTTAGCGTTTGCAAGTCGTCACAATATTGCGCCAGTGACGCAGATGTTTGAATTTGCCCAGGTGAATGAAGCGATCGCTCATTTGGAAGAAGGAAAGGCTCGATATCGCATTGTGCTGAAGCATTAAGCTGGATCAGAGCGGCTGTTTTCTATAGCTACTATTTATTTTTAGGCGATCGCAGTGCTGTGATCAGGGGCTAGGCTGAAGTTAGATCGGTTATTGGTTCATCGGGGCGCGATCGCATCAGTTGTAAACCAATTGCTCCGCTGCTCCCTCAATTTTCTAAGATAGATACAGAAGATTTCTTTGCAGGTGAATTATGTCCAGCGTGATGGAACTCACAAACGAAAACGTTGAGAAAGTATTAGACGAATTGCGTCCTTACCTAATGTCTGATGGTGGCAATGTTGAACTGGTTGAGCTAGATGGCCCGATTGTTCGATTGCGGCTGCAAGGTGCTTGTGGCTCGTGTCCTAGTTCGACCATGACCCTGCGTATGGGCATTGAGCGCCGGCTGCGCGAATCAATTCCTGAAATTGCTGAAGTTGAGCAGGTGATGTAGGGTTACGTCCAACTCACTGAGGCATGAGAAACGGCCGAGCTGGGGCGATCGCCCAACCGGGTTGTTAGCGTATCGTTCATTGCTCAAGGCACTTAGTCCAACAGTGCAGTTAAAAAACTACCGAAGCGGGGAGATAGCGCACATTTCCTCGCTTTTGTTGTACCCTCCAGCGGTAGAACCGAGTCGCAAATCCATAACTTGTCTGTAGTTCCATGGGAAATGAGTAATCCTCCCTACAATAGAATGAGAATTTGACAGCATGGCCCCATTTATTTTGTCGGCAGGGATTCAACCTGCGACTGATGCCATGCAATGACAGCCTGCCCTCGCCATTACTGCGCTAAACGTATTCATCAGGAGAGCCTATGCCCCACCCGCTCTATGTTGCCATCATCTGGCATCAGCACCAACCTCTGTATAAAAGTCGAATTGCGGGACGATATCAGCTTCCCTGGGTTCGGCTACACGGCACCAAAGATTATCTAGATTTGGTGCTAATGCTCGATCGCTACCCTAAGCTGCATCAGACTGTCAATCTTGTGCCGTCCCTCATTTTGCAAATTGAAGATTACGTGGCAGGTACGGCGATGGACCCGTATTTGTCGCTATTGCTTTCAGAGGTCGAGCAACTCACCGACGACCAACGGCGATTTGCCATTGAACATTTTTTTGATGCGCACCATCGCACGATGGTTGATCCACATCCCCGCTATGCTGAACTGTTTAACCAGCGGCAAGAGCAGGGCATGGGCTGGTGTTTAGAAAATTGGACGGCGACTGACTACAGCGATCTGCTGGCGTGGCATAACCTAACCTGGATTGATCCGCTCTTTTGGGATGATCCGCAGGTGGCGCAGTGGCTAGAGCGAGGGCGCGGTTTTAATCTGAGCGATCGCCAGCAAATTTACAAAAAGCAGCAAGAAATCCTGAGCCGCATCGTGCCGCAACACCGCGCGATGCAAGAGCGGGGGCAACTAGAAGTCACGACGACACCTTACACCCATCCAATTCTGCCACTATTGGCAGATACCGATGCGGGGCGGGTAGCGGTTCCCGATATGCCCTTACCCGAACGTCGTTTCCAATATGCCGGTGACATTCCCCGTCACCTAAAAAAATCGTGGGATATGTATATCGATCGCTTTGGGTGTGCGCCGCGAGGGCTGTGGCCATCTGAGCAGTCAGTCAGTCCGGCTATGCTGACACCTGTTGCTGAGCAAGGCTTTCAATGGCTCTGTTCTGATGAGGCTATTTTAGGTTGGACATTGCAGCACTATTTCCACCGTGACGGAAATGGCAATGTGCTGGAACCGGAGTTGATGTATCGTCCTTATCGATTGCAAACGCCTGAAGGTGATCTCAGTATTGTTTTTCGGGATCACCGCTTATCTGACCTGATTGGTTTTACCTACGGGTCAATGGCTCCGAAAGCAGCAGCGGCTGATTTGATTGGGCATTTGGAGGCGATCGCGCGATCGCTAAAATACAACCAGAAAACTGGCAGCACCAGCCTAGATCAGCCTTGGCTTGTCACCATTGCCCTGGATGGCGAAAACTGCTGGGAATTCTACAAAGATGATGGTCAACCGTTCCTAGAAGCGCTTTACTCCAGCCTCAGCGACCAAGAGACTATTAAACTGGTGACAGTGGGTGAATTTGTTGAGCAATTCCCGCCTACTGAAACCTTACCCGCCGATAAACTACATAGTGGCTCTTGGGTAGATGGCAGCTTCACAACTTGGATTGGCGATTCGGCAAAAAATAAGGCATGGGATTTACTAACTGACGCCCGCCATACGTTGGCTCAGCATCCCGAAGCAACCGAAGCGTCAAATCCCGAAGCTTGGGAGGCCCTCTATGCGGCTGAAGGGTCAGACTGGTTTTGGTGGTTTGGTGAAGGGCATTCCTCCAATCAGGATGCCATGTTTGACCAATTATTCCGTGAACATTTATCGGCTCTGTATACGGCACTCAACGAGCCTATTCCTGAAGCAGTGAAGCAGCCCGTTGAAGTGCATGATATTGGAGGTGACCATCTGCCCATGAGCTTTATCCATCCAGTTATTGATGGCGTAGGCGATGAGCAAGATTGGGATAAGGCTGGGCGCATTGAGGTAGGCGGTGCTAGAGGCACGATGCACCGAAGTAGCGCGATTCAGCGATTGTGGTATGGTGTGGATCACTTAAACTTTTACCTGCGCTTAGATTTTAAGTCGGGTACGAAACCCGGTGTTGATATTCCGCCTGAACTGCATCTGCTGTGGTTTTATCCTGATCGCCCCATGTTCAACAGTCCTGCACCGCTGGCGAATGTTCCTGGAGAAGCTCCGGTAAATTATCTGTTCCATCATCATTTGGGTATTAACCTTGTGACCTTTGCGACCTGGTTTCAAGAGGCACAGGAAAATTACCAATGGCGGGCGCGCCCATCGCGGGCGCAGGTGGGCTTTGATCAATGTCTGGAGATTGCTGTTCCTTGGGCGGATTTGCAAATTATTCAACCCGACTGGCAGATGCGAATGTTGGCGCTTTTGGCTGATGAAAGCTGTTATGACAGCTATTTACCTGAGCATCGGCTTATTCCGGTGAACGTACCCTAGGATGACGCCGTTTGACTGTTCAAGTACAGTGCAAGTGCTGAGCCAGATGCGATCGCATCTGGCTCAGCACTTGCAAATCACTAGCCGAGAGCGTGATCCTTACTTAGCGACAGCAGGATATTTCTTTATTCGAGAATATCTGCGGCGACAGCTTAGCCAATGGGGAACCGTAACCGTCGAGACAGTAACCGAGGGTCAGCAAACGGCGCAGAATATTGTGCTGGCGCTGCCGGGGCTGCGATCGCTGCCGCCGATTGTGATTGGGGCACACTATGATGCGGTCATCGGTTCCCCTGGAGCGGATGATAATGCCAGTGGGTTGGCTGTGCTGCTGGAGCTGGCGCGGTGGTTTGCCACCCATCCGCCGCTGCATCCAGTCGTGCTAGTAGCCTTTGACCTAGAAGAATATGGACTGGTCGGCAGTCGGGGAATGGCGGCCCAGTGGCGATCGCGCCGTCAACCGATACGGCTAATGCTATCGTTAGAAATGCTGGGCTACCGGGATGCCAATCCTGGATCGCAGCGCTACCCTGCTAGACTGGAGCGGCTCTATGGCGATCGCGGTGACTTTGTTGCACTGATTGGCAACCTGAAAACGTTGCCCGATTTGCTGACCCTCAGCCGCCATCTGAGGCGAAACGTGCGGTGTGAGTGGCTGCCCGCCGGACTCCGGGGCAAATGGATTCCCGATACACGCCGTAGCGATCATGCACCTTTCTGGGATGCGGGATATCGGGCGGTGATGGTGACAGATACGGCGAATCTACGAAACCCCAACTATCATCAGCTAACTGACACCATGGACACGCTGGATCTCGACTTTCTAGCGGCGATCGCCCTTGGTCTAGCCAACAGTATCGGACAACTACGGTAGGCAAGCATTACGCGGTTTCCATCCAGTCAAAAATGCTGTCGAGTTGTTCCAGCGTTACTAAACCGTATTGCCACAGCACCATAGGTAACAAATGTGGCAGTTGTTCATCCATGTGGCGCAGCCCGATGGCGATCGCAGCATCGGAGATGGATAGGTCAGTCTTGAGAAATTGAATCAGGCGAGATTGTAAACGATTCATGGCGCTTCAAGGGTTTGAGGGCGGCAGGTGTGAGCATGATGGGGCTGGTCTAGTGAGGCTAGTATAGGCCGCTGGCGATCGCTTCAATACGGGGATTACACTGTTTCACTAAAACTTCGCAGTCGCCAACTCTCCGTAGATTTTCAGAGAAGATTGAACAATGCATGATGTGATGCTGCCTGACTCCTGACAATCGTCAGGTGGTATTCATGTAACAATTTTGGCTGGTGTGGGCAACGCTCACACCAGCCAAAATTGTTACCAGGATAGGACTACCAACGGTAGGATCAAGACAGAAATTGACACATCAACCATGACGGGAAAAAAAATTGTGATTACGGGCGTGTCGCAAGGATTGGGGCGCGCCATGACTGAAGGATTCATAGGCGTTGGGCATACCGTAATGGGCTGCGCCCGCTCAGAGCCTGCGATCGCAGCGTTACAGAAACAATTTGGCAACCCCCACGACTTTGCCACCGTGGACATTGCCGACGAGTCGCAAGTGATGCAATGGTGCGATCGCCTCCTCCAGTCCTACGGTGCGCCAGACTTTTTGATCAACAATGCGGCCATCATCAACCAACCTGCGTCCCTGTGGAACATTCCCAGCGCCGACATTTCTCGCCTAATCGATATCAATATCAAAGGCACGGTGTATCTGATTCAGAAACTCGTTCCCGCTATGATTAGCCGAGGCAGTGGCATCATTGTCAACGTTAGTTCTGGCTGGGGGCGTTCTACATCGCCGGAGGTGGGGCCCTACTGTGCCTCGAAATGGGCAATCGAAGGACTGACGCGATCGCTAGCTCAAGAACTGCCGGCTGGACTGGCCGCGATCGCCCTCAACCCCGGCGTTATCCATACTGAAATGTTGGAAACCTGTTTTGGGGAATCTGCCGCTGCCTACACGCCCTTGGATGAGTGGGGTCGCGCCGCCATACCCTATATTCTTAGTTTTAGTTCCCGTCATAACGGTCAACCGCTGACCGTCCCCGCCTAAAAGGTAAGAATCATGGCAGAGCAAGATGTAATCATTATCGGTAGCGGCATTGGCGGATTAGTCGCTGGCGCACTGCTAGCGCGATATGGCAAGCGGGTGCTGGTTTGCGAAAGTCATAGCATACCGGGCGGGGCGGCCCACGCTTTTGTACGCAATGGCTTTCACTTTGATTCTGGCCCCTCCTTCTACTGCGGGCTGAGCGATCGCCAATCTCTAAACCCGCTGCGGCAGGTGCTGGATGTCTTGGGCGAATCCGTGGATGCTATTCCCTACGAGCCGCTGGGGCACTACCATTTTCCCGACGCCATGCTTCCGATTTACGGCAACCGCGATCGCTATCGGGCTGAACTCGCCAAAATTACGCCCACCGGAGCCGCCGAGTTTGCCGCTTTGGAACAACAATTTCTGGCACTTTATGATGTACTGCGCGAGATTCCTACCCTAGCGCTGCGATCGGACTGGCAACTGATTTTAACCCTGCTAGGTCGCTATCCCTGGGCGTTGCTTAAATTCTTACCTCAATTACTGACGGTGCAAGGTTCTGTAGGTGATGTGGTCAATCAAACCGTGCATGATCCTTGGGTGCGGCGACTGATTGATGTGGAATGCTTTTTATTATCTGGACTGAAAGCCGCTGGAACGGTTGCACCAGAGGTCGCGTTTATGTTTGGGGAGCGATCGCAATCGGTAGTAGATTATCCGGTTGGCGGCAGTGGGGCAATTGTGCAGGCCCTCGTGCGGGGACTCCAGCGCTGGGGCGGTACGCTGCGCCTGAATGCCCATGTTGAACAGATTTTGGTGGAAAATCAGCACGCGATCGGGGTTCGACTCCGCAATGGCACAACGCTAAAGGCAGATACGATAATTTCTAACGCTACCATCTGGGATACTTACGGTTACTTACTTAATCCGGTAGATATACCCAAAGCAGAGATTTCTGAACGCGCCCTGCAAACCCCAGCCGTTGATAGCTTTATGCATCTACACCTGGGCATCCGCGCTGATGGACTAGCGCTAACCGGGCATCATGTTGTGGTTCACAGCGATGAAGATATTACTCAACCCGGCAACACCTGCATGATTTCTATTCCTTCTGTTTGGGATAGTGCTCTCGCTCCCGATGGCCATCACGTCGTCCACGCCTATACGCTCGAACCCTATGAACCGTGGCAAAACCTATCTCCAGAAGCCTACCAGCAACGCAAGCAGGAGCGATCGCAGTCCTTATTTCGTGCCCTAGAAAAAGTCATTCCGGATGTACGCGATCGCATCGTCCTCGAACTGATTGGCACACCCCGTACCCATGCCCGTTTTCTGCGCCGCTACCGGGGAACCTATGGCCCCGCTATCCCTGCTGACCAAGGCTTATTTCCTAGCACCCATACGGCGATCGCTGGACTGTATCGCGTGGGAGACAGCACCATTCCCGGCATTGGCGTTCCGGCGGTGGCGGCATCCGGCATCCTCTGTGCCAATACTCTTGTCTCGTTATCCCAGACCCATGGGTTGCTGGATGAATTAGACACGTTGAGGGAGCGATCGGGTGGATAAGTTCAACCCAAGTTAGCGTAAAAAGTTCAATAACCTGTACCTTTGAGTGCTGACTTCAGCCAAATGTATAGATTCTCAGCAACATCATCTTTTCACCAGAGCGAATCTAGCGATTCATAAAAAGGGAGTGTTCACGCCAGAACCCTCTATTCTGTGGTCTGCGCCCGCAGAACTATCCGAATGACTGCTAGAGAATAATTCGTAAAAACGGCGGCTCCATGTAACATTTGTCGGCGGTGTGGCTGTACCTACATCGCCCAAACATTACCAATGAAGGATTATCAAAATGCCAGGAGGCGGACTTGAACCGCCGACACGAGGATTTTCAGTCCTCTGCTCTACCGACTGAGCTATCCCGGCTAACGCTCATGCTCCAAACAAGCTTGAGAGCTGCCTAAAAAGCACTCTATTTTTTAGCGCTTCATTAAGCTAGCAGACTTTGTAGAGCCTTGGCAAGCACTTTTTGAAATGCGATCGCTCATTAATATTAGACAATTCTTAAATTCCTTGTAGTATTATCCTCTGCGCCCTAGCGATCGCCGTTCATTCTGAATCAGCCTGTCGTTGCGGAACCGCAGGGGTTGAGGGTGGGGCAGTTAATCCACCGGGCGCAAGCGAGTGACCTTCAGTTCAAAGGTGCCGCTGCCCTGTCCGGCATAGGGACGCACTCGCAAAGTATAGTCACCGGGTTGAATAATGCGAGCAAATAATAATGAATTGGTTGTACCATCCGGGCCGTCATCATTTTCGCCAAAGGTCGAGCCATCTGGAGAAATCAGCGTAATGATGGTGTCGAAATCATCGGAAACCAGCTCGACTACCACATGGTCGCCCGCCTCAAACGTCACCACATAGTCGCGAGCATAGCCTCCAACCCCAGTTGGGATGTCGTTATCGCTCAGCACATCGGTAATAATGTCGCCGCTTTCGACTTCAACTGGGGTGTAAATGGATTGACTGATGGCCGGACGAGTCGCACCGACTAACCCCACTGCGATCGCTCCGATCGCCGCCCACGCGCCCATTTTTGAAAATTGTTTACGTTGCATTGCTTACCTTAACTATTTCTGGTACTGCTCTAGACTGTCAGGCTAGAACGGCTGCCCGATAGCCCGCATCAAAACATTTTACGTTACTGCGCTTTCCGAGCGGGCTGGCCATGTCTACTATAGCGGTCCTACTTGCATCATGAGAAAAGTCCCTGCGCCTTTTTTTACAGAACTTATGTACATTTACAAATCATTTAGAATGCGATCCAGGCGAATCTTGAGCGGGTATGACCTATTTCCCATTGCAGCCAGATAACCCTAGCACCATCTGAGTCGAAGCGTCTTATCCAAAATCAGCGGCACTCGAACATCAGCTTGGCAGCCCCGCCGCGACCGATTCATCTAGCAACCATATCAGTTCTCCCGCTGGGCGAATCATTCGTGAGGGATAGGCGGCATCATCGGCAGTATCAGAAAAGATGTGGCTGAGAGCCGTTTGCTTATCGGCTCCGGCCACTAAAAACAGAACACAAGCGGCCCGATTGATGAATGGGACGGTGAAGGTAATGCGGGGATTGTCGCCTTTGTTGCCCACGGTCACGAGGCGATCGCTCACCGATAAAGCGGCCGTGTGGGGGAAGAGGGAAGCGGTGTGGCCATCATCACCGATGCCCAGCAAAATCACGTCTAGGCTGGGAAATTCGCCGGGGCTAGGCTGAAAAAAATCAAGTAACTCTTGATGATGGTGATTGGCTGAGGTGGCTGGATCGCCGTCGCCCGTGGGCATGGGGTGAATGTTCCCGGCGGGAATGGGGACATGGTTTAGCCAAGCGGTGCGGGCCATGCCTTGGTTGCTGTCGGGATGGTCGGCGGGCACGTAGCGCTCATCACCCCAAAATACATGAACGTTGTCCCACGGTAAGTTGGTCTGGGCGATCGCCTCGTATAGCGGTTTGGGGGTGCTGCCACCCGATAGGGCAATGGTGAACTGTCCCCGTTGGGCGATCGCGCTTTGGGCTTTATCCATGATGATCTCTAGCGCAGCCTGGACAATGGCGGGCTTGTCGGGCAATATCTTCACTTGTCGATTCATGCAGTTCTCCCAAGGGTTCTAAGCTGTCACATTGCAGATTATCTTAGAATGATGACTTGTCCAGAATCTCACAGCTTTTCTTAGGCTGCCAGCGTTCCATCAAGGGTAGGGGTATGTAAGAATTTTGGGGGGGTGGGCACGCCCACCCCCCCCAAAAATCCTAGGGCTGATTCATTTGATAGGCTTGTTGTTCCATAGAATGAATCAGCCCTACCCAAAATCCTTACCAATAGGGGACTACCCCATCAAGATTGCAGTAATCGCGGATGTTGCGGGGCGCAAGGTGTGCCCCAACAAACCCATTGATTGGG
>CAYSIR010000088.1:0-15516 GCA_964431105.1 uncultured Leptolyngbya sp. | reverse complement strand
ATGGCTTTTTGTGCGTTCAGCCACCCGGCTGGGCGCACTGTTGCTATGGGATGTGCTATGTAATGCAGTGCTATCACGCTGAAAAGGGTGGCACTCTTTTTATCACCCGAACCATTCAAACCATCCAAACCGAATCAAGGTCTGCGAGATGCGCCGTTGCAGAAATGTGGAACTACAACTGCCTTCAGTCTGTCATCGGTGTTGTCGTCAGTTTTATATCAACGCCGCATTAAAGGTATAGATTGCTCTGTAGCCTATTCACAGAAAATATGACGTTTTTCCATTGTAGACTCTGACCATCTGAGATAAATTTTTAGCAACCTTTGCGATCGCTACCGTTCAGGGCATTGCACCCGTCAACCTAAACTCTCACACGATTCCTGGATGCTGCACTATAGCTCAGCCCCCAATCTGACTGACGCTTGCGCTAATTTTGGCAGATTGATTGGTTTATTTGCATCCCAACAAGTCTAAGCGTGTGATCATGAGGCCACAATGACGAATCTACCTGAATCTGATGCATCTTCCCCGACTCCATCCCCCCCGCCTCGACGACGGTGGCTGTGGGTCAGTGCTATCCTCGCTGGGGTGGTTGTGGTGGGCGGCGGTGTGGGTATAGTGCTGCTGCGGCAGTTTGTTTACAATCGGCTATCGCCGATGGTGTCTCAGAGTTTAACCAATTTGGTAAACCGTCCGGTTGATGTTGGTGCGGTCGAAAGTTTTTGGCTCGATCGCATCCGTCTGGGAGAATCCACTGTACCGCCAACAGAAACCGATCGCGATCGCGTAGACATTGAAGCGGTGGACGTGCGGTTTAACCTTTGGGAAGTGTTGACCCAGCGTCGCCTTACCCTCAACGTTACGCTGGTGAACCCGTCGGTTTATCTGGATCAAACCGCCGATGGCGCGTGGCTACAAACCGAATTTACGCCGGGGGAACCGGGGCCCATCGCTATTAACCTCGATCGCATTCGTCTGGACGATGCCACGGTGACGCTACAGCCGTTTGACTGGGATCAGCTAGAGGCGATTGATACGACGGTTCCAGAATTTAACGGGGCGTTGTTGTTCCCAGATGCTAATGGCGCGATCGCGCCCTTGGTGTTGCAGCAGGTGAACGGCGGCGCAACGTTTCGCAATGATAATACGCTGATTGGCTTTGAACTAGACGGCACGCCGGACAGCGGCGGCCGGTTTGGATTGCAGGGCGAGGCAGATTTGCAGGGCGATCGCCTCAATTTGTCGGTACAGGGCAATCAACTAGCCATGGCTGTGGTAGGAACGCTGGTGCGATCGCCCCTGACGTTTCAGACCGGAACGGTAAACACCAATCTAGATGTGGCGCTCAACTTGCAGGAGTTGATGGACTTTGACCTCCAGGGCAGTCTGCGTTTTCAGGACTTGGCCGCCACAATCGATCCGATCGACAATGTACCCAACCAGGTAACCCGTGCGAATGGAGTACTGCGCTTTCAGGGGCAGACGGTCACGGTTGAAGATACCACGGCGCAGTATGGCGAAATTGAAGCGATCGCTCAGGGAACGGTTGACCTCAATGATGGCTTTGACCTAGCGATCGAATTGCCTAGCCTCAGCATTGACAATGTGCTGACAACATTTGAGGTGACGCCGCCAGAACTAGCGCTAGCAGGGCTGTTTCAAGTTAACGCTACAATTACTGGAGCGCTGGACGCTCCCCAGATTGACGGCACGCTCACCAATCGCCAACCGGTGCAGCTCGATCGCATCGGGCTAGCTGCCGTAAACACCGCCTTCTCAGTGACATCAGAACAAGTAACGGTGTCGTCGCTGGATATTGTTCCAGAAGTGGGCGGGCAGATTACCGGCCGCGGCCGCATCCAGCTTGGGCAAAATCCAGGGCTGGTCTTCAGTGCCGTTGTGGAAAATGTATCAGCGGATGCGCTGGCAACGCTTTATGGCGCAAACTTACCGCCGGATCTCAGTATTGGGGCAGTGAATGCGACGCTGCAAGCCTTCGGGCCGCTGACGGACACTAGCCAACTGCGGGCGGTCGCGACTTGGCAGACGGATGGCACTTATCCAGCCCAGGGCGAAATCGCTTACACCAATAACGTGGTGCAAGTGCAAAATGTGGTGGTGCAAGCCTTGGGCGGAACCGTGACGGCGGCTGGGCAAGCGTCGCTAACCCGTCGCCAATGGAATGCCGCGATCGCAGCGGATCAGATTCCAGTTCGCCAGTTTTCGCCCCAACTGCGGGGCGTACTGACGGCCCAGGTGGATGCATCGGGAACGCTGGATCAGTTGTCTCCGGCTGGCATCACGGCAGACGGAACGGCGTCGCTCTCGGATGGCGTATCGCTGCTGCAAGGGCCGCTCAATGCCCAGTTCAACTGGCGTGGCGATCGCCTGACCGTGGAACGGGCCGAAGCGCCCAATTTCTACGCCGACGGCACCATTGATACGGACTTGAGCCAGTCGGGAGCCAGGGCGATCGCCGCGCTGAATTTGAATGTGCAGATCGAGCAGTTTGATTTGGCAACGGTTCCTGATGCGATCGGCGGCTTGCCTGATTCTGTGACCGTGGGCGGGTTGGCTAGCTTTGATGGGCAGGTGACGGGCGACGGTGTTAATCCTGTGGTGTTTGGCCAGACTCGACTCAATAACCTGGCAGTGAACCAAATCCCCTTTGACCCGATGCTGGCTGGAACAGTGCAGGTCGATTTGTCCCAGGGTGTGGTGCTGGACGTATCGGGGCCAGATGAATCGGGCCAAGGCGATCGCATTGCCGTAGCGCTAGACAGCGCCTTTTTGCCAACCGCTGTACTGATCGAAATTACCGATGGCGAGACGATGGCGGCGGTGCGGGCCCTGGATGAGGGCGATCGCACCCTAGTTGGAGAAATCGAAACCTTTCCGCTAGCCTGGCTAGATGTTGCTCCGGCCACAGAGCAAGGATTGGGGACGGTGCGCGGACAGTTGACCAGCACGCTGCAAGCCAATATCGCAGATTTGAGCAATCCCATCATTACCGCCAATGTGCGCGTTGCCAATCCGGCAATTGGCTACATTGATGCCCAACGCTTTGAAGGACAAGTATTCTACGGCAATGGTCAAGCCTCATTGACCAGCGGAGAACTCGCCTTTCCCAATAGCCTCTATCGCGTTGCCGCCAGCTATAATCCAGCGCGATCGACCTATTTTCAAAGCCAGATCATTGCCGAACCGGGTGATGTCAGCGATCTGCTATTTGCCCTAAAAATTCTAGACTTCAATGATTTGGCCCGTGGGTTGACACCGCCAACCTATGCGGAACCCGGTGCGATCGCCCCTATTCCCATTGATGTGCGGGAACTGTCGATTTTGAATCGGCTGCGGCGACTGGCTGAAATTACGATCCTGCAAGACCGCCAAACCGAGACGGAACAAGAAACTCGGTTTAGTTTGCCGAGTCCTAGCGATGCATCTGGGCAGTTCACGGGTGAAATTACCCTGGCGGCTACTCAGGCAACCGGATTTTCGGCGGACTTTGACCTGCGTGGCGATGAGTGGCTGTGGGGCCCTTACGGCATCGATCGAGTGGTGGCGATCGGTGAATTTAGGAACAACGTTCTAACGCTGCTACCGGTGCGGGCCGAATCGGGAGATGCGATCGTAAACCTGTCAGGGCGTATCGGCGGCGGCGATCAATCGGCCCAGCTCGTGGTTGAAAATGTGCCCGTTGCCCCGATTCGCGATCTGGCAAGGCTGCCACTAGCGATCGATGGCACCATCAGCGCCAATGCCCTGCTAACGGGCAGCATTACGGCTCCAAGCGTGACCGGAGGGCTGAACCTAGTCAACGGCACCCTCAACGGCACCCCCCTGGATACGGCTGAAGTACGGCTAAGTTATAACAACGCCCGCTTGAATTTCTTGAGTGAGGTGATAGTGGGTGAAATTAAGGGCGCACTCAACACAGTTGAAGACCCCAACCCACTGTCTGCATCGGGCAGTATTCCCTATGCGCTGCCATTTATGACGATCGCTCCCGATAGTGAGGATCTGCAACTCAGCATCACGGTAGAAGATGATGGACTAGCTTTAATGAACCTGTTTACCGATCAGGTGGCATGGCGACGGGGAGAAGGATCGGTGCAGCTTGAGGTGGATGGAACGCTGTCCAATCCAATCGTAGTTGGAACAGCGATCGTGCGGGATGCTACATTTTCTGCCCAAGCCCTGCCCGAACCCATTACCAATGTGTCGGGGCAGGTTAACTTTAATCGCGATCGCATCCTAGTAGAAGGCGTTGAAGGACAATTCAGCCAGGGCATCATCCAGGCTCGTGGTGGGCTGCCCATCATCATTCCAGACTTTGATTCTGACACCGACGAAACAGCGCCGCTGACCATTCAGCTACGCGACATCGACATGAACTTCCGAGGGTTGTACTCCGGCGGCGTGGCCGGTGATCTTCTAATTACCGGCACCGCCCTAGCGCCTCTCATCAGCGGTGACATTGTGTTGAGTGATGGCACAGTGTTCTTAGCCAACAATGAGCAGCCCCCCCAAGCGGTAGCCGATGAAGTGGACGAACCCGGTCTGGTGCGCCCCCCTGAACTGGATGATTTGGTTGTTACCCTAGGGCGAGATATCCGAATTTCCAGTGAACCTCTGATTAGCTTCATTGCCACCGGCGACTTGGTTGTAAATGGCGGCTTTACAGATCTACGCCCCCAAGGCACAATTCAGCTTCAGCGAGGCTTTGTTAACTTGTTTACAACCCGGTTTAACCTGACCAGCCCCACAGAGCAATTCCCCCAAACAGCCGTCTTTTTGCCTACTCAAGGCCTGATGCCTTCCTTGCGGGTGCGGCTAGCTGCGGTTGTGCCAGATGTCACCAGCCCCCCAGTCTTTTCAACGACAACCGGGTTCGCCTCGTCGGAAATTGCCGATCCAGTGATTTCGGCGAGCGATTTTGGTACGGTCGAATCAGTGCGCATCATCGCTACGGTGGATGGTCGAGCGGATCAAGTGTTTGCCAATCTAGAGTTAACCAGTGACCCTAGCCGTAGCGAAAGTCAGATTGTGGCGTTGCTTGGCGGCGGTGCATTGAGTGCATTGGAAGACGGAGATGAAACCTTGGTATTAGCCAATTTAGCTGGGTCGGCCTTGCTCAATAGTTTGCAGACGGTGGTACGTCGAGCGCTGGGCCTGTCGGATTTTCGGCTATTTCCAACCAACACTACCTCCGAAGATTCTGGAGCATCAACGCTGGGCTTGGCGGCTGAAGTAGGTCTAAATGTGACGGATGATTTATCGGTCTCAATTTTGCAAGTATTGACGGCGGCCGAAGCGCCTCAACTGGGTTTGCGCTATCGCCTGAATGACGAATTTCGAGTGCGCGGCACCATTAGCTCAGACGGCAACCCCAGCGCGGTTCTGGAATATCAGATTCAGTTTTGATCGGCTGGGCGTGCGGTTGCAGCCATAATGCACCAATACAGTGACGCTACCCTCCAGAAAGATGTCCAGCTTGTGAGAGCCGCTATTTGATTTGGGCAATGGTGACACCGGCCCCGCCGTCCGATTGGGGGGCAATGTCGTAGCTGGACACTTGGGGATGATGCTTGAGAAATTCATGAACCCCGGCTCGCAGTTTGCCGGTTCCTTTGCCGTGAATGATCCACATGGGGCCGACGGGGGCACTGGCGATCGCTCCTTCCAAAACTAACTCCGCGTCTGCAATCCGGCTGCCGCGAATATCAATCGTATTTTTGGAGGTTCGCACGGCTGGCGCGGGGGCTGGTGCGGGGGCTGGTGCGGGAGCGGCTTTGGGTTTGGGCATTTCTGCTTTTTCACCCTGGAGCGATTCCACATCGGCTAGAGAGACGGTCATTTTCATTAAGCCAAACCGCACGGTCAGCTCGCCATCGTCATCCGGAGCGGTCAGCACTTCGGCGGTTTGCCCAAGTCGCGGGATGTGGACGCGATCGCCCACTACGGGCTTAAATCCAGGCTTCGGCAGTGCAGGTTTGACAGGCGCTCGTTTTTCTTCTGCAACCTTGTTTAGGGCTTGGGTGGCGCGATTGGCCGCCTGGGCCGTTTGGGGGCCGCGCTGGAGGCGGCGAATGACCTGGGCGATGTCTTCACGGGCTTGGGCGATCGCCTCCTGCACCGCTTTTTCCTGCTGCTGCTGTAAGTCCCGTTCCCGTTCCTTCAGCATGGCGGCCTTGCGCGATACTTCTTCGTGGAGGCGTTCGGCTTGGCGCAGAAGTTTAGCGGTTTCGTTCGCTTTTTCTTCCTGGATGCGCCGCTGGGCTTCGAGTCCTGAAATCACCTGGTTTACATCTTGCTGGGCCGCTACGCCCACCAACTGTCGCGCTCGGTTAATAATGTCAGTATTCAAGCCTAACCGCTGTGCGATCGCCAAGGCATTGGAGCGTCCGGGGATACCCCACAGCAGGCGATAGGTGGGCGACAGGGAGACATCATCAAATTCCACTGAGGCATTTTCAAACCGCTCATCCTCGTATTTCAGCGCCTTCAGTTCGCCAAAGTGGGTGGTGGCCATGGTGAGTTGGGCCCGATCGGCTAAATCGCGCAGCAGGGCGATCGCGAGGGCACTGCCTTCCGATGGATCGGTGCCGGCCCCGACTTCATCAAGTAGCACGAGGGCATTGGCGATCGCAATGGTCTCAGTAGGTGCGCTTGCCATTTCAGCGGGTGCGCTTGGCGAATCAAGCTGAGACTCATCCTCAACCTCCGAACCAGCATCGTCAGTAAACCGATCCTCCCCCGCAGGGATGGGGTCTAGCCTGTCTGAGTCTGAGCTGGGCAGTTCTGGGGGTGCGATCGCCGCTAAAATGCGCCCAATCCGCCGAATATGCCCCGAAAACGTTGAGAGGCTTTGCTCAATCGACTGTTCATCGCCAATATCTGCCAAAATGCTTTGAAACCAAGGCAGTTCCACCGGTTCTTTCGCCGGTACAAACATCCCCGCCTTAGCCATCAGGCAGGTCAATCCCAGGGTTTTTAGGGTCACGGTTTTGCCGCCCGTGTTTGGTCCCGTAATGGCCACGACTCGGATGCTGGGTTGAATCGTTAGCGTGATGGGCACCACCTCACTGCCCTGTTCATGGTGCTGTTGCCAGACCAGCAGCGGATGCCGCAACCCGCGCAGTACCACTGATTCCTGACCGCTAGTGATAAACCGGGGAGGATTCGCGTTCATCCATCCGCCATAGCGGGCCCGCGCCAGTGCCAAATCCAGCTTGGTCGCAATCGCTAGCAGATGTTCCAGATCGGGCTTCACCTCGGCGACTGCTTCGCTCAGTTCCCGCAGAATTTTTTCTTCTTCTACTTTTTCCTGTCGCCAGGCTTGACGGATTTGGTTGCCCACATTGATAATCACCTGCGGCTCAATGTAGAGGGTGGCTCCGCTAGCCGAAGCATCATGGACAATGCCTGGAATGGCATCTTTCTGCGGCGCTTTCACGGGAATGACGAAGCGATCGCCCCGTTGGGTAATCACGGGTTCCTGCACGGCATTGGCGTGGCGATTGATGACTTTGTGCAGCAAGTCATAGATGCGATCGCGTAATTCGCGCAGTTTCGTTCGGATGCCGCCAAGTTTAGGATTGGCGCGATCGGTCACATGACCGCTTTCGTCAATACAGTGATGAATCCGCTGTTCCAGCTCAGGATAGGTGCGTAGGTCAGACACCAACTGTTTGAGCATTGGCACATCAGGATGATTGTCGATGACCCGGCGCAACTGTCGCACCCCCGCCAGTGTAGTGGCGATCGCCAGCAGTTCCATACCCGCCAGCAGCCCTTGCAGCGCCGAGCGCTCCAGCGATTCTCCAATATCTCGAATGCCATCAAAGGACAGCCCGCTAACGTTTTGCTCCAACACCGTCATTTCCCGTGTTTGGGTCAGCAGCATAGCACTGTCAGACGGGCAGGTTGGAATCGTAATCTGCCGCGCCGCCACTGCCCCCAGTTTGGTTGACGTAAATGTGGCAAGGTGCTGGCAGAGTCGTGGCCATTCCAGTAAATTCAGCGTGTCCAGTTGAATGGGCGTTGGAGAAGTCAAAGCGGTATGAGGTCGGGTGGATAGGTGGAATAACGGGAAGCGCTGAGCAGTCAGCGCGCTAAGTGCTTCTTCTAATTATTAAGTACCGTAACAAGTTTGTGTCAGATCGAAGGTAGATCACCTTCGCATCCTCTTTCTAAGTCTCTTTGGCAACTCTTTCTGCCAAGTCTCTTTGCCAAGTCTCTTTGGCAAGTCTCTTTGCCAATATTGGGAGAAAGATGTTGAATGATTGGCTCTCCTTGGCCCGCTGCACATTCCGCAAACGTCGCCAGACCGTTTGCTTCATCATGCTGTCTTTCAACTATCTAGTTTAGGATTTGGTGCCAGCGGGCGATCGCTCCTCAATGACGGGTTTTGGCGCAAAGTCGCCTTTGTGGAGGCGGGTCATGTAATGATTCAACTGATCGGCAACAGGGTTGACCATCAGATACAGCCCTAGCAAATTGGGGAACGCCATCGCTAGGTACATCCCATCACCCAACTCAATCACAGAGGCAGGGTTGGCGATCGCCCCCACAAATACCCCGCCTAGCAGCAGTCCTTTGTAAACCAACCGACTGCGCGGCCCAAATTCCCCTAGCAGATAGTCCCAGCCCTGCTCACCGTAATACCCCCAGGAAATGATCGTCGAGAAGGCAAAACAAAAGACAGCGATCGCCAAGAGAATTGGAAACCAGCTAATCACCGAACCGAATGCCGCCGCCGTTAGCTCTGCGCCGCTCACCCCCGCAAACTCAGCGTCGCGATAGACCCCGGTAATGATGATGACCAGCGCTGTCATATTGCAGACAATCACCGTATCGACCAGCGGTTCGATCATGGCTACAATGCCCTCACGGACGGGTTCCTTGGTGCGAGAGGCCGCATGGGCGATCGCCGCTGACCCAATGCCTGCTTCATTGGAAAACACCGATCGCCGCAACCCCTGCACCAGCACCCCCACAAATCCGCCCTCGACCGCATCGGGAGAGAAAGCCGTCCGCACAATCAGCGCCATCGCACTAGGAATTTCAGAAAAATGGGATAGCAAAACCCAAAGCGCTGCGCCGATGTAAAGCCCGCACATCACCGGAACCAGCGTTCCGGCTACGCTGCCCACCCGCTGCACGCCGCCAATCAGCACGATGCCGACCAGCAGCGCCATGACTAAACCATAGAGCCAGTCCCAGCCTACCAATGCAGGAAACACAGAGGCGATCGCCTGGTAGGACTGATTGACCTGAAATAGCGTAGATGCGCCCAAGGTTCCGAGGATGCAAAATACAGAGAACAGCAGCGCCAGGATGCGCCCCAGCCTCTTGAAGCCGCGATCGGCTAGCCCCAGCGATAGGTATTGCATCGGGCCGCCAAGAATGGTGCCGTCTGGTCGCACTGTGCGGTAGGTTTGCCCTAGGGTGCATTCCACAAATTTGTTGGTCATGCCGAATAGACCGGCCACGGTCATCCACAGCACCGCCCCTGGCCCGCCTAGGTCAATGGCGATCGCCACTCCGGCAATATTACCCAAGCCCAGGGTGGCGGAAAGCGCGGTTGAAACGGCTTGGAAATGGGACACTTCCCCGTCATCATCCGGGTCGTCATACTGCCCCCGAATAATGGCGATCGCATGACCAAACGCCCGAAAATTAATGAACCCCATCCGCAACGTAAAAAAGACGGCTCCAGCCAGCAGCCATAGCACAATGAAGGGCATCCCCGTCCCGGCATCGTAAAAGATGACCCGCGACACTACCTCCGCCAACCAGGAAAACCCAGCATCCAACTGATCTAAGACCGGGGCAACCCCTCGCAAAACTGATTTAATCTGTTCGATCAACGCTTCATCCTTGTGCAATGCTTCATTCAGTGTCCCTCTTCAGCCTACCAATCGAGCCAGCGGCGAACCGCAGCCGATCGCAACAACTTGTAAACACGGGAGTGCCAATCAACCTGCCATGATGAATATAGACCCCGATGGTCAGGTGGGAGCCAATGCCGCAGCGGGGCGTTAGCGTTTTGGTTAGCCGGAAGCTATGGTGTCATTGCTAAATCTTGAGCGGGTGCTAGTGCCCATCGACTTTTCAGAGGCGGCCTTTGAGGCGCTAAATGCCGCGATCGCATCGGTTGAAGACTTAAACCATTTGCACGTTTTACACGTTCTCCCTCACCTGAATCCCGGCGATCCGGGCGCGTCGTGGCAAACTATAACCTTTGATACGCGCCGCCGCCATGTTGAACAAGCATTCAGCGATCGCCTCTCCAAAACCATCACAGACCAACTGCATCTAACGGTTTTGGTCGGCAACCCCAGCGCCGCCATCATCGACTATGCCAAAAATCACAGCATTTCTCTAATTGTGATGCCGTCCCACGGTCGCACCGGCATTGAGCGGTTCATGATTGGTTCAGTGACTGAACGAGTCGTGCGGCGAGCCGCCTGTCCGGTTTTGGTGTTGCGGCGATAGTGTCCTGATTACCGTTCTGCCGAAACGGATAACGTGATCGCTAGTTGACTAATACCCCGGTAGACCTAGACGCTACCGGTTTTTTTTTGCCGATGGCTAGGCAGAGTCCTGGTTTGTCCAGTCTCTAACCAATGCCGATCTGACTAATGCTGAACCGCAGCGCCATCGCATTGACAAGGCTAAAACCATTCTGGGGAAACAGAACTGAGCTGAAAGGGAACCCTAGATGATACCCGCACAGCGGCAACGCTACTGCCGTAGCGGTCATGCACCAGCAATTTGGTCATTTCACGATAGGCTGTAATAAAAGTTTACCCATAGCCTTTCATCATACCGATGCGATCGCCATCTTTGAACAGAGCGTGATAAGGCAGTTTAGAACCTTAATGGCATCCGCCTAACCCGACCCAACTCATTCACACGAGGCGCACAATGCTGAGACTCATCACTGATTTTGATGGCCCCATCATGGATGTATCTGAACGATACTACCAGGTGTATCAATTCTGCTTGGAAACGGTGCGCCACCCCAATCAGCCCGTTCGCCAATTGTCCAAGTCCGAATTTTGGGATCTAAAGCGATCGCAAATTCTAGAACGCCGCATTGGCCAGATTTCTGGACTTGATGATACCCAAGCCCAAGCCTTTGCCAAGTTGCGACGCGAAACCGTGCATACCCTGCCCTACCTGAAGTACGACAGGCCCGTACCAGGAGCGATCGCCACCTTAGAACGGCTCCAGTCCTTAGAGATTGAGCTAGCCGTGATGACGATGCGCCGCGTGCAAGAACTCGAAGAAGCCTTTCATCGCTATGACTTGGCTCAATTTTTCCCCAGCGATCGCCGCTACTGCCTAGCCAACGATTATGTGAAAACTGCTGATATTAAAGACAAACCTTTGTTGATGGCACGAGCGATCGCCGAACTCCCGCCCACTGAAACCTGGATGGTAGGCGACACCGAAGCCGATATTGCCGCCGCCCGCTCACAGAATATTCCCGTGATTGCCGTACTCTCTGGCATTCGCGATCGCGATCGCCTCACCCACTACACCCCCGACTACATTGTGGATAACCTAGCAGCGGCAGTGGACCTCATGATCCAACAAAGCACTACCCTGTCGGTTCGCTGACGGCCGCGCAACCCATAGCGCAGACGGGGAAGCGCGCAGAACCAGCGCCTAGTCAAGCCGTCAGCCGTTTCAGAGAACTATTCACGGGATTGTAAACTACCGCAAAAAGCTGCTCGTCAGCCACAGCACCACAAGGGTGACGACCATTGCAAAGGCATCGGTTGACAGGCCCAGCATCGTTAACTGATCCGCCATCAGACCGCCCAACAGAGAACCTAAAACAACCCCGGCAAAAAATCCACCAAAGGTTAGGAGAACGGCGCGACCAAACTTGCGCTCTTTGCGGTTGAGGAAGTAAATACAGACCCCAATCCCCAGTGCCAACCCAATCGGCGGCGCAGTGACCCCGACCAGCGCCGTCACCAACAAAGCACCCCCCGGCCACAAAAGATCATTGCGGCTGGGCGTATCTAGAAAGTTTTGCAGCCAGGCCGTCGCTTGGGAAGCAGGGCGATTCTCAGATTCGGCTGGCAGAGTGGCCACCTGCCGTTCTGGAAAGCGAATGCGATCGGGCACTGGAATCTTGCCTTCTTGCCGCATCCGTAGCCGTTCCATCAGCACCGAATCGTAAGCAGACTCAATCAATTCAATCTGCTTTTGATCGTCTTGGCATTCTCCAACCAGGCGATCTTTGGCTTGCTTAATTTCATCGAACGAGGCATCCTCGCCGACACCCAGTATTTCGTAGCAGCTTTCCTCTCTCATCTAAAACCTCCGCAAGATTCCCGCTGTCATCAGTCGTTACTAATCAATCTAGAACCCTAAATCCCCATCAACGATGAAAATCCTGGAAAGATTCACGGCATACGCTGCTGTTTGCCACAGCCTGTGACATCTATCTTAATCAATTTGTCTAAATAAACATGACGACATCGGCGATCGCTCAACCAAACCCTATGCCTACCCCCCTGATCCTCTTATCCAGGCATTGCCAAAATAAAGGCGGAGGAGAGTCAACATAATTAAGTGCAGCCGAGCCGCTCGTGCTATCGCTCTTATTCTAAGTTCCATCTTAAAAGATTCATAAACTCCTGGTAGTGGTATTCATGTAAGGATTTTGGGTGGTGCGGGCGATCGCCCACACCACCCAAAATCCGCACCAATGGAAGACAACTCAACTCCTGAAGCGATAAAAACTCAGGCAGAGCGATAAAACAAACGCAGGGCGATCGGAGCATTCAGCGGCAGAGGCAAGTCTCTCTAATCCAGATTGACGCTCCTTCTCAGGCAGCCGCCGACCTAGTTCCAACGTTGCATCAATATCAGACCTCAGTAGACAGACTCAGCGCATGGCTCAAAACCTAAACCTGAATGATCACAGGGGCGATCGCCCATCACCAAGCAAGAATCTTGCCCCAAAGGAATGATTTTTTAAAATCGCTTGATATGCTAGGAAAATAATCCTAGCCCCACACTCTCATCATTGAGATAGACATTGGCAGCCTCCTGTCCATCCGCATGATTGGTAGAAATGCAAAATCATCCTGGAAGAGCTGTCAATTCAAAGGTTAGTGTTTCAGGGCATTACATAGTTGCCAATAACCAAACCGATCATTACGGCTACAGGTTACTGTTGTAAGCACACTACTAGCACGTTCAACTGCATTGGGTTCAAGGACGTTCAGTCACTAGGCCCGTCAATGGACGTGGTGCCGAACGCTCCAGACCTGCTGACACATTTCGTTACTTCTAAGCTAAGTTGCGGCTATGGGATCACCCAAAATTCTTGTTGTTGATGACGATCCATCTATCCGAACGCTCATTCATCGGTTTTTGTCTAAACAAAACTATCAGATGGAATCTGCGGAAGATGGCAAAACGGCGATGGCAATCTTTGAGCAATTCAATCCAGACTTAGTCATCTTGGATGTGAATTTGCCGGATGCGACCGGATATACCCTATGCCAAGAAATGCAGGATCAAACGGGTGTGTTCGTGTTGATGTTGACGAGTCGCTCGGATGAAGCGGATAAGATTCGTGGATTTTCGCAAGGCGCGGATGACTATTTGACAAAACCCTTTAGCTTAGGTGAGTTGGAGGTGCGGGTTGGGGCTATTCTTAAACGTCAGCGACCCGTTACGACGGCTGAGCAACAGCGCCTCAAGTTCAATAATTTAATGATTGATCCAGTCCGGCGCGAGGTCATGCTAGATGGCGGACTCATTACTCTGACGGCTCTGGAGTTTGATTTACTCCACTTCCTAGCTAGTAATCCTGGACGAGTGTGGCGGCGGGCTGAGCTGATTCAAAAGGTTTGGGATTATGAGTATGTGGGCGATCAGCGGGTAGTTGATGTCCATATTGGCCAGATTCGTAAAAAGATTGAAATCGATACAACCCAGCCTGCCCTGATTCAGACGGTGCGGGGAGTGGGCTACAAGTTTGAATCGCCGCAAGACAGTGAAGATGCTGTGGAGTAACCGATGAGCCATCATCGGCTACTGTACGCGCAATGCAGTCATACCAACAAAGTCCCTTCGCTCGAACGTAGCGAGGGGGCTTTGTTGTGATAATCAAGCTGGCTAGAACAGGTTGAGGAACCGCCGCCCCCAAGACTGTCCATGACCTCAAAACCAAGACTACGGCTGATGGTGACTGAGGGATAGATTTATCTCAATGATCTATGACATGAGTGAGATGCCCTCTACTTCCACTTTTGAGCCACCACTTCAGCTAGATCAACCACTCGCTGGCTATAGCCCCATTCGTTGTCATACCAAGCCACTACCTTAACCATGTCGCCGCCCATCACCATGGTTAGTTGAGCATCTACGATCGAAGATGCATCGGTTTTGCGGTAGTCAGACGATACCAACGGCAAGTCGCTGTATTGCAGAATGCCTTTCAATGAGTTTTCGGAAGCCTCTTTCATCATTTGGTTGACTTGCTCTGCGATCGTGCCCTTCTCAACTTGGACTACCAAGTCAACGACTGAGACGTTAGGGGTTGGAACCCGCATCGCAATGCCGTTCAGCTTATCTTTTAACTCTGGTAATACCAGCGCAACGGCTTTTGCAGCACCTGTTGAGGTTGGAACAATGTTGATGGCGGCGGCCCGCGCCCGACGCAAATCGCGGTGGCTGGAATCCAGGATGCGCTGATCGCCTGTGTAGCTGTGGGTGGTTGTCATGGTTCCTTTTACGATGCCGAAGTTTTCGTGAATGACTTTGACAACGGGGGCTAGACAGTTTGTGGTGCAGCTAGCGTTGCTAACAATTTTATAGTCGTCATGCTCGTACTCGTTGTGGTTAACGCCCACGACAAAGGTTCCAATATGTCCGCCTTTGCCCGGTGCGGTGATCAACACCTTTTTGGCCCCTGCTTCAAGGTGCTTGGATGCTCCGTCTTCGGTAACAAATACACCTGTTGATTCGATGATGAGGTCAACGTCCCAAGCTTTCCAGGGCAGATTGAGGGGGTTGCGATCGGAAACGCATTTAATCGGTTTGCCGTTAACAATCAGAGAGCTATCGTCTGCTTGGATATCTGCATCCAGCTTGCCCAGCATAGAGTCGTATTTCAAGAGGTGGGCGTTTGTTTTTGGATCGGAGGTGTCATTGACGGCAACGACATCCAATTGGCTATGTTCACGGGTCAACCAGCACCGCAGGAAGTTGCGTCCAATGCGTCCAAAACCGTTGATAGCTACTCTAATCACTGCGTCTTGCCCTCTTTATGTACTATTGTTAATTGCTATTGTTGAAACAAATCATACACTTTTAGGGGTTCCCTCTCAATAGGGGATCGCGCTCTAGAAAGGGGTTGAATGCTGCTGTAGCAAGCGATCGCTTATTTCGAGTTTTCTAGGGCAAACTGGGCTGTGGCGATGCTGATTGGGCTTAGAGTTTCTGCGGAATCCGGTCGAGCTGACCTGCCTTTAC
>CAYSIR010000087.1:12798-15519 GCA_964431105.1 uncultured Leptolyngbya sp. | reverse complement strand
GCTAGGGCAGCAGGTTGGGCAGCCTTGCGAGACGGGGGTACGGGTTGCGGTGCGGTTAACTCATCAGCAGCTTGCTAATGCGATCGGAACAACTCGCGTTACGGTGACTCGGCTGCTGAATTTGATGCGGGAAGAAGGTTGGCTGACGATCGATCGCCACCGTCATCTTATTATTCTCGGTTCAAAGCTCACAGCACATATCAGCAAATAAGTTTTCGATGGCTGAGCGGTTTCGCTACATTGCCAGCCATCAATCAGTTGGGCTACGAAATGTGGGTGGGTGCGATCGCCCCTCACATTTTTTTTGATATTTGATAACTGTTTCATCATCAGTTCTTGGGCCGTTTGGCCGTTAGCCCATGCCCACCAGTCGCTCAACCCTACTGCGACCATAGCATCGTTTCAATTTGCTTTTGTCGTCGTTCTAGGCGATGGAATCGGTAAGCGGTCACGACAATGTCAGACAGCAGGAATGCCACGACTGGAGCCACTATCGGTATCCAGCCGTAGTTCATGAACACCAATACCGCTGTTCCGGTCAGCACCACCACCACTGAAATGCTGCCGATGATGAGAAAAACTGGCTTTCGCGCATACCAGGCTAGCAACCCACCTGCGATCGCCACTATCACCAGCCCTGCCACTTCTGCCCCCTCTGGCAAATACCAATACAGCCCGGTGCCGTCTGTTGCAATGGTCAAAAGCTGGCTCACCATTTGACCATGCACCACCACCCCCGGCATTTGATGATTGACAGATCGTGCGGCTGAGAAGGGGGTTTTGAATAGATCCTTGGCACTAGGAGCTGTTATTCCAACCAAAATAATTTTGTCATCTACCCATGCCGGATCAAAGGTGCGATCGAGAACCTCCGTTAACGAAATTGAGTTAGCTAAATGGTCTGGCGAACGGTAAGACAGCAGCAGTTGATACCCGCCTGCATCTGCACGTTGATACCCGCCTGTATTCGGCGTTAGGGGCGATAGTTGACCTGCGCCCAAACGAATGTATCTGGGGTCATCATCCACTGGTTGCGGCAGAATGCCATCTTCCCGGAGATACGAAAACGCCAGACGGGTAGCAAACGACTGAAACGTCTCTACTCCATCGGAGCCAAACATGAGATTGCGGCGTATCACTCCATCTGGATCGATTGGTAAGTCATTAAAGCCAAGGCGTTCGGGTGGCACGCTGTCTGGTGGCGGAATACCTTCCGTTGTTTCGTCCCCCAGTTTGTAAATGGCAATCAGATTATCTGCCTGCAACTGCTCAGCCAGTAGCTCTGCACCAGGAGGCTGTGACAGTTCGCGGTGCAAATCTAGCCCGACTACGCGAGGATTATGTTCTTGCAAAATGCTGAGGGCTTCTGCTAGGGTTTCATCGGTTGGCGTAGCGCGGTTCAGGTTTCGCAAATCCGCTTCGGTAATGGTTACTAACAGCAGGCGAGGATCGGCGGGGAGGGGTGGGCGTAGCCGCGTCATGGCATCAAAGGCGCTGAGTTCAACTCCTTGAAACGCGCCTATCTGGCGGATGCCGATGATGCTACCTGCGATCGCTAGTGTGATGGCGATCGCCACTCCTAAGCCTGATTTAATCGCCCCTTTCCAGCCACCTTCGTTGAGATCATCAAAGTTTAGCGGCACTCGCAGCAATGACTCTGGCAACACCATATCCGGCGTCACGTCCACAATATTGGTCGGCAGTTCTGATAACTTATCCAACGCTTGCAGCACATCCATCGCCGACTGAAAGCGACTGCGAAACTCATAGCGCACCATGCGATCGAGAATCAGGCGAAATCCTGAACTCACTGATACCAGATCATGCCAGATAATTTGTGACGTTTCAGGATCAATGGGCAATTCAGAGGGTTGCCGCCCGGTCAATGCTTGAATGGCCATCACGCCCAGCGCATAAATATCACTGGAAAACCGGGGCGCACCGGCCAACTGTTCACCAGGGGTGTAGCCTTGAGTACAAATTCCGACTGTAAACTGAGTTAGCCCCGTGCCGCCCCCTACTAACTGAGTTTCGATTTCTTTGACAGCACCAAAATCGATCAGCACAATTTTGCCATCGGGTCGGCGAATCAGGTTTCCGGGTTTGATGTCGCGGTGGATGACTCGTTTGCTATGAACAAAGTCAAGAATCTGCAAAACATCCCGCAGCAGGGCAATAACGCCCCCTTCGTCTAGGATGTTGTCCTTGGTGAGTTCCTCACTGAGGGGATGCCCTTCGACAAAATCCTCAACGATATAAAACTCTTGATTTTCCTCGAAGTAGTCCAACAATCCCGGAATCTGCTCGTGGGTTCCCAACAGTCCTAGGATACGGGCCTCCGTAGCAAATAGGCGACGGGCGATCGCAAGCGTATTCTCATCTTGTGAGACCGGTTGGAAATGCTTGATTACACAGTAATATGGCTCTGGGGATTGCAGATCCTGCGAGAGATAGGTGCGACCAAATCCACCTGAACCCAGAAGTTTTACGATTTTGTAGCGCTCACCTATCAACGTTCCGAGCATGGCGATTTAAAGCATTGCGGATTGGACGGATGACGGTCTGCTCATGGTGCATCGATCTATGCAAAAATCTGCTAGGCGTTGTTTCAATGATGGCGGCTAATGTTCAGCACCAATAGATGATATGAACGATGGAGTGAATTCAACAATCAGATACGACCGGCAGCGATCGCATCAATGCACCGCCACGCGATCGCCG
>CAYSIR010000087.1:10333-12698 GCA_964431105.1 uncultured Leptolyngbya sp. | reverse complement strand
CTGCAACTGTTCTGTAACTATTCTGCAACTCTATGGCATGACCCAAACCCTGAAGCACTGCGGGCAGTTTGAGCGACTCGGCTCGCCTAGTCACACCCGCCAATTGTACACGCAGCCATTTGATGCAATCCTAATGATGCAATCCTAAAAAAATGAGCCGTAGAAGAAGCTAGCATTCAGGATAACTGAAATCTTAGACAACTGGGAGACTGCCGCAGAAAGTTCACCGTTCTTCTACCGTTTTTCGTCAGTGGGCACGGCTGAACGGTGGCTCGTCCGAGGGTTGCTCTGCGCTCATTCCATGTTGCGAGGGTTGCTGAGCCGGATGAATTGGAATGACATTTCAATTCATTCAACTCTAAATTCATCCCCGGAATCAGCAGCGCCATTTTGGGGCTGCCTTTGTGATTTGCGTTTATGACAGGCGTTGGACTTGTATCCCGATCGCATGATAACTATTCACGGAACCACCCAACTGTTAGGACTCATCGGCTACCCAGTCGAACATTCCCGGTCTCCTGCGATGCATAATGCCGCGATCGCTCAGTTGGGGGTGGACTATGTGTATGTGCCGTTTCCGGTCGCCCCGGCTGAGTTGCCCCAAGCAGTCGCGGGGCTGTGGGCGATCGGGGTGCAGGGCTTTAATCTCACCATTCCCCACAAACAAACGGTGATTCCCCTGCTGGCCGACATGATGCCAGAGGCGAAGGCGGTGGGCGCAGTAAATACGGTCTATCGAGGCGAGTCGGGCTGGATTGGCACCAACACTGATGTACTGGGGTTTATGGCTCCGTTGCGGGAGCAATCGTGGGCTGGCGCAACGGCAGTGGTGTTGGGCTGTGGCGGCGCGGCGCGGGCGGTTGTGGCGGGCTGCGATCGCCTCGGCTTCCAGCAGATTCAAATCATTGGGCGCAATCCCCAAAAATTGCAGGATTTCAAAGAAAGCTGGGCCACGCTGCCATTAGCGGCCACTGTATCTGTTCATGGTTGGGAGGCACTGAACGCCCAACTCCCCCAGGCGCAACTGGTGGTCAATGCGACGCCGTTGGGAATGTCGCCCAAGGTCAATGCTTCGCCGCTCGATGCCGGGGCGCTCGATCGCCTTGCCGCTGGGGTGACGGTGTATGACTTAATTTATGTGCCCAGCCCAACCCGATTGCTGACGGATGCCCAACAGCGGGGCGCGATCGCTCTAGATGGGCTTGAAATGCTGGTACAGCAAGGGGCAGCCGCTTTAGAACTGTGGATTCAGCAGGCTGCCCCGGTGAATATCATGCGAGAAACGCTCAAACAGTCTTTGACATAGCCGCGAATCCTCCGTTAGCAATCGTTTTGGGTGGTGTGGGCGACGCCCACACCACCCAAAATCGTTACATGAAGCCATTACCCGGTCTTTGGCTTAGCCGAGGATTATGGTTTAGCCGCTGGTGCGACGAATGTGATCCATAATTTGCTGCTTGCGTTCGTTCGAGGATTCAGTGCGACTGGTGGTAAATTTTCCGGTGCTGCGGGCGATATGTTCCATGACCCGCTTTTTGCGATCGCTCATTTCAGCCATAGGTCTCGTCCAGAGTTGGTGCCAAAAATTGAATGCGGCCGGTGCAAACGACCTGCCCTTTTCATGTTACTCACATGTTACTCACATGTTACTCAACAGTCTGTCACCTGCGGATCGCGATCGCAGCAGTTGGGATGACCAACCGTCCCAAATTTTATCGTTACATTGCTTAACAGATGCAAGTATTCCTTTTACAATCAGAAATAGAGACCGTAATCCACAGTATTGATACACGGCGATCGCCCCATGGTTTTTGATCTTTTGCTATTCCGAATCCAGATTGACCCAGTTATGTTAGCCGGTATCAGCCTATGGGGGTTGGCGCTTTACCTCGGCTTTTTCCCAGTCAGCGAATGGTTGACTGACAAGCTAGGGCAATGGTTCAACTACGCAGAGCGATCGCTATACACCTCCAAAGACGAGTATGAGCGCACCCGCGATGCCCGCGAGTCCCTTAATGCACTCTATGCCTCTGTGCTGAGCATCGTGCCATTTCTGCTGATCGGCGGGTTATGCAACTATGGCGTTGAGCTAGGGTTAGGGCGCAGTTGGTCGATTAGCATGGGCATGATTGCCTGCATCGGCTGCGGCATTTATGAACTGGGACGGCGCAGCGCGTCAGACATAGAGTAGTCGGCCCACGGCGCGAAACCGACAGACACCGCCCGTTTAGCATAGACTAGGGCGCATCATGCTACCACAGAAACCACGCTACAGAATTTGAGACTGAATGGACAACAGAACCGCTGATGTCTACCCAAGCCCAGCAGTACCAGCGTTACTGTAGTGGTGCAGCAGTGGTGCAGC
>CAYSIR010000087.1:0-10233 GCA_964431105.1 uncultured Leptolyngbya sp. | reverse complement strand
AGTGGTGCAGCAGTGGTGCAGCGTTCATGGGCGGTTTGGGTGCGCCATCACTGCGCAGATGCGATCGCCACGTGCCTACATTCCAAGGGCACGTTTGGCAGCAGCCAACTTACGCACGCGCTCGTCCAAGCCATTGAATCCCCCATTGATGATGCGGGTCGCTAGGCGTACATCATCGTTATCGGCCACGGCATTCAGCTTCTTTTGATGCCAGAGCCAGCCTGCACTGCGAGCAGCTAGGTGATCATCACTCAACCGGGCAGGGTTGTTAATCAAATCTAAGTTGAGCGCGGCACTAATGTCCTGATAATTAAACCGTCCAGCAATTTTAATCAAGCCGCGCCCCTTGAACCGCGCCCCATCGCCGGGCTGGGTATTGCCCAAATCACTGCGCCCCTCGTAGGCTGCACCGGAGGTCATCTCTTCAACGTTATTAAATTCATTGGACTCGTGGGCCACCTGAGCCAAAAAGTGCGCTTGGCGCAGCGGGGTATTAATTTCAAATTCGGCTAGGGCGGCATTCAAGGGAGCGATCAATCTCCGCAGTTGGGCATCGCGGGCATTGGGAGCGATCGCCCGCAGATGCTCGTCGGTAATCTCGTTGATGCGAACTTCGGCAAATAATCCTACATAGGGGCGCTGTCCGGCAGGGCGATCGGGCAAGCCGCGCAGCATCCGTATTAAGCCGTCAATTAGGGCATCACTCGACACAAAGCGATCGGTGCTGATGTGTTCAATGAACACCCGAATGACCCTTGCCGCCTGTCTCCGCTGTTCAGCAACCGTACCCTCCAGCAATAGCCCTTGATAGGGCTGCCCTTCTCGCGGCCCTTGCCCACCCAGCACCCGCAGCAGGGCATCAATTGCCCCATCATGGCTACCCAGTTCGGGTTCCGGCATAGTCAAAATGAGAGTCTCTAAAGCTTGAGCCGCCAACTGTCGCCATTGTTCGAGTTGGCGCGGGCAGGTAGATTGGCTGAAAGAAAACAGCCCTTCGTAGGGAGGAGTGCCGTAGGGTCGGCTGGGCAGATGACTCAGCGATCGCACCAGACGATCAATCCAATCATCCGCTGGTAGAAATACCTCGTCCTGCAAATGGTCGATCAGCACCCAAAGCCCACCCGCAGCCCGTCGGCGCTGTTGGGTTAGCGTGCCTTCAGGAAACAACCCAGCATAGGGCGGCTGCTCCTCAGAACGTAGGGCCTGCCCACCCAGCGATCGCAGCAGGTTATCCAACAGGCAATCTGCTTCGGTAGCGGCATCATCTGCCACCTTGGGAGCCAAATCATCCAGTCGTTGGGCTGCCACTTTTCGCCAAATTCGCAGTTGGGAGTTTGTTGCCATGGGGAGAACCTGCACCAGAGTGATGAATGAAACCAATGGCGATCGCGGCGTTACAAGATGCGATCGGCGCGATCGGATCTGTCCCATTTCAATGAAACTTATGTTCCTAAGTGTCGCAAAGGATGGGTTAAATCGACTCAACCGATAAAACTTGTTCACACAATCCCACCCCAATACCTTGTTTATGCCCTATTTCCCAGCGTCATAGGCAAGAGCAACAGCCCTCAATTCATCCGAATACTTGTAAATATCCCCCAAATTCTCAATATGAACCTTGTGAGATGTTCGCTCATTGTCTTCATCAAACTTGAAAAGCTCCAACTGAAGATTATCAGCACTGTTGAACCATAACCTTACAATTGGTTTCCAGCTATTTTGGTCTAGGAGAATATTGCAATAGCTTTGAGTATCTTTATGACTCAATCTTTCTGGGCTGATTTCTTGCCAGAGAATAGATTTGACAATGTGAAATCCTTCTATTTCATTTTGGGTTAGCTCAGTTCTTGAAGATAGATCTTCCTCTTCTTCAATGTTTTCTACTTCTTCCTGAACATTTCTACTTGGATCAGGTTGACTAATTGCATCCAGACGAGCATCAATTTCACTGCGAATAAACTCACTGAGTGCAGATTTTGTGTAGCCTACGAAACTATCCTTGAGACTACCCGTAAAGAAATTGTCAGGACAAAGCTCCTTAAAAAAGAATTTAATGAAATCATCGTCTGGTGTGCTCAGTTGACGGCGCAGAATTTTCTTGATACCGCCGATATACTTCAGTTCTGAAGCAGTATCGATTACTGTATCAGAGTCAAAATCAGACTTGGTAAGCTTATGAAGTTCTTTCAGCGTATCCTCGCTCAAGCTAGTCAATTCAAAATCCAAAAATGGCATTGAATCCATTACATTTGGTTTGGCTAGATCAGCAAAGAACTGATATCGAATTCCATTTGTCAAAATTCCGATTCGTGTTTCTGTCGATACAAAGTAGTGATAAAGCTGTTTCCACTCACTTCCTGTCTCAAGTGAATTAGTGGACGGTTTACACTCAACCATAATAATCGGTTTACCACTATGAAAAATCGCATAATCGATTTTGAATTTCTTGTGTGTACCAACGTCAGCATCAAACTCAGGCACAATTTCACCGGGCTTCTTGGTGTCGTACCCTAAGATTTCCAGAAAAGGAAGAACTAAATATTGCTTAGTTGCCTCTTCCGACTTGCAATATTCCAAGTTGTCTGGAAGTTTGGCGGCAAATTCGTAGAGTTTGCTAATGAAGTCCATAAGTTTTTATCCATGTGATTAGGCTACTAACCCTTCTAGTATTCACAGGACACGATCGCTCCTAACGGATAGAAAGTAAGAAATAATGCACTTCAAACATTAAGATTTACAAATCCAATACTTCTAATACGGCTTTAGGCGACAGTTTAGTTTTGAACCAGACCACCTTGGCGGGCGTATTTTTGATATTCACCCCGGCTTTTTCCAGATTGAGGCGATCGGACACCGCCAAAATCAGATGATCGCAGCCAGATTTTTGTACCTGAGCAAATTTCTTGCGGAGGTATTCCGGTCGCCAATAGCCGACGATTTCCAGCAGCCGAGTGCGCCCGTCGGGGTGTACCAGCCGAAAATCAGGGATCATCACACTGCCGGGAATAGGCAGTAGGTCTACTTCGCGCTCCAATTTCCACTCCGTTTTTAGCGATGACCAGCGATCGGCAAAGGAGGCTTCGATCATACTGTCGTAGGGCTTGCCTGGCGGATAGTGGCTAACTAACTCGCATTCGGAATCCAGGGTAAAACGTCGGTCTTTTTTAGTTTTGGTGTAGACGTCTTTGATATGAAGCTGGGCTTCTAGACTCCATTTGGTGACGTGGAGCAGAGCCGGAATCAGCTTGGCAATGTCAAGCCCGTAGCGAGTGCTGGGCTTAAACAAACTGGTGGGGCCGTCAATGGTGATGGTAAACCCGTGATCGGCATCCCCCTCGATGTAGGCCATCAGCCCAAATAGTTTCAGGTAGCGAAACAGCAGCTTATATTCTCCCGGATCGTTACGATGGGCGTGAATGACAATATGGCTGGCTTTGTAGAAAATGCCTTGCACCTGCGACAGGTTGTAGCGATGGATGAGGGCTTCGGGGGTGGGAGCCTCAAATTCGGTCAGAATGCGATTTTCGACAAGATCAGCGTAGAGTCCGGCGCGGATATGGGCGGGCAACACGGTGCGATCGCATTCCTGAGTCAGTTGATCCGCGAGTTGGGTCAGCGTTTCTTCGGCAGTGTGGGGCAGGGGGGCGCGGGGGGCTGCCATTGAAAAGACGCGATCGCGCAAGTCTTGCGGTTCAATCGGGCTAACAATTTCAAAAGTGCTGAGATTGTTGCGGGCGATGTGGGCTAAGCCGCGTTTCACACGATAGTCGGTTCCTTCACCTTCCCAGTCTTGCAATTGCCGGTTTAGGTCTCCCTGGGTGCTGCCTTTAGCGGCTTGGAACAGTTCAATTAAATCCGTAGCGATCGCTAGATGTAGCTTGTTGAGCGGTAGCCGTTTGGGAACTACAGTTTCACCCTGCGATCGATAAATCAATAGATCAGACGGTAGCATTTCAATCTCAGCGAGCAGTCAATGATTAATCTTATGGATTTAGCACTGATCGTATCGCGGCCTCAGCAGTGGGAACGCTAGAAATGGAAACACTAGAAACAGACGCTAATCTACCGGGTTGACGGACGGGCCATACGCCAACTGCTGAAAGGGGCAGGAGATCAGGCTACCTAAAACTCTTTAGACGAATGGTTTCTGCGCTCAATGCAGAATGTTTCACTGGTCAATTAGGCCGACATACTCCTCACTCGCGATCGCCCCTGACGCACTTCCAATTGACTAAGTTGTGAAAAGATTGTGTAATATTACGCCATCGAATCTCAATAAATCTACGGTCAATATAATAAAGAGTAATAACTTTATGAACAATTGCTCAGGGTGATGTCTCGGTTCGTTAAGGCAGTGATGAGGTGATGTATTCCTGATAACAAGGCAGGCGATCGGGAATCCTACCTTCTGTTTTGATGCACTGAACCGTTAGCATAGAAATGTACTGCTCAGTTGTCTATGCTGCATAGCGATCGCTGTGCTGTTGGTAACAAATCTGTCAATGACACGTCTGCTACTGACGAAGGTGTCATTAACACACGTCTCACTAACAAACGTGTCACTGATAAATGTATCGCTGATGAGTTTGTGAACTCAGTAATCCTGCATTCGATGCTTTCTGATGTATTAAGCACTACTTAAACTATGATTCAAGATGCCCAGGCGATTCGCCATTACCAGTACATTACGGATGCCCTGAACGAGCAGTGGAATCGAGGGTATCGTATTGAAGAGCTTCGGCTCTATTTGGATGGATACCTTGCCGCCCTGCGCCACTCCAGCGCGATTGAACCCTATCTCATTTACCAGGTTGAGGAAGCTGCTACGCGCTACCTCTTTGATTACAGCAATTTTGCAGTGGCTGAACCGCAACCAGAACCGGAAACCAACTACTATCGTTATTGATCGCCACTGATTAAACTAGCCTGAAACTCTAAAGGTTAAGACCTCCTGATCAAACAGGAGGTTTTTTGCTGGTTGGGTGATGCCGATCGCGCTGAATCAATCCGGAGACTAGCGATCGCCGATGGAATATCCCTAGGTGCTTAAGCAAATTTCCCAAAAAGTCTCATTAGCGCGTATTCTTATCAGTGACTTCGGTCTAGAGCCATTGAGATTCCCCCTATCCACATTTTTTTATGAAGCGAGGTTTCAAATATGATCTGGCTTGACATTATTTCTGATCTGCCTGCATGGGTGGCTATCGGCGGCGTAGCAGCAGATAGCGGTCATCAAGTCTTGGCGCAATTGCCCCTAGATAGTCTGAATGATTGGAGCGTTTTAGCACAAACTCTCGATACCGATCCGTTCCGAGGATTTCGTGAATTGGTGAGTAATTTCTTCGATTCTGGGCAGGCCTGGGCCTTTTTGGCGGGTGTCGTCTTCGGTTACTTAATTCGGAGTCTGACCTCTTACGGCTAGAGCCAGGATTGAATACGACGCGAAGCGGTTGTCTAATATACAAAATTCGCTGCGATCGCCAATCAACGGGTTCGGTGAAGGGCAGGTAAGCGATCGCCCTGAGCGTTCAGTCCGTCTCTAGTACCCTCTTTAGTACCCGTCTAAAAAAGCTAGACAAATTGTGTGATGATGAAGGGTGGCTTTAGGCGGTCTCGCCGAGTCATCATTGCATATTGGCTTTTAGTTTTAGGTGGACGGTCTGGTGACGCAATCTTCCCAGCAAACCTGGAGTCAACGGTTTGAATCGGCACTCCATCCGGCGATCGCGCTGTTTAACGCTAGCATCACGTTTGACATCGAATTAATTGAATATGACATCACTGGTTCCCAGGCTCATGCCCGTATGTTGGCGCACACTGGCATTATCTCGGTAGATGAGGGCGAACAGCTAGTGTCAGGATTGGAGCAAGTACGGCAGGAATACCGGGCCGGAGAGTTTATGCCGGGGGTAGAAGCGGAGGATGTTCACTTTGCGGTAGAGCGTCGTCTAACAGAGTTGGTGGGCGATGTCGGCAAGAAACTACATACTGCCCGATCGCGCAATGACCAAGTAGGAACCGATACTCGGCTGTATCTGCGATCGCAAATTCAAGACATTCGCCAGCACCTACGCCAGTTTCAAACGGCTCTCCTTGACCAGGCCGATCAGCACCTAGAAACTCTGATTCCTGGCTACACGCATCTGCAACGGGCCCAGCCTCTCAGCTTGGCCCATCACTTACTCGCCTACGTGGAAATGGCGCAGCGCGACTGGGAGCGCCTTGGGGATGTGTATCGCCGGGTCAATCTTTCGCCGCTGGGTAGTGGAGCTTTAGCGGGGACAACGTTCCCCATCGATCGCCACTATGCAGCAACGCTCCTCGGCTTTGATGGGGTGTATGCCAATAGTCTGGACGGCGTGAGCGATCGTGATTTTGCTATCGAATTTTTGTCCGCCGCCAGCCTGATTATGGTTCACCTCTCACGCCTGTCTGAAGAGCTGATTCTATGGGCTTCGGAAGAGTTTGGGTTTATTACACTCAACGATAATTGCTCCACCGGATCAAGCATCATGCCCCAGAAAAAAAATCCTGATGTGCCTGAGCTGGTGCGTGGCAAGAGCGGACGGGTATTTGGGCATTTACAGGCGGTGCTGACTCTGATGAAAGGTGTGCCCCTAGCCTACAATAAAGATTTTCAAGAAGATAAGGAAGCCCTCTTTGATGCAGTAAAAACTGTGCGGGGCTGCCTGGAAGCGATGACTATCTTAATTTCGGAGGGGTTAGAGTTTAAACTAGCTCGGCTCAATTCGGCTGTCGATGAAGACTTTTCCAATGCTACAGATGTGGCAGATTATCTGGCAGCTAGGGGTGTGCCGTTTCGAGAAGCCTATAATCTGGTGGGTAAGGTTGTGAAAACGTCGCTGGCGGCGGGCAAGCTGCTGAAGGATCTGAGCCTCGACGAGTGGAAAATGATTCATCCTGCTTTTGAGTCAGATATTTATGAGGCGATCGCGCCTCGACAAGTCGTTTCAGCCCGCAACAGCTATGGCGGTACAGGATTTGAGCAAGTTGCCCAATCTTTAAAGCAGGCGCGATCGCGATTGTCGGAATCTTAGAAAGTTTGGGGCTACTCAAGAGTTCACTCAAGATTCCTTTTCCTGGATGCCCGATGCAGAAGCCGGTGAAACCGAGGATTGCCAGAGGATGGCCGACCCAACTGCGGTGCCAACTGCCTTCCATCTCCAAATATCACGCCTTCACCGGCCAGCTTAACCAGTGCGGTAGGGCTAATTGCTGTCCAAGATTGGTCGCAACCGGTAGCCTAGCTCTCAATCTTGCAGCAGTTTGACTTGCATATTTTTTATTTGGTTTCCCAGCCATTGACGAAACAGGTTTTCCTGTAGTTCTTGCTTCAACTTTCCTTCCAGTTTAGCCGGAATGAATCGTTCAACTAAGAAGATCGCTGTTCGCGGCCCGACGGGCTGTGGCCCAACTAGCTTACCTGGCTCTGCGGCTGCAACCGCTGCTTGCAAGTCTGTGGGTAACTGTGTCAGGCGGATTAACCCTCGCATTAGGGATACGTTTTCTGAATTATCGGAATAGTCTTTGGAAATTTGGTCAAAGGTTATTTCTTTATTCTGGAGCTGTTGATGCAGGGTAAGCGCGATCGCTTCATCATTACAGATAGCGCAGGATAGTTCCGCTTGTCCCAAAATGGTTTGATTATCTTGAAAATAGGTTGTAAGATCAGGTTCAGTAATCTGTTTCTTCAGTCTATCAACCTTGAGCGCTAGCACAATACGACGCTGAAAACCCTCGTAGCTCATCCCTTGTGAAGATAACCATGTTTGAAATGCTTCTACATCATTTAATTGATTCGTTAAGCGAAAATCAATCACCGCTTGATCAATATCGCCTTGGTCAACTGTTAGTGCTGTATCTCTCTTTTTAACTTCTTGGTAAGTAATATGCTGGCTGACAATATCTTGCAGCAATGGAATCAAACGACCGGATAGCTGTAGGTATTGTAAAGTTGTTGCGAGAGAAATGGCTTCATCATTGATGCTGACGAAGGGAATTTGATCAAAGTTAGTCATAAAGCATTGAGGCTCAAAATACACAGAGAGAAAAACCGCATTTCATGAAATGCACAAGGCAATCATGCCAAGCAGCTTGTTCTCTGTTCTAAACAATACCGCATATTGCGACAACAGCCGATTGATTGCTGGTGATTGTCATATTTCATAAACGGGGAGACGTTTTAATGATGCAGCGATCGCCCATCAATAGCGTTGGATAACCTTTGCATCAGGCTGAGCAAACGGGAGCAATGAAGCGTAGGATAGAAATAACCTATTTTGGATAACGCTATGGTGCGAGGGTTCATTCTCTGGCTGGTCACTGGTATGGTATTAGCACTGGTTCTTTGTCGGTCAGCCCTGTGGCTACCGGCACAAGCTACAGCGATTGATACAGCGATTGGTCATGACGGGGCAGTCGCCTCGGTGGATGAGCGGGCAACTCGCATTGGTCTAGATATTTTGCGGGAGGGCGGCAATGCGGTAGATGCTGCGATCGCAACGGCAGCAGCATTGGGGGTAACCGATCCTTTCTCTGGCGGTATTGGGGGCGGCGACTTCATGCTAATTTACCAGAAAGAGAGTGATCGCATTCTTACTCTGGATGGGCGGGAACAAGCGCCTGCTGCAACTACGATCGATCTGTTTCGTGATCCGGATAGTTCTGTCGGAGAGCCGCTTTCTTTTTTTCCCAATCGGATTAGTAGCGGAGCAGCGGTGGGTGTGCCAGGAACGCCGATGATGTGGGTTTCGGCGCTCGAACGATACGGAACGCGATCGCTAGCTGACCTGTTGGCTCCGGCTATTGATCTAGCTGAATCTGGGTTTGAGTTGGATCAAACATTTGTGGAACAACTCCAGCGAAATCAATCGCGGTTTGAAGCATTTACATCAACGCGATCGCTATTTTTAGCCAATGGTTTGCCGCAGGTCGGCGATCGCTTCCGTAATCCAGATTTAGCCAATACCTACCGACAACTGGCCGTAAATGGCGTCAATTGGCTATACCGAGGGCGGCTTGGGGAGGCGATCGTCGATACTGTTCAACACCCGCCTGTGGTAGATAATCCTCCTTTTTCGGCTGTAGCGGGTCAGATGACACTGGCAGATCTCGATGCTTATCACCTACGAGTACGTCCACCGGTTCGCACTACCTATCGCGGTTATGAGATATATGGCATGGGCTTACCTAGTAGTGGCGGCATTACGTCTTTACAGGTCTTAAATATCTTATCTAAACTTGATCTGAAAGAGATGGATGAACCCCAAGCCTGGCATCAGGTGATTGAAGCCGAACGCTTGGCATTTGCCGATCGCAATTCGTATCTGGGTGATCCAGAATTTGTGGATGTGCCGGTTGCAGGGTTACTTGATATTGACTATGCAACTGAGCGACGCTTATCTATTGGCGATCGCGCTTCAGAGGCAGATCGCGCAGAGGCAGGCAATCCGTTTATGTTTCAATTTGATCCAAGTCCGAGTGGGGCTGCCTTAACCACTGCCCAGGTCAATGCTCAGGAGGGAACATCAACGACTCATCTGGTTGTGAGCGATCGCATGGGCAATGTTGTTTCCTATACGATGACGATTGAATCTACTGGAGGATCAGGAATCGTTGTACCTGGATATGGATTTTTGCTAAATAATGAATTAACAGACTTTGATGCGGCTCCCCACCCCAATAGTCCTGAACCCTTCAAACGACCTCGTAGCAGTATGGCTCCAACTATTGCGATCGCCCCTGATGGTCGAGTTCTAGCGTTCGGATCACCGGGTGGTTCGACGATTATTACAACGGTGATAGGACTGATGGTTAACCTAATGGACTTTGATCGATCGATGGCAGAAGCGATCGCTTTTCCTCGGATCTCACAGCGCAATACTGGTGAGACAGCAGTCGATAGTCAATTAGATCAACGTCCCCTAGGAATAGGGTTAAGCCGTTTGGGGCATACTCTAACGTCCTTACCTGAAATCGGCGCGGCAACTGGACTGATTGTATATCCAGATGGGCAGGTTGAAGCAGCGGCAGAACCAGTCCGGCGAGGGGGCGGAGCCGCTGGCGTAGTATCGAAGTCGGTTAGTCAGAGCTTATGAGGAAGCCTTGCTAGGCAAAAAATGTGCAGCGTCTGGTAGCCCTCTATTGGTAAGGAGTTTGGGTGGTGTGGGCGTTGCCCACACCACCCAAAATCCTGACATGAATACCACTACC